>PBSX01000115.1 GCA_002726375.1 Marinovum sp.
GTCTTTCGCCTCGATGCTTAAAAGATATGGCTCTACTCAGGTGCGCATGGCGGCTACTTTGGGCGGAAACATAGCCAATGGTTCACCGATCGGGGACAGCGCGCCAGCGCTCATCGCCCTTGGCGCCAGCTTGCGACTACGTCAAGGTGCAGCGCGCAGAATAATCCGGCTTGAGGATTTTTTCATTGACTATGGCCGGCAAGACTTGCAACGCGGCGAATTTATCGAAGCGGTGTTGGTCCCGAAAACAGCGCCAGACCTGCGCTGCTACAAAATCTCAAAACGCTTTGATCAGGATATTTCCGCACTTTGTGGATGTTTTAATATCTGCGTGCAGGACGGTAAAATTGCCTCGGCTGATATAGCGTTTGGCGGGATGGCCGGTGTTCCCAAACGGGCGCAGCATGTCGAACAAGCGATTTTGGATCTGCCTTGGAGCATTGAAAGCCTAGAAGCAAGCAAAGCGGCTTGGTCCCAAGACTTTGCCCCGATAGACGATATGCGCGCTTCGGCGGATTACCGGATCAAAACTGCCCACAACCTTTTAATTCGATATTTTCATGATCTTTCGGGTGTTGAAAGTAACGTGCTTGAGGTCATCCCATGAGTGTTGCTAAACCCCTTGTCCATGATGCTGCCGCGCTGCACGTCACGGGCGCGGCGCGCTATATTGATGATATCCCATGCCCAGAAGGCACATTGCATTTGGCCTTTGGGCTTTCGGATGTTGCCTGCGCCACCCTGACCGAAATGGATCTAAGTGCTGTGCGCAGCGCCGCAGATGTGGTTGTGGTGATTTGCGCCGATGATTTGCCATTTGCAAATGATGTCTCGCCAAGTGTGCATGATGAGCCCTTGTTGGCATCGGATCGGGTGGAGTATTTTGGACAACCGCTATTTCTGGTCGTGGCTAAAACCCATCTGTCGGCGCGCAAGGCGGCCCGGTTGGGTAAAATCAGATATGACCAAAAGCCGGCGCTGCTGTCGATTGAGAATGCTTTGGCCGCAGACAGCCGATTTGAAGAAGGCCCTCGAATTTATCAAAAGGGCGATGCTCTCAAAGCGATTTCGGGTGCCAAACATCAGCTAAAAGGTCGGCTTGAGATTGGCGGCCAAGAACATTTCTATCTTGAGGGGCAGGCTGCGCTTGCTATTCCACAAGAGGACACGGAAATGGTTGTGCACAGCTCAACCCAGCACCCAAGCGAAATTCAACATAAAGTGGCCGAAGCATTGGGTTTGGGACTTCAGGATGTCCGCGTTGAAGTGCGCCGCATGGGCGGCGGTTTTGGCGGCAAGGAAAGCCAAGGCAATGCTTTGGCGGTTTCTTGCGCCGTTGCTGCGCAGATGACAAAAGCGCCGTGTAAAATGCGCTATGACCGTGATGACGATATGATGATCACGGGCAAGCGGCATGATTTCCATATCGAGTATGCGGCTGGATTTGATGATGAAGGACGGCTCAGCGGGGTCAGTTTTGTGCACTATGCGCGTTGCGGCTGGGCGCAGGATTTATCCCTGCCGGTGGCGGACCGCGCCATGCTGCATGCTGATAATGCCTATCACCTACTGCATTGTCGGATCGAAAGTCACCGCCTTAAAACCAACACTCAAAGCGCCACAGCGTTTCGCGGCTTTGGCGGACCGCAGGGGATGCTTGGCATTGAACGATTGATGGATCATGTGGCGCATCATTTAGGGATTGATCCGCTGACCATCCGGCAGCGGAATTATTACTGTGATGCCAACGCGTTAAACCTTTCTGCACCACCCTCAAAGCGGGCTGTTCAAACCACGCCTTATGGCATGGAGGTCAAGGATTTTATTTTAAATGAAATGACTGAGGCCCTAGTCGAAAGCAGCGATTATCACGCACGCCGCGCCGCGCTGCGCGAATGGAATGCATCGAGCCGCATTTTGAAAAAGGGTCTGGCGCTGGCGCCGGTGAAGTTCGGCATCTCATTTACGCTGAGCCATCTTAACCAGGCAGGCGCGTTGGTGCATGTGTATCAAGACGGCACCATTAGGATGAACCACGGCGGTACTGAAATGGGTCAAGGGCTGTTTCAAAAAGTGGCGCAAGTGGCCGCACAATGCTTTGGCGTTTCGATTGAACAGGTCAAAATCACCGCCACNGATACAGCCAAGGTACCCAANACATCGGCAACAGCCGCCAGTTCGGGNAGTGATTTAAACGGGATGGCGGTCAAACANGCNTGCGACGTNATTTNCGGCCGTATGGCAGAGTTCTTGGNGCAAAAATACCAAACCACANTGCAGGATATTCGCTTTCAGGANGGAGCGGTACACATCGGCGCCATGAAGCTGTCTTTCGCAGAAGCCTGCAAAATCTGTTATGAAAACCGCATTAGCCTTTCGTCCACNGGGTTTTACAAAACACCGGATTTATCATGGNACCGCATCAAGGGGTCGGGCCGTCCGTTTTATTACTTTGCCTATGGGGCGGCGGTCAGTGAAGTGGTGATCGACACGCTNACCGGGGAAAACCGTATTTTGCGCGCAGANATTTTACATGATGTNGGNAGCAGCCTTAATCCGGCGCTNGATATTGGCCAAATCGAAGGCGGTTATGTGCAAGGTGCNGGNTGGCTCACAACAGAAGAACTNGTGTGGAACNCNAAAGGCAAATTGCTNACANATGCTCCATCNACCTATAAAATTCCTGCGATCAGCGATCGTCCGGANATATTCAATGTTGCGCTTTGGAACGCACCGAACTCAGAGCAGACAATTTATCGGTCNAAAGCGGTTGGTGAGCCGCCGCTGATGCTTGGCATTTCAGTTCTGATGGCCCTAAGCGATGCGCTGTTGAGCTGTGGCAAAAGCTATCCTGCGTTGGATGCACCGGCCACGGCCGAGCAAATCCTTATGTCTATCGAAAGGATGCGCCATGGGGTTTGACCGATCTGCTCTAGAACAGCTGATCGCGTGCCATGGACCGGTGGCGCGCATTGTTGTGGCCCGCACCAAAGGCTCTGTTCCGCGTGAGCCCGGCGCCGCCATGCTGGTGTGGCAAGGCGGTCAAAGCGGCACCATTGGCGGCGGGGCTTTGGAATATCAAGCCACTGTGCACGCACGCCAAGAATTGGCTGCGAATAGCGGCGAAAGCAGAAGGCTATCATCGCATCCTTTGGGCCCCGAGTTGGGGCAATGTTGCGGCGGATACGTGGAGCTGCTGACAGAAGTTTTCACAGAGCACAATTTACCGCAAAAAGAGGCTTTGCTCTTTGCGCGCCCGGTTGAGCCCAGCACTGATAAAGCCGCGCCACTGGCTGTTAAACGCGCCGCCGCTTTGGCACGCAGTCAAGGAGCTGTACCAACAGCAAGCTTGATAGACGGCTGGATGATCGAACCACTTACGGACGCTGCCCAGCCGTTTTGGATTTGGGGTGCCGGCCATGTAGGGCGCGCTTTGGTGCAGATATTAGCGCCGTTGAACGAGCTTGAAATTATCTGGGTTGATACGGCCAAAGACCGATTTCCGCAAAATGTTCCAGTCGGCGTGACGGTTCTTCCCGTCGCCGAGCCGGCCGCGGCATTGCGCCATGCGCCTGCTGGCAGTGCACATCTTATAGTGACCTACTCTCATGCATTGGACTTTGAGCTGTGTCATCAACTTTTGTCCCATAAGTTTAACTGGGCTGGATTGATTGGGTCGGCCACGAAATGGGCGAGATTTCGGCGAAGATTGCAGGCCTTGGGTCATTCAGATGCACAAATAAACCGCATTATTTGTCCGATAGGGCGGCCAGAGTATGGAAAACAGCCCACCCAGATTGCCATCGGTGTGGCGGCTGATTTATTAGAACGAAAACAATTGCAAGCCAGCGAGCAAGGGAGAAGAGCGTGAGCGAGGCTTTGTTAACAATCAATGATGTCACCAAGGCCTATCCGGGGGTTGTGGCCAATGACGCAGTATCCTTTGACATTGGTCACGGTGAAGTGCATGCGCTTTTGGGTGAAAATGGCGCTGGTAAATCCACCTTGGTGAAAATCATCTATGGATTGGTCAAACCTGACAGGGGTGTGATGGTTTTTGCAGGCACTCCTTTTGCACCAGCTGAACCACGTGTAGCCCGCGCAGCAGGCGTTGGTATGGTATTTCAGCATTTTTCACTTTTTGATGCGCTTACTGTGGCCGAAAATATCGCTCTTGGTATGGAAAATCCACCGGCGCAGCGTGATCTTGCAAGCCAGATTTCCGAAGTGTCGCAAGCCTATGGTTTGCCGCTCGACCCATGGCGGACTGTCGGGAGCCTTTCAGCGGGTGAGCGGCAGAGGGTCGAAATTATTCGCTGCCTGCTGCAAGACCCAAAACTGCTCATTATGGATGAACCCACGTCGGTTTTAACCCCGCAAGAGGTCGAGATTCTTTTCACCACCCTGCGTCAGCTTAAATCTGAAGGCACATCGATCCTTTATATCAGTCACAAGCTAGAGGAAATTCGCACCCTTTGTGATACCGCAACGATCTTGCGGCGCGGCCAAAAAGTGGCCACATGCACGCCTGCAGAGACCACAGCGCGGGCACTGGCCGAAATGATGGTGGGCGCTAGCTTTGAAGCGCCGCAAAAGCAAGCCGGTAAAGTCGGAGATGTCGGGCTTGAGGTGTGTGGGCTGTCGATGCCTGCGCTTGATACCTTTGGCACTGCCTTAAAAGACGTCAGTTTTTCTGTACACGCCGGCGAGGTGCTTGGGTTGGGGGGCGTGGCCGGAAATGGTCAGGACAAACTGCTGTCGGCGCTTTCGGGCGAACGCACCTGTGCAAAAAATATGGTCCAGATGGGCGGGCAGGCGATTGGGCATTTTGGCCCTGTTGATCGCCGAGCCTTGGGACTTTTTAGCGCTCCTGAAGAGCGACTTGGCCATGCAGCAGCGCCCAATATGAGCTTGATTGAAAATGCCGTGATGACCGGTGCAAAACGGCAGTCACTGGTGCGAAACGGATTTGTGAATTGGGCCAAGGCAAAAAGCTTTACCAAAGATATCATCGCCCAATTTGATGTCCGCACGCCCAGCGCCGGCAATGCGGCAAGATCCTTGTCCGGCGGCAATTTGCAAAAGTTTGTCATCGGCCGTGAAGTGCTGCAAAACCCGGATGTGCTGGTGGTCAATCAACCCACATGGGGTGTTGATGCCGCGGCCGCCGCGGCCATTCGCCAAGCCCTGCTTGATTTGGCCAGTCAGGGCGCGGCGATTATTGTCATTTCGCAAGACCTTGATGAACTTTTGGAAATCAGTGACCGCTTCGGGGCGCTCAATGCCGGAGTGCTGTCTGATATATTGCCAACCGCAGATTTAAGCCTTGATCAAATNGGNNTGATGATGGGCGGTGCAACACCGCAGGANGCGGCNCAATGATCCGGCTGGAAAAACGACTTGNACCTTCGCGTGTGATGACGGCTGTGACACCTGTGNTTGCNGTGGTNNTAACCATGATTGTAGGCGGNATNATGTTTGCNNTGCTTGGNAAGCCGCCGTTTGAGNCGATCAAGATGATATTCTGGGAACCTATTTTCGGTGAGTTTGCGTTTTTCTACCGATCTCAGGTTTTGATAAAAGCAGCGCCCCTTATTATAATTGCAACAGGTCTTTCTTTTGGTTTTCGCGCNGGAATTTGGAATATCGGTGCTGAGGGTCAGTATATTATCGGTGCAATTTGNGGGGCGGCCGCGGCCCTAGCANTTTATCCTCTTGAAAGCCGCTTTATATTCCCNTTGATGCTTGCTGCTGGNATATTGGGTGGTTTTGCCTGGGCAATGATACCTGCCGTTTTGAAAAATCGCTTCAAAACAAATGAAATTCTGGTCTCGNTGATGCTGGTCTATGTNGCAACGTCAATTTTGACCGCNGTCAGTCAAGGTATCTTGAAAAACCCAGACGGACATGGATTTCCCGGATCACGAAACCTACAGCAGTATCCCAGTGCAGCAAACCTAGAGTTAATCCCAAATACNGGCATTCATTTGGGAGTGATCGCCGCGCTTTTGTTTGTGGTTGTAACGCATTTTTTCATGAGGGCTCACATCCTAGGCTTTCAGGTCAAAATCACCGGTGAAGCGCCGCGTGCGGCACGCTTTTCGGGTATCGCCCCCGATAAAATTGTTTATATTTGCCTCGGAATATCCGGCGCTTCAGCGGGTCTGGCGGGTGTGTTGGAGGTCGCCGGGCCAGCTGGACAGATTACCAGCTCATTCCATTCCGGCTATGGATTTACAGCAATCGTNGTNGCTTATTTGGGTAGATTGAATGCTNTGGGAATTTTACTTTCTGGGCTTCTTCTTGCGCTTACTTACATTGGCGGAGAGATTGTCCAGCAGGAGCTAAAAATCCCGTCTTCTTCTATGCAGGCTTTTCAAGGTATGATGTTGTTTTTTCTTCTCGCAACCGACCTTTTCATTACCNACCGGATCAGACTAGGGNNTAAGAAATGATAGAGATTATGAATATCAANCCCAGTCTATTGGTGGCTTCATTAATGGTTTCTGCAACGCCAATACTATTGGCGGCAATTGGTGAAATGGTTGTTGAAAAATCAGGCGTTTTAAATTTGGGCGTGGAAGGAATGATGATTACTGGAGCAGTGGTTGGATTTGCCGTTGCAATTTTAACAAGTAATCCTTTGATTGGATTTATCGCCGCTGCTTTTGCCGCTGCTCTAATATCCCTTGTGTTTGGNGTTTTGACTCAAGTTTTACTGGCAAACCAAGTTGCTAGCGGTTTGGGATTAACGTTATTTGGACTTGGCCTGTCTGCAATGATCGGTAAAAACTATGAAGGCAAACAAGCACCCAGCTTGGGTAAATTTGAAATTCCTCTTCTGTCTGATATCCCCATCTTTGGAAAAATGTTCTTTTCGCATGACCTAATCGTGTACTTTGCATTATTGTTGGTTTTAGCGGTTTGGATATTTTTGATGCGCTCCCGGCGCGGTTTGGTTTTGCGCTCGGTTGGCGAAAATCATGATGCTGCGCATGCCTTGGGCTATAATGTCGTGAGGGTTCGCCTTTTAGCAATTATGTTTGGGGGGGCGTGCAGCGGGCTAGGCGGTGCATATGTCAGCCTTGTACGAGTTCCGCAGTGGACAGAGGGAATGACTGCGGGTGCTGGCTGGATAGCTCTGGCAATTGTTGTATTTTCAAATTGGAAGCCGTGGCGTGTACTTGTAGGAGCCTATTTATTTGGCGGAGTGAGCGTTCTCCAGTTAAATTTACAGGCTGCAGGCTCAAAGATTCCAGTAGAATACTTGTCTATGGCGCCATATCTGATAACAATCTTGGTGCTGGTGTTTATGTCAGTGCGTGGAAAACAGGCATCTCCTGCTTCTTTGGGTAAAGTGTTCCACAAATCTGGATGATATGAAATATTAAACTTGGGAGAGTACTATGAAAACAAGAATTCTGGGCGCAATAACCGCCGCGGCGCTTTCAGCAACAGCTGCATTAGCTGCTGATTTGAAAGTTGGTTTTGTCTATGTGGGACCAATTAACGATGGTGGCTGGACACAAATCCACCATGAAAATGCTTTGGTGATGAAGGAATACTTCGGGGANAAAGTTGAAATGGTTTATCAGGAAAATGTGGCAGAAGGNGCGGACTCTGAGCGTGTNATGACACAAATGGCTCTGCANGGCACGGACCTGATCTACACAACATCATTCGGTTACGGGGATCCAACGATCAGCGTTGCGAAAAAGTTCCCAAATGTGAAATTCGAACATGCAACAGGATACCAGCGTGCTGAAAATGTCTCGACGTATTCTGCGCGGTTCTACGAAGGTAGGGCGATCCAAGGTCATATTGCAGGCAGTATGACAAAATCAAATATTGTCGGATACATCGCCTCTGTTCCAATTCCAGAAGTCGTCAGAGGTATCAACTCTGCTTATATCCACGCTAAGAAAGTGAACCCCGACGTTGAGTTCAAAATTATCTGGATTTATACTTGGCTTGATCCAGCAAAAGAAGCCGATGCGGCCCAAGCTTTGATTGAACAGGGTGCCGATGTGATCCTTCAACATACAGACACAACAGCGCCGCATGCAGCAGCTCAAAAAGCTGGAAATGTCATCACCTTTGGTCAAGCAGCTGATATGGCCGACTATGGTCCTTCCCCGCGGGTATCATCCATTATTGATAATTGGGCACCGTATTATATCGAGCGGACGCAAGCAGTTTTGGATGGCACGTGGAGTTCAGTCGACACATGGCACGGCATTGGCGATCAAATGGTTGGCATTGGCGAAATCTCTAGTGCTGTGCCAACGGATGTAAAAATTGAAGCCTTGGCTTTGAAATTCAGAATTGCTTCTGGTGAATATGAACCATTTACTGGTCCCTTGAATAAGCAAGATGGCACACCATGGTTGGCTGAGGGCGAAACAGCTGATGATGGCGCATTGGCCGGCATGATGTTTTATGTTGAGGGCATTGAAGGAGATGTACCTTAAACAGCCCACTGTGCCTTAAAAAGCTTAGGGTGATTTAATCTAGTAAAAGGCCTCGGTTAGCGGGGC
>PBSX01000116.1 GCA_002726375.1 Marinovum sp.
GGCTCTGAAAAATCCAGTTGCCCTATCTTAGTAAGGTCGAGCCGGTTGAGCGGCAAAGGTTTGCGATCAGGATAGTAAAGCGCAAATCCAATCGCATGACGCATATCGGGTGGCCCGACATGTGCGAGCAAATTACCATCGTGGAAACCAACAAGCGCATGAACAATGGACTGAGGGTGAATTAAAACCTCAATTTGCGAAGCCTCTATTTCAAAAAACTCTTTTGTTTCTAAGACTTCCAAGCCTTTATTAAACATAGATGCGCTATCAATTGTAATTCGTGTTCCCATCGACCAATTAGGATGAACCATAGCCTGCTCTGGCGTAACTGTCGCAAGTTCTGAGTTTGACCAGTTCCTAAATGGACCACCAGAGGCGGTAATAATAACGCGCTCAACAGCACTTTTACTTTGGCCTGTAAGAGCTTGGAAAATAGCGGAATGTTCACTATCTACGGGCAAAATCATTACGTTGTTTTCTGCAGCGGTTGCTTTCATCAACCCTCCAGCGGCCACCATGCTTTCTTTGTTTGCCAAGGCGAGATTTGCACCATTAGACATGGCGATCAACCCTGGTTCAAGTCCAGCGGCGCCCACAATAGATGACATCACCCAATCAACTGGCATTGCAGCGGCCTGGGCAATAGCCAACTTACCGGCGCTAACGCTGATACCGCTGCCCGCCAGAGCATTTTTGAGGTCTTGATAAAGCGCGTCCTCTGCAATGGCGGCATGTTTGGCGCCAAGCTCAATGGCTGATTTTGCCAGCAAAGCAACATTACGCCCACCAGTCAGCGCCACCACCTCAAAGTTGTCCATATCGCGTCGAATAAGGTCGATTGTATTTTGACCGATGGAACCAGTAGCGCCTAAAATACTGACCCGCTTCATACAGGAAATACCCAAGGAGCGGTGAGTATAAATCCAAGTGTTGCCCCCACCATTGCATCAAATCGGTCTAATAACCCCCCATGACCGGGAATAAGGTTCGAGCTGTCTTTCACACCGCAGACCCGTTTAAGAGCGCTTTCGCAAATATCCCCTATCTGACCAGCAAATGATAAAAAGACAGAAAAAAGAACAAAGCCAAAAACTGTAGTTTGCGGCGCAACGTAATCTTTCACAACAAAACTAATAACCGCCACAACAAACCACCCGCCAAGCGTTCCAGACCAAGTTTTTTTTGGGCTCACTTTGGCCCAAAATTTAGGCCCTCCGATAGTTTTGCCCACGAAATAACCGGCCACGTCGGTAAAGACCACCAAACAAATCAGCCAAAGTATAATCGGCAAGCCAAAGTCTTGTCGCAAATCAAATAGAACTGTGCCAGCAGACATAATCGCAAAAGAAAACACTGCTCCTATATTTTTATGGTGCACAAAGAACATCCGTTGAAGGACTGCTGATATGAGTAGCAGTGTTACACTGACCCATAAAGCATCCCAAACTGATGTGGCTATGATCGTAAAGGCAGCGAGGCCCGTGATGATCCATATCTTAAGCTTTGAGCCTGCGGTCAGCATTGACCCCAATTCCCAAACCATTGCCGCTATAATAATAACGATTAAACCAGCAAACCAAAGCCCACCAACCCAAAGGGCAAGCCCTGCAATCGTGGCCAACACCAACGCAGACCCCAGTCTAGGTGTAAGATCGCTCCAGCCCTTTGCGCCCATCATACAGAGGCACCTCCAAAACGCCGAGAGCGTTGGGAATAACCGGCGACGACCTTTTCAAAGACGTCAGCTGTGAAATCGGGCCACAAGGTATCGATAAACTCATATTCTGCATAGGCTGATTGCCAGAGAAGGAAATTTGAAATGCGGGCCTCACCAGAGGTTCTAATCACCAGATCAGGGTCCGGCAAAACATAAGTATCGAGATATTTGGGCAATGTTTCTTCGTTTACATCTTTTGCAGATAGTTTTTTTAGTTCAACATCATGAGCCAGTCGGCGCGTGGCGCGTGCAACTTCATCCCGGCCGCCATAATTTATCGCAACGGTTAAATGCACAAGATCATTATCTTGGGTCATAAGCTCTAAATCATCCATTAAATCAACGAGCTTATCTTCAAGCCTAATGCGATCGCCAATGAAACGCACCCGCACTCCGTTATTTTTAAGGTTTGCGGCTTCTTTGCGAATATATTTCTCAAACAGGCTCATCAAACCGGCGACTTCCGCTTGCGTTCGTTTCCAGTTTTCTGTCGAAAAGGCAAAGATAGTAAGATATTTTACGCCCAGTTTAGGGCAGCTTTCCAATATTTCCCGGATGCGGGCTGCACCAACACGATGGCCAAAAAGACGTGGCCTGCGGCGCGCCTGCGCCCAACGTCCATTGCCATCCATAATAATAGCAACGTGATTAGGAGTTTTATTATTTTTATCAAAATTTTTCATTAAACTAACTTTTTTGCTGACCCTTAAACTTGCATAATTTCTGATTGCTTAGAGGTAAGCGCGTCATCAACAGCTTTAATCGCCGTATCGGTTAACTCTTGTACCTCTGTTTCCCAAATCTTTTGGTCGTCCTCGGACATTCCATCGGTTTTGGCTTTTTTAATCTGATCCATTCCATCGCGCCTAATATTTCGAATAGAAACTCTGGCGTGTTCTGCATATTGCGCAGCCACCCGGGTTAATTCGCGGCGGCGCTCTTCATTCAGTTCTGGGATTGGCAGCATAATAATTGTGCCATTAAGTTGCGGGTTGATGCCAAGACCGCTTTCGCGAATGGCCTTTTCTACCGCGCCAACCATTGATTTATCCCATACATTCACTGTCACCATACGGGGCTCTGGCACATTGACTGTGCCCACTTGGTTGATCGGAGTGCGTTGCCCGTAGGCTTCGACATAAACCGGCTCAAGCATTGAAGCAGAGGCCCGGCCGGTTCGCAGGGATGCAAATTCGGTTTTCAAAGAAGCCATCGCGCCATCCATGCGGCGTTGTAAATCATCGGTATCAAGCATAAAATCGTCTGACATAGTCTTTTCTCTTATTTTCTTTGCTCTGTTTTATTGCCCTTTGAGTGCAAGATTAAAGCACGATCTGCTTGAACACAATTCAAACGTCAATCAGAAACGGTTGTATAGGTTCCTTCGCCATCAAGAATACCTTTGAATCCGCCCGGTTCATCCAATGAAAATACGATGATCGGTAGATTGTTGTCCCGCGCAAGAGCAATCGCACTTGCATCCATAACAGCTAGGTGCTTGGCTAGAACATCATCGTATGATATTTTGTCATAGCGAACAGCATCGGCATTTGTGACCGGATCTTTATCATATACACCATCGACTTTTGTGCCCTTAAAAATCGCCTCACAGGCCATTTCGCTTGCTCTGAGCGTCGCTGCAGTATCGGTGGTAAAATAAGGGTTGCCAGTTCCGGCAGCAAAAATACACACCCGCTTTTTTTCGAGGTGCCGCACCGCGCGGCGTCTAAGATAGGGCTCACAAACCTGATCCATTGGGATTGCGCTGATAACCCGGGTATATACACCGATGCTTTCCAAAGCGCTTTGCACGGCTAGGGCATTCATCACCGTGGCCAGCATACCCATATAGTCTGCAGTTGTGCGTTCCATTCCTTGCGCACTGCCCTGTAAGCCGCGAAAAACATTACCGCCGCCGATAACCATACAAATTTCAACCCCCAGATCATGCACCGTCTTGACCTCACGCGCGACCCGTTCAACTGTCGGGGGATGCAGCCCAAATCCTTGGTCGCCCATCAGGGCTTCACCAGAGATTTTCAGCATCACGCGGGTAAATGTCGTTTTTGGGGCGAGGGTTTGATCCATATTGCACTCCTTGCGCATATTACTAATTTTATGCCAATATGCCGCCAGTTGGCGACCCTAATCGCGCATCACATTTTGGCCATATCGCCTTGACGCAAAAAGGCCAAGGATCGTATGCACACGGATGAACAGTTTTTCCCTAACAGACCTCGAACGTGTTGACCATAGGCAGCCGATCTTGATTGCGGGACCCACCGCATCTGGCAAGTCGGACTTGGCGATGGAAATTGCGCGCAGGCATGGCGGTTTGATCGTGAATGCCGATGCCATTCAAGTCTATTCAAATTGGCGCGTTTTAAGTGCCCGACCAAGCGCCGAGGATGAAGCAGAAATAGACCACGCGCTTTACGGCCACCTTGCGCGGGATGCGCATTATTCTGTTGGTCATTGGTTACGGGAAGTGCGGCCGCTGATACGTGAGGCCAAAAGGCCAATTNTAACGGGGGGGACAGGGCTTTATTTCACAGCCCTGACGCAGGGGCTTGCCGAGCTTCCACCGATTTCTGAAAGTTTACGACAAGAAGCAAACGACCGAGTNCGGAAATATGGATTTCAAATTTTACTAGACGATATAGATGCAGACACTATTCAAAAGCTAGACGTTCAAAACCCGATGCGCGTCCAGCGGGCGTGGGAAGTGCAGCAGGCTACCGGAAAATCACTTTCGTATTGGCATTCTCAAACACCCACGCCAGATTTGNCGCTTGAAAATTGCTGCGCAATCGTCATGGAAACAGATACGGAATGGCTCAATACCCGAATTGNACAGCGTTTTGAAAAAATGGTNAAAGCTGGCGCGCTAAAAGAAGCCGCAGGGCATCTGCCAAACTGGAATGAAAACCAATTGTCCTCCAAGGCTATTGGCGCGCGTGAATTGATTGCCCACCTTCGTGGGCAACTGTCTTTGGAACAGGCACAGCAATCCGCAACAATCGCCACACGGCAATTTGCCAAACGGCAGCGCACATGGTTTCGTAGCAAAATGAGGCACTGGCATTGGTTTNATGCGACACATTCTANAGGTTAATCGTTTTNTTGAGNAATATCTCTNTTGGCTTCCTTTAAAACCAAAAAAAANCTGTTTTTTTACGCATATACTCGCCCTAGAAATACTGGCTAAAAATTATCATTTTGATTTATTGCAGAAGTTAGTTTTCGAATTACTGCCGCCATTCAATATTTATATTAACACAGGCAGCTTTATTTTCGCCTATATGNCNTTGGAAAATTCGCATGATTTGAAATGAACGCTTTGAAAATATTTNCAAATTATGTCGTATTTAGAATTGCTCAATGTCGTTCCTGAACCAAAAAGTGCCGATCAATGTTATTGACGTCTTGCAAAAATTAATGCCGTATGAACTCATAGGGAGCTAAAGTGCTGTTTGCTCGGGCAATTAAAACGGCCCATTCAGTGAATTAAGAGCCTCCGAAATTGTCACAGGGAGAAAAAACTATGACGCATAACAACCGTAGCGAGAGCTACATTCACCCGGCAGCGGAAATGTATGCCACAGAACTTAAGTCCGGTCAGCTTGANCGCCGGGAATTTTTATCTCGCACAACGGCTTTGGGCCTATCAGCCTCTGCCGCCTGCGCTCTTGGNGGGCTGGCGACACCCGCATTAGCTGGCGGGCACATGAAGCAAGGCGGAACAATCCGTTTCCAAATGGAAGTTCGGGCGCTCAAAGATCCAAGAACTTATGACTGGACGCAAATTGCCACTTACACTGCAGGCTGGCTTGAGTANCTCGTGGAATACAACAACGATGGTAGCTTTAATCCTATGCTTCTAGAAAGCTGGAGCGCCAACGCAGATGCCACACAGTACACTTTGAACGTTCGCAAAGGCGTTAAGTGGAACAATGGTGATGATTTTACAGCCGACGACGTTGCGCGCAATATTGCTGGCTGGTGTGATAAGTCCGTTGAAGGCAACTCAATGGCTGGCCGTATGGCAACGCTNATTGATGCCGATTCAGGCCAAGCTGCTGATGGCGCAATCGTTGTGGTAGACAGCCACACCGTTCAACTAAACACCTCTGCACCTGATATTACAATCATCGCAGGCATGGCCGATTATCCAGCCGCTATTGTGCACAGCAGTCACAATCCTGACAATATGTTGGGTACCGCCGTTGGCACCGGTCCTTATAAGCCAGAATCGCTTGAGGTTGGTGTTAAAGGCGTGATCGTTCGCAATGAAGATCATGACTGGTGGGGCTATGCCGCAGGCAAAGGCGCACATCTGGACCGCTTTGAATTCATNGATTACGGCACTGACCCATCCTCATGGGTGGCTGCTGTTGAAGCTGATGAAGTTGATGCGGTATGGGATGTTGATGGCGAATTCATCGACATTATGGCCGGACTGGGCATGGCTCAATCAACCGTTGCCTCTGGCGCAACGATTGTTATCCGTGCAAACCAAGAAACCGAACCTAAATACGGCGATAAACGCGTGCGTCAAGCACTTGCTATGGCCGTTGACAACAGTGTCTGTCTTGAATTGGGCCTTAACAATATCGGTATTACAGCAGATAACCATCACGCTGGACCAATGCATCCAGAGTATGATCCAAGTGTTGGCCGTTTGCCCTATGATCCCGCCAAAGCGAAAGCTTTGATGGAAGAAGCGGGCATGATGGACTTTGAACATGAGGTNATCTCTATCGATGGTGGCTACCGCAAAGACACAACAGACGCGGTTGCTGCGCAGCTTCGTGATGCTGGGTTTAAAGTAAAACGCACCATCCTGCCTGGTTCAACATTCTGGAATGATTGGGCGAAATATCCTTACAGCTCAACCAACTGGAACCACCGTCCTTTGGCGACACAAGTTTGGGGTCTTGCCTATCGCTCTGGCGAAGCTTGGAACGAATTTGGTTGGAACAACCCAGAGTTTGATGCGCTTCTGGCAGAGGCAAACTCTCTTGCTGATGCAGACACTCGGCGTGCGGTTGCTGGCAAATGTCAGGCTTTGATCGTTGAAGAGGGTGTAACCATTCAGCCCTACTTCAGAAGCTTGAACCGGTTCCACAAAGAAAACGTGGTTTGCGATATGCATATTGCGTATCTGCCGCAAATCTACAAATGGGGCTTTACAGCTTAAGAACCAAAAATGGCCACAGCGGTAAACCCGCTGTGGCTAGATTACATAAAAAATGCTAATGCTGCGACCATACGCACTGCCTGAGCGGTACAGGGAATAAAATGGGACTATTCATACTTAGGCGGACAGTGGTCATGCTGTTCACCGCATTATGCCTTACATTCATCGTCTTTTTTATGACGAACCTTTATCCGAATTTGGAAAAATTGGCGAAATCCGAAGGTAACTTTCGGATGGATGATGCCGCAGTACAAACCATGTTATCCAACCGTGGCTATCTTCAGCCACTGCCTGTAAAATACGGCCAGTGGCTTGGCGTATTGCCCGGCTATGTTATCGAAGGAACTGATGACAAAACACGGCGGCGCTGTCAGCTGCCCGCCATGGAACTGGAAGATGTGCCCAAATTTTGNGGGATTTTGCAAGGCTATTGGGGNTATTCNACTGTTTTCAAAGATGAAGTAAGCTCGATTATTGGAACGCGCTTATCGCTCACAGCGAAACTGATGTTTTGGGTGATGCTTGTGATGGTTCCAAGCGCATTGATTGTCGGAGTTGTCGCAGGCATGCGNGANGGGTCCCGCACGGACCGAACGCTNTCNACNTTTGCAATCACAACGACCGCNACGCCNGAGTATGTNTCNGGCGTNATCTTTATCGCAATATTTTCTTCATCAGCCTTTGGGTTGAAGTGGTTTAAAGGTACCGCGACCAAAGCCATGGAGGATGCAAATATAGAAAACTTCCTATTGCCGGTGATTACGATCGCACTTTACGGCATGGGGTATATTGCGCGCATGACGCGTGCCTCGATGGCAGAGGTGATGACGGCACAATATATCCGAACCGCTCGCCTGAAAGGCGTTAGCTTCCGAAATATTGTTGTAAAACACGCCCTTAGAAACGCCCTCATAGCACCCTTTACGGTCATCATGCTGCAATTTCCGTGGCTTTTGAATGGTGTTGTGATTGTAGAAACGTTGTTTAACTACAAAGGCTTCGGATGGGTTCTTGTTCAGGCAGCTGGCAATAATGATATCGAGCTACTGCTGGGCGTTTCGGTTGTTTCGGTAATTGTCGTACTGGTGACACAGCTTATTTCCGATATTGGCTATGTCTACCTCAACCCACGCATAAAAGTGACATAAAGGGAGCAGCGGCATGGAACTTTTATCTTGGGGTGAAATCATCATCCGCATATTGATGCAGCTTATGCCTGTATGGATATCGCTTGTCGTTTTGTTTGCTTTATCGATCCTCTACAAGCGCAGGCTCGGCCTTTATGGAAAGCTTTTTGACTCTACCATTGGCATGATCGGTTTTGCCATTGTCATGTTTTGGGTCTTTGCAGGCTTTTATGCCGGCGCGTTAGATTTAATTTTGACTCACGATCCGCTGTCGCAGGTCTCTGGGATGAAAAACAAAGTACCAGGCACACCGATGCGCGGCGCTGAAGAAAATGAGTACTCCTATTTTTTACTTGGAGGCGATACACTGGCCCGCGATGTGTTCAGCAGAATGATTGCCGGCAGCACTGTGGTCATTGTGATCGCGCCATTGGCCACTCTTTTTGCCTTTATGGCGGGCATCACGCTTGGACTTCCAGCAGGCTATTACGGTGGCCGGTTGGATACAGCGCTGTCATTCGCGGCCAATTTAATTCTCGCCTTTCCAGTGATTTTACTCTTTTATTTGCTCGTCACACCAGAGATTAGATTAACAGGAATGCCGCAATATATGGCGGCGGTGCTGTTTGCCTTTCCACTGATTTTCTGCACGGTTTTGATCAACTCTCGACTGTATATTGTTCCGCAGAAGCGCAATATCGTTTTATCGGGCGTTTTATTCGTTCTTTTAATGCTTTATATTTCTTTGATTAATGAAGACGGTAGTAAAATCACCCTGTTTAATGCGATTGATTTGTTCAACGTGGATGGTGGGCTTTTAACAGTGTTTGTCTCGGTAGTCTTTGTTAACTCGCCAACCGTCTTTAGGATCGTACGCGGTTTGGCGATGGATATAAAAACCCGCGACTATGTGGCCGCCGCCCAGACCCGAGGCGAAGGCCCTTGGTATATTATGCTTTGGGAAATTCTGCCCAATGCGCGCGGTCCTTTGATTGTCGATTTCTGTTTGCGGATCGGTTACACCACCATTTTGCTTGGAACGCTTGGGTTTTTTGGTCTGGGTCTTGAACCGGAAAGCCCAAACTGGGGGGCAACTATTAACGAAGGCCGCAAACTTCTGTCGATATACCCGCACCCTGCTCTAGCGCCGTCTTTTGCACTGCTTAGTTTGGTTCTAGGATTGAACCTTCTTGCGGACGGATTGCGCGAAGAAAGCCTAAAGGATTAAACCGAAAGGACCGCTAAGATACTCACTAGCGTGAAGGGTAAACTGACGTAAGGCACTGATCTGCCGCCCGTAAAAAAGGAATAGCTGATGACCAAGCCAAAATATGACGGACCAATCCTTGAAATCGACGGGCTTTCAATTTCATTCTTTACGCGTCTAAGAGAAATTCCTGCGGTGATGGATTTTTCGGTTGATGTGCAGCCTGGTGAAGCCGTCGGGTTAGTGGGCGAGTCTGGTTGTGGCAAGTCCACGGTTGCTTTGGGTGTAATGCAGGACCTTGGCGTAAACGGACGTATTGTGGGCGGGCAGATAAAATTCAAAGGCCAAGATCTTTCAGCCATGAGCGATGAAGAGCTTCGAGGCATTAGAGGCAATGAAATTGCCATGATTTACCAAGAACCAATGGCCTCGCTGAACCCAGCGATGAAAATTGGCAAACAGCTCATCGAAGTGCCCATGATCCACGAAGGCATTTCCGAAGAGGCCGCCTATCAACGTGCGCTTGAGGTGGTTGGCGACGTGAAGCTTCCGGATCCAGAGCGTATTCTTAAATCTTTTCCACATCAATTATCCGGGGGGCAGCAACAGCGCATTGTGATTGCGATGGCGCTGATGTCGAAGCCGTCCTTGCTCATTTTAGACGAGCCGACCACTGCGCTTGATGTCACTGTTGAGGCCGCTGTTGTTGAACTGGTAAAAGACCTGGGGAAAAAATACGGCACATCAATGCTTTTTATTTCTCATAACCTTGGATTGGTGCTTGAAACCTGCGACCGTATTTGTGTGATGTACTCTGGTGAGGCGGTTGAGACCGGCAGCATCAAAGATGTCTTCGACAAAATGCAGCACCCCTATACCCAAGCGCTTTTTAGATCTATTCCCCTGCCCGGCGCTAATAAAAATGCCCGCCCTTTAGTGGCTATACCAGGCAATTTTCCGCTGCCTCATGAACGTCCTATGGGCTGCAACTTTGGCCCACGGTGTGATTATTATGAAGAGGGCCGTTGCAATCAAAGCGAAATTTCAATGGGAGTGATTGAGGGCGATGATCGCCACTTTAGCCGGTGTTTGAAGTTTTCCGAAATTGATTGGCATGCACCTATCAAAGCCAGCGTGACATCGGAAAAAACAGAACCTGGTGAGGTCGTTCTAAAAATAGACAACCTGAAGAAATATTATGAAGTCGCCGCCAACGCCTTGTTTGGATCTGCGGGCGACAAAAAGGTTGTTAAAGCCAATGAAACACTTAGCTTTGAAGCGCGCGAAAGTGAAACTTTGGCCATTGTTGGCGAATCCGGTTGTGGAAAATCAACCTTTGCAAAAGTACTAATGGGGTTAGAGACCGCAACCGAAGGCGAAATCCTTTTGGATGGCAAAAATATCGAAAGCACATCAATTGAGGATCGCAATACGGAAACTGTTGCGGACATCCAGATGGTGTTCCAAAATCCGTTCGATACGCTTAACCCGTCGATGTCCGTGGGCCGGCAAATTATCAGGGCGCTTGAAATTTTCAGATTTGGAAATTCAGATCAGGACCGCTCCGAGCGCATGCTTGAATTGTTGGATCTGGTAAAGCTTCCGCGCGCCTTTGCCGAACGCATGCCGCGCCAGTTATCGGGCGGCCAAAAACAACGGGTTGGGATCGCACGCGCTTTTGCTGGCGGTGCAAGAATTGTGGTTGCAGACGAACCCGTATCGGCTTTGGATGTATCAGTGCAGGCTGCGGTAACAGATCTTTTGATGGAAATTCAACGCCGCGAAAAAACCACGCTTTTGTTTATCAGTCATGATTTATCTATCGTGCGCTACCTTAGCGACCGTGTAATGGTGATGTACCTTGGCCATGTGGTTGAACTGGGCAGCACGGATCAAGTGTTTTCGCCGCCCTATCACCCCTATACAGAGGCCTTGCTTTCGGCCGTTCCCATCGCGGATACGAGCGTTGAAAAACAGCATATTGTGCTTGAGGGGGATATACCTTCGGCGATGAATCCGCCCTCTGGGTGTCCCTTTCAGACCCGCTGCCGTTGGAAATCCGAGGTCGCGAATAATCTCTGCGACACAGAAGTGCCTCCAACACGGCGACTTGAAGAAGGGCATGAGATCAAATGCCACCTTGCCGCGGACATCTTGTCCAAGATGGACCCTGTGATCAAGATTGCCGCTGAATAATCAACGTATTAGGCCGATTTTTTGACCTAAACAGTATATCCGCTTTTTAACCCCATTTTGCTATATCGGTGTGGATTAGGCTTTCCTTAACCTTTATTGAGTGGTCTAAACTAGGTAAACACACACCAAAGGATTCGACAGGAGATAGGCAATGGCAGGTTCGGTAAACAAAGTCATTTTAATAGGCAATCTAGGACGTGATCCCGAGGTGCGTAATTTTCCCAATGGCGGGAAGGTCTGCAACCTACGCATTGCAACCTCAGAAAACTGGAAAGATCGCAATACAGGCGAACGCCGCGAAAAAACCGAATGGCATTCGGTTGCCATTTTTAACGAGGGCCTCGTTCGCGTTGCTGAGCAATATCTGCGCAAAGGCTCTAAAGTTTATCTTGAAGGTCAGCTTCAAACCCGCAAATGGCAGGATCAATCCGGCAATGACCGCTATTCCACTGAGGTGGTGCTACAAGGCTTTGGCTCAACACTGACAATGCTTGATGGCCGCGGCGATTCCGGTGGCAGTGGCGGAGCGCCCGGCGGCTACGATAGTGGATACTCTTCGCCCGAGCCCGCCGCAGAAAGTAGCAGCCTTCCTTCTCGTGATCTAGATGACGAGATCCCGTTTTAAAGTTACCCTAAATGAACAAAAACTCTAGCGGGCCGATCGGCTCGCAAGGGCATCATTAAGAAGGATGCGTACCGCATCCTGCGCCACATCACGTGCGACAAAGGCTTTTCCGATATCTTTGGCCAGAATGAAATTTAGTTGACCATCAACGACTTTTTTGTCCTGTCGCATCAGGTCTAGCAAACCATCCGCATCAGGCAAATCACCGGGAATATCATTCAAATCGGTTTTCATACCCATATCTGCTAAATGGGACCGCACCCGGCTGGGTGCTTCTTGCGCGCAGAGCCCCAAACGCGATGACAGCTCAAAAGCCAAGGCGCACCCAATGGCAACGCCTTCGCCATGTAGCAAACGGCTTGAATAGCCAGTGGCGGCCTCTAGGGCATGGCAAAACGTATGCCCAAGGTTCAAAAGCGCCCGATCACCCTGTTCGGTTTCATCGCGAACAACAATTTCAGCTTTCATTTCACAGGCGGTTTTGATGCCCTTTAGTCGGGCATTTTGATCGCCCGACGCCATCTTTGACCCATTGTCTTCCAGCCAATCAAAGAACTTTGAATTTCCCAGCAAACCATATTTGACCACTTCGCCATATCCCGCCAGAAAATCGCGTGGCGCAAGGCTATCTAGAACAGAAATATCGGCCAAGACCAAGCAAGGTTGATGAAACGCCCCCACAAGGTTTTTACCATGCGAAGTGTTAATTCCCGTTTTGCCCCCAACCGAACTGTCGACCTGCGCCAATAATGAAGTGGGCATTTGCACAAAGCGGACCCCGCGCCTTAATATCGCCGCAGCAAATCCTACCAAATCACCGATGACCCCACCGCCCAAAGCAATTACAACATCACGCCGCTCGATTTTTTGATCCAGCAGCCACTCAACGGTTTGGGTCAAATAGCCCCATGATTTTGTTGTCTCACCGGATGGAAGCACCAAAGAACTAACCTGAATTCCTTTTGCGTTCATTGCGGCCTCAAGCGGCTTGAGGTGTTGTTTTGCAACATTTTCATCTGTCACAATTGCAACTTTTGGACGCTGGAGAAATGGCGATATGTAATCGCCGCTTTGCTCAATGAGCCGCTCGGCGATAATGATATCATAGGCGCGATCGCCCAAGCCGACATGCACGTTTTCAACCATCTTGCCTCTCCAGAATATCAGGGCGGTTTAATAGGTTTAATATGACCTTATCAGCCATATCATCTACACTAATCTGAGCTCCGGATTCGACCGATAAATCGGCCAGAGCATAAATTGATTTTCGTTCTGAATATAATTTAGACAAGGCTTGAAACGGATTTTCTGTTTGCAAAAGCGGACGGCTTGGGTTGTTTTTCACCCGCCCCCAAAGCACGTCTAGGCCTGCATTAAGCCAAACAGAGGCACCTTTTTCATGGATCAACCGACGATTATGTTCTGCCAAGAAGGCTCCGCCACCAGTGGACAGAATACATTTTTCACCCTCAATCAGGCGCTTGATAATCTGGCTTTCTTTTTCTCTGAAAAAAGCTTCTCCGTCGCGCTCAAAAATTTCGGCAATGCTCATATTGGCTGCGCGCTCAATTTCACTATCAGAATCGATAAACGGTGCGCGCAAACGCGCGGCAATGGCTTTACCGACCGCTGTTTTGCCCGCCCCCATCATGCCGATNAGCGCAACCGTTTTATTTAAAACCAATTTCATTCGNTTCTTATTGGCAATCTACCGCTAAATTGCAATTGATCTTATTGAATGACGTGATCTTAGGCAAAAGGNTATATATAAAGGNAACAGNTAANTGCAAAAATAAAAAGGCTGATCGATGGGACGTTTGCTAAAATGGATTTTTGTTTTCGTCGTTATATGTTTTNTGGCCCTTGTGATATATACCTATATCGGGCCCTATTTCGGGGTTTCATTTGATCCGGTACGAACGTTAACGCAGGAGCCAGTGATTCTGAATGAAAGCTAGGTTTTTTGCCATTGCCTTGCTGCTACCCGGTTATTTAGCGGCTGAAACCCCACTGTCGGCAATAGATTGGCTGGATGAGCAGCGCCTTGGGCTTGTAACCGAGCCCGGTCAAAACCCAATCAAACCGAGCGAACCACCAGTATCCAGTTCAGTGAACCGTCCAGACATAGAGGTAAGCACCCTTAGTGAAATTCAAAGTGACTCTGTGGGGCTTTTGCCGCCCTCGGTCACCGGTTTTCCGCTCACAATGTGGCACAACAGCAGCACCAAAGATCTCGTCACTTTGTTGGGCAATGTACCCGTTAGCCATAATCCGGCCATCCAAAGCCTGACCCTGCGCGTGCTATTGGCTGAAGGTGATGCCCCAAGCGACAGTGAAGGAAAATTTACCTTCTTTGCTGCACGACTAAAGAAATTAATTGACTATGGCGCGATAGATCCGGCCCTTGCACTTGTCGAACGTGCAGCCCCGCTGCCCGCGCCTTTGGTTCCCCTGCTATTTGATCTAAGCTTGCTGAGCGACACGCTGCAGCCCGCCTGTGATCAGGTTTTACAATTGGGGCCATCTTATCCCCATGACGATGCACGGATTTACTGTCTTGCGCGACGCGGGGATTGGCTCACAGCAACTTTGATGCTTGATACAACCTCGGCTTTAGGAACGATTTCGGCGCGCAAAACTGCTTTGATACAACTTTTTCTAGAGGATGAGGCCTTTGACACTCTGGCAATACAATTGCCGCCTTCGAGTGCGCCCACGCCATTGGAATTTCGGCTTTATGAGGCAATCGGCGAACCTTTGACCGCCGCGTCTTTGCCCCGCGCCTTTGCGGTCAGTGATCTATCTGGCGAGCATGGCTGGAAAGCGCAATTGCAAGCCGCAGAGCGCCTTATTGAGTTTGGCGCTTTGGGCGATAATCGCTTCTTGGGAATTTATACAGACAATGAGCCTGCTGCATCAGGCGGCATTTGGGATCGTATTTCGGTCATACAAAACCTTGATCAAGCGCTGCTTGATGAAAATGGTTCAGCGATTGCTTTGAACCTCGTTGAGGCTTGGCAGTTATTGGGCGAAACACCGCTCGCCGCCCCAATCGCACGAATTTTTTCAGCGCGCCTTCTGTCTGCGGAGCTAAGCGGCGGCGGTGCTCAATTGGCTGCAAAAATTGCACTTTTATCACCAAGCTATGAAACCGCTGCCCAAATAATTTCACCGATGTCTGAACAGGACGCATTTTTGGTTTCGATTGCCACAGGCGACTTTTCTACTTTTAGCCCCAAAAGCGAGTTTGAAAAAACCATACAGGATGCCTTTAATGATCCCCGTGTTCCTTATTCGGTTAATCAGTTGATGAGCCAAGGAAAATTGGGTGAAGTCATTCTGAACGCTATGATACAGTTTGAAAAAGGTGCGTCAGGCGATCTTCAAGATCTTCTAGAAGCTTTGTCCACTTTAAGGCTTATCGGATTGGAAGATACCGCGCGACGCGCAATGCTTGCGCTTGTGCTATTGGCGAATTGATGGATAANGACCTACGGCGTATTGCAGATTTTTTGGACGCTAAGTCAGCCGAGGCAGGCGCGGCAAAAAATACCATCAGCGCCTATGCNCGNGATNTNAGAGANTTTTCCGANTGGGNTGCAAANAACAANCAAACGCTATTGCAACTCAAACAGCCCCAGATCGAGGCCTATCTGACGCAGCTAAANCAAATAGGTCTTGCCAGCGCAACCCGTGCCCGGCGCCTGTCTGCGGTGAAACAGTTTTACCGCTTTGCAGTTGAAGAAAACTGGCGGGACGATAATCCGACACTGCAAATTTCGGGTCCGGGCCGCAGCAAGCATCTACCAAAGACACTAAGCATGGACGAGGTTGATCTGCTATTGAATGCGGCTGAGACGGCGGGAAAAACCAATGAAGCGCGGGCTCGCGACAGCTGTTTAATGCAACTTCTTTACGCCACAGGGATGCGGGTGAGCGAGTTGATGGCGCTGCCAATCTCCAGCGCACGCGGCGATCCCTCAATGCTTTTGATCCGCGGAAAGGGCGACAAAGAACGACTTGTTCCGCTATCGCCTCCGGCAAAAAAGGCTTTGGCCGCATGGTTGGCGCTGCGCGATCAAAATGAAGCGCTGGCTAAAAAGCAGGGCCGCGCTGGGTCGATTTACTTATTTCCATCGCGGGGCAAATTGGGCCATTTTACCCGCCACTGGTTTTATCTGCGGATCAAAGCATGGGCCGTTCTCGCCAATATTGATCCCAACAAAGTTACGCCGCATACCATCCGCCATGCTTTTGCCACGCATCTGTTGTCAAATGGCGCAGATTTACGCGTCATACAGACCCTGCTTGGCCACAGTGACATCTCTACCACTGAAATATACACCCACGTTCTGGAAACCCGTCTGCGCGATCTGGTGCTTAATAATCACCCAATGGCCAGCTCGCGGCGCAGTTCGGCCGGTAAAACTTCTTCCGATGGCCAATAGCCGTCAAGCAAACTTTTGTGATAGCCTTGATATAAACCTGCGTCCTTCATGGCCTGCGATGCCGCGTAATGGTCATAAGAAAGATGATGAAACTGTGTTTTTTGGTTTTCAAGAACGGCAAATCGGGTGCGCGGATCACCACAATGCGCGGGCATCCCAATAGCGCCGGCATTGATCCAAGTCACAGGGCCAATTTGACGGGAAAATGCAAACCCGCAATGCCCTGCAACCACCAGATCGACGTCACCCACATAGTGCCGAAGCACTTTAATTTCAGTCTCAAATTCGGCTTGAGGTGAATTGGGCCATAAAAAACGGGCAATATTACTGACCCCACCGTGAATAACAGCCACACGCAACTCTTGATGGGAAAAGATGATTATATCAGGTAAAGTCGTCATCCAGCGGCGCAGATCAGTGCGCAGCTGCCCAGTTGCAAAGTGGAACCATCGTGCGGAAAGTCGATCGCATAAACTACCCTCTTCAAATCCACAGCCACAATCCTGCGCGTCATTTGCCAGTTGTTTTTCGCAGTTTCCAGCCACCATTGCGGCGCCAAACCCAAGAATTAAATCAACAGTTTCGTTTGGATGCGCGCAGTAAGCCAAAGAATCGCCGGTCATAATACGATGATCATCCGCGATTTTATGCGCAGTGGCCCAATTCTTCATGGCATGTGCTGCATGAGCATTCGAATAGCTGCCGCCAAATAGCAACACTGGCTCATCGAGCGCGCCCAAATCAATATATTCCATCTGATGATCCCTTGATCCGTAGGCGCGGAAACCCCATAACAAGCAGGACGTTAATACTGAACCGAGGAAAATGGAACCGACATCTTTAATGAATGACACAGCTTTTTGGATCACAGTGATTGCGATCCTAGGCTTGCTGGTGCTTTCTGGCTTTTTTTCTGGCAGCGAAACGGCGCTCACGGCGGCATCTAGGGCCAAGCTGCGATCTTTGGCAGACAAAGGCTCACGCGGTGCGCAAAGAGCGCTGAATATCACCGAAGACAATGAACGTCTGATCGGATCAGTTCTGCTGGGCAATAATCTTGTCAATATTTTAGCCACTTCACTGGCAACCGCGCTGTTCACACGGCTGTTTGGCGAGTCTGGTGTAGCCCTTGCAACTTTGGTTATGACCCTGCTTATTTTGATTTTTGCGGAAGTTTTACCAAAATCCTATGCCATCACCAATGCGGAAACGGCTGCCGCGCGGGCCAGCCGGCCTATTCAAATAATTACCTCAATTTTTGCACCAATTGTTTCGGCTGTGCGTTTACTGGTTCGGGGGGTTTTGCGGATATTTGGGGTTAAAACCGATGCAAATCAGCAAATTCATGCGGTGCGCGATGAAATCGCAGGCGCTCTTAAACTGGGCCATTCCGAAGGCGTAGTGGAAAAAGAGGACCGTGACCGCATTTTAGGTGCGCTTGATTTGTCCGATCGCACTGTTGAAGAGATCATGCTGCACCGCTCTAGCATTGAAATGATTGATGCTGATCAAACGCCGATGGCGATCTTGAACCAATGTTTGGAAAGCAGCCATACACGGCTACCCGTGTATAAAAATGAACCTGAGAATATCATTGGTGTCATCCATGCCAAAGATTTGGCCCGCACCATGTACCGCATCGTAAGCGAGACCAACCAACCGCTGCAAGCGCTAGAGGGGTTCGATATTCGCGAAGTGGCGATGGAGCCGTATTTTGTCCCCGACACAACTGCACTTGATGATCAAATGCGGCAGTTTTTGCATCGCCATACGCATTTTGCATTGGTGGTTGATGAATATGGAAGCCTAGAGGGTTTAATCACTCTAGAAGATATTCTGGAAGAAATTGTCGGTGAGATTACTGATGAATTTGATGAAAGCGAAGAAGACCCGATCGCAAAATCAGAGGACGGTCATTTTCTGGTCGAAGGCACTATGACAATTCGGGACTTCAATCGCGCAACCGAATGGACCCTGCCCGACGAAGAGGCAAATACCATAGCCGGTTTGGTGATGCATGAAGCCCAGATGATCCCAAGCATTGGTCAGGTGTTTAGCTTTCACGGGTTTCGCTTTGAGGTCACAGGCCGCGAAGCCAACCGGATCACGGAACTCAAGATTCGTCCAATTTGAACCGTTGGTCTGAGTTGCAATATTTGCGCTATTTGTAACACTGGCCTGAAACCGCATTAGGGGTCATTTTTGAGTAAGACTTTATGAACGGCTTCTCTTTTTTGCCAAAATGAGCAAGGCTCGCCAGATGGCAAGAATCAATCTAGAACAGCTTAAAACGTTTTTAACCGTGGTGCGCATGGGCAGTATTCGTAAAGCTGCCGTTGGCTTAAACCTTACCCAACCTGCGGTCACAACAAGGATTAAATCCCTAGAAGAAAGCCTCTCAGTCAAGCTGTTTGAGCGCACTTCTGGCGGTTTGAAACTAACCAAACGGGGCGAAATGCTTATCCGGTATGCTGAGCAATACGAGCATTTATCAGAACTTGTGGATGAAAATATAATTGCAACAGACGGGATCAAGGACCATTTGCGTCTAGGGGTTTCTGAAACCATAGCGGAATGTTGGCTACCTCAATTCGTATCGGCTTTGCATCGGCACTTTCCGAATTTGGAAATCGAAATCAATGTTGATATCTCGATTAACTTAAGAGCCTCTCTGCTTGACCGTGAAGTGGATTTGGCTATTTTGCTTGGCCCCATCTCAGAGTACTCGGTTGATAACTTGGAACTGCCTGACTTTAATTTGGCATGGTATGCAGCAATAGAAACACAATCTGGGGGACCTGATGATGCCGATCTTATTTCCCAAAGACCGGTGATAACCTATGCGCGAAACACTCGCCCCTATCGAGAAATAAAAACTTCATTGTTTGAAAATTACGGACCAAATTTTCGGCTTTTTCCATCGTCATCCCTATCTGCCTGTTTCCGCCTTGTTGAGGCTGGTTTGGGCGTTGCAGCCTTGCCAGAATCGCTTGGTCAGAAGTTCGTGCAAGAGGGAAAACTTCGTCAGTTTGATCCAGGCTGGACACCCAGTCCGCTAAAGTTTTCAGCCTCGTATCTTGGGGACCCCAAAAGCTATGTACTTGAAACTGCAGCAAAACTTGCACTTGAAACTGCTATATCCGATTCAGGTATATAAAATTTATTAATATGTTTAGACAATTTTATTTAATTTGATTTTATGCATTTCTTCTTTCACTGTTAGGCCAAATAGAAAAGGTCTGACGGATTGTCCAATACATATAGCACCCTTAAAAACCTAGATTTACAATCTGTTCGCAGCGCCATTCGGTCGGCAGAATATACGGCGCATACCGCCGGTCTTGGGTTCGGTTATTTGCAGGCAAATTTGGTAATTTTGCCAGAAGAATACGCGCTTGATTTCATGCGCTTTTGTCAACGAAATCCCAAGCCCTGCCCATTGGTCGGCGTGTCGGATACCGGCAATGCCATGCTTCACACTTTAGGCCAGGATATTGATATCCGCACAGATGTACCGGCGTATAATATTTACAAAAATGGCAAGCTGATTGGCTCTGTGAAAGATATTAAAGACCATTGGCGCAATGATTTGGTTGTTTTTGCTTTGGGATGTTCCTTTACATTCGAGCGCGCGCTGAAAGCCGCAGGCATCGACCTTTGGCATCTTACAAACAATACAACCGTGCCAATGTTTCGCAGCACTATTCAATCTGTTGCAGCTGGCAGCTTTCAAGGCCCCATCGTCGTCAGTATGCGCATGATCGCGGAAGACCGGCTAAAAGATGTTCAGGAAATTTCACATCTCTATCCTTTGGCCCATGGAGCTCCTGTTTACTGGGGCGATCCAAAAGCGATTGGAATTGAAGATATTACTCGTCCTGATTGGGGTGATCCTGCCCCAATTGAAGCGGGGAAAATACCTGTGTTCTGGGCTTGTGGCGTGACACCGCAAGCCGCAGTTGAACAGGCCAAACTGCCCTTCTGCATCACTCATAAACCAGGGCATATGCTGATCACTGAAATTCCGGAGGATGCAGAGGTTCCGGTCTTTACGAAATCAACCTAACAGGAGAGAATAAATGAAATTGACCTTAAAACTTGTAACAGCTGCAGCAACAGCAGCCTGTTGTGCGCAAGCAGCCAGCGCAGATACGGTATCACTGCGGGCCGTTGGAACCTGGGGAAGCCTGACAAACTATCAAAAACATGAGGGCCCCTTTTTTAACGAGCTTTTGGAAAAAGCCTCAGGCGGCAGTATTATCGGCGACATCAAACCACAGACTGAGCTGGGGTTAAAAGGTTTTGAAATTATGCGTTTGGTCAAGAACGGCGTTTTTGACTTTGCATTTGGGTTGCCTGGTTATGTAGCAGCGGAAAACGCAATTTTTGAAGGTGGTGATTTATCGTCCCTTACCCAAGATATTGATACCCAAAGACAAGTATCTGACGCCTATTTCCCAACCTTGGAAAAAGCGTTTGAAGAAATTTATGGCGCCAAGCTTTTGATGCTATATCCTTTCCCAAGTCAAACTCTCTGGTGCAACGGAGAAGTCTCGGGGCTTGGTGATCTAAGCGGTAAGAAAATTCGCGTCTATTCCACAACTTTGGGTGATTTTGTCGAAGGCGTTGGCGGCACATCAGTGACAGTTCCATTTGCCGAAGTTATTCCTGCGTTGGAAAAAGGAGTGGTTGATTGCGGCATCACAGGCACAATGTCGGCCTATAAGGCAAATTGGCATCAAGTCGCCACCCATGCCTATACACTCCGCGTTGGTTGGGGATTGGCTTTTGGTGCGATGAACATGAAAAGCTGGAACAAGCTGAATGCGGATCAACAAGCCTTGTTGACCTCTGAAATCGCGGATTTGAATGACCGGATGTGGGCAGAAACGGCAACTGAGGATGAAATCGCGATTTCATGTATTACCGGCGGCAAATGTGATATTGGCGAGCCAGGCGCAATGACATTGGTTGAACCGTCTCAAGCAGACCTTAATCGCCGTAATGAAGTGGCCACAGATGTTATCTTGGCACGTTGGGCTGAAAGATGCGGCGCAGAATGTGCGGACAACTGGAATTCCACAGTTGGCGAAATTCTTGGCCTGACAGCTCAGATCAAGTAACCTAGACCAAGAAAATGCGGCCGTTGCAGGGTGCAGCGGCCGGACATCACAAAGGCCGCTCTTATGATTGAAAAAACATTAAACCAGTCGCGCAGGCTTAGCCTATGGCTTGTTTGGATCGGCGGATCATTGATTGTTTGCTCTGCTTTTTTGGTAACCATCGAAGTGTTCTTGCGTAAATTTTTCAACATTAGCATCAGCGGCGCTGATGAGCTTTCTGGCTATGCCTTCGGCGTTGCCACCAGTTTGGGCCTGGCCTATGCGCTACATGAGCGCGCTCATATTAGGGTTGATGCACTCTATCTTTTGCTGCCCAAATCTCTCCAAATCCTTACAAATATTTTTGGCATAACCTTATTGACCGGGTTTGCAGGCATCATCAGTTTGATGGGTTGGGGTCTAGTAAACGACACTCTTGAATATGGCTCACGATCCATCACACCGATGCGTACCCCCTTGGCCATTCCGCAATTGCCTTGGTTATTTGGGTGGCTGTTTTTTGTCTTCACCGGTGCTGTCATCTTAATCACAGCCCTTGTCCGCTTGCTATCAGGAGACCTTAAGGGGTTTGACCGATTGGTTGGTGTCAAATCAATCGAAGACCAAATAGAAGACGAAAGCACGCTCTAATGCTGACCAAAACCCTTACAATACTTATTGGACTGATTGCGCTTGCAGTGCCTATTGCTGCCACCTTGGGCTGGCTTGGACTCAGTCTTCAATATCTTGAAAGCCCGATGCCATTGCATCGCGCATTGGGCGATATTGTTTGGCAAACTGGGACTGATTTTTTATTGGTGGCCATCCCAATGTTTGTGCTTTTGGGTGAAATATTGCTGCGAGCGGGCATCACGGAACGCATGTATGATGGCATCGTCAAATGGCTTGGATGGCTTCCAGGCGGCTTGATGCATTCGAATATTGGATCATCTGCACTGTTCGCTGCCACTTCAGGATCTTCTGTGGCCACAGCTGCCACCATTGGAACTGTCGCCATCCCTCAGATCAAAAAACGGGGGTATAATGAGCCATTGTTCCTTGGCACAATCGCTGCTGGAGGCACATTGGGCATTTTAATTCCGCCTTCAATTAACCTCATCTTATACGGATTGCTTACGGAAACCTCAGTCCCCGAGTTATACCTCGCAGGATTTTTACCAGGCTTTTTATTAGCAGCACTCTTTATGGGCACCGTAATTGTTCTTTGCTTGCTCAATCCCAAATGGGGCGGTCAAAAACTAAACGCCACATGGCGCGAACGGTTTGTGGCCATGCCCTCCTTAATTCCCCCGTTGGGCATTTTTATCGTCGTGGTCGGTTCAATTTACGCAGGCCTTGCCACCCCGACAGAGGCTGCCTCGCTCGGGGTCGTAGCGGCCATGGCTTTGGCGGCGGCCAATGGTACATTTACCCTATCGATGATGCGGGCAGCTATAGAAGGAACAATGCGCACCACCTCAATGATCATGCTGATCATTGTAGCGGCAGTATTTTTAAATTTTGTTCTTTCGGTAATAGGCTTAACTCAAGCCCTAGCAGATTTTGTCACTGACTTGGGCTGGGCTCCAATGCAAACTATGATCATGATTATCGTGGTTCTGGTTTTAATTGGCTGCTTTATGGAAACCCTATCAATGCTTTTAACCACAGCGCCGTTGATTACCCCCATTGTTGTGGCCCTAGGCTTTGATCCGGTTTGGTTTGGTATATTGCTGATGGTGCTTTTGGAAACCGCGCTGATTACCCCGCCCATCGGGATCAACCTATACGTCGTGCAGGGCATACGCGGTCGTGGAGAAATGCTTGATGTGATGAAGGGCGCTGCGCCCTTTGTTTTAACCATGTTTGCTATGATTGTTCTTTTGCTGGTTTTCCCAGACATCGCATTGTGGATGCCATCACTGTTCTATTGACAGTAAATCATAGACACTTATCACATTCGCAAGGGCAAAGATCTTTGCGATCAAAGGAGACCTGACTAATGTGGCAATTCTGGGTAGATCGTGGCGGTACCTTTACCGATATTGTAGGCCGCGCGCCCGAGGGCACATTGCACTCGCACAAGCTTTTATCGGAAAACCCCGAGCAGTATAAAGATGCCGCAGTTCAAGGCATCCGTGAGCTGTTAAAGCTGGCCTCCGGCGATCCGATCCCAAAGCATATGATTTCGGCGGTTAAAATGGGCACAACCGTAGCCACCAATGCTTTGCTTGAGCGCAAGGGCGAGCGTACGCTCTTATTGATCACGCAGGGGCTTGGGGATTTATTGCGCATTGGCTATCAAAACCGGCCAAAGCTGTTTGATCTTAATATCAAGCTGCCGGAACAGCTTTATGAACGTGCCGTTGAAGTCCCCGAGCGGGTAACAGCGCAAGGTGAGGTGATCACCCCTCTGGATGAGAACGCCGTACGAAATAGCCTCCGCGATGCCTATGCCAGCGGTTTTCGATCGGTCGCCGTAGCTTTGATGCACAGTTACAGATTTCATAATCATGAGCTAAAAATTGGTGAAATTGCACGCCAAGAAGGCTTTGCTCAGATTTCCCTTAGCCACCAGACCAGCCCCTTGATAAAACTAGTCGGGCGTGGGGACACCACAGTTGTCGACGCCTATCTCTCCCCGATCCTGCGCCGCTATGTTCAGCAGGTCAGCGATGCGCTTGGCGACGGGCTTCAGTCTTGCGGCGCCTTGATGTTCATGCAATCCAATGGCGGGTTGACCGATGCGGGACTGTTTCAGGGCAAAGACGCCATATTATCCGGCCCTGCGGGCGGCGTTGTAGGCATGGTCAAAAGCGCACAGGCCGCTGGCTTTGACAAGCTTATCGGGTTCGACATGGGCGGTACATCCACAGATGTGTGCCATTTTGCAGGCGACTATGAGCGGTCCTTTGAAACCGAAGTGGCCGGGGTGCGGATGCGGGCCCCGATGATGAGTATTCATACCGTGGCAGCGGGTGGCGGATCTATTTTAAGCTTTGCAAATGGCCGCATGCAGGTTGGCCCGCACAGCGCCGGGGCAAACCCCGGCCCCGCCTGTTACCGCCGCGGCGGACCGCTAACCGTGACGGATTGCAATGTGCTTTTGGGTAAATTGCAGCCGGATCAATTTCCCCATGTCTTTGGCCCGAATGCCGATCAACCGCTCGACCCAAAAGTCGTTCGCGATCTGTTTGAGAAGTTATCCAAACAAATCGCCGCAGAAACCGGTAAGGCGCAAAAATCGGCCGAAGACCTGGCCGAAGGCTTTTTGCGCATTGCGATCGAAAACATGGCCAACGCGATTAAAAAGATTTCGGTTCAGCGCGGCTATGATGTCACGCAATATACGTTGAACTGTTTTGGCGGCGCAGGCGGGCAGCATGCCTGCCAAGTGGCCGATGTTCTTGGGATAAAAAGCATCTTTATTCATCCCTATGCCGGGGTACTGTCGGCCTTTGGAATGGGTCTGGCCGATATAAGATCCATGCGTGAGCATCAATTTGCCGAAGATATTTCTCAAACTGCCCAAGCTGAAGAAATTTTTACCAAGCTCGAGGCAACAACCCGGCAAGAAGTGCTTGATCAGGGCATTATGCCCGATCAAATCACACTGTCGCGCATTGCCCATATTCGCACCGCTGGTTCACAGCAAACCTTAGAGGTGGCGTTTGGCTCTGAGCAAAGGATGCGGTCTGATTTTGACGCGGCTCATCTAAAACGGTTTGGCTTTATCCCTAAATATCAACATCTTATTATTGATCTCTTAAGCTCGGAAGCAATCGGGGCCACAGGAGAGGCAGCTTCAGATTCGGTGGAAAGCAGCCCCAAAGCCGCCGCTGATAAAGTCACGGAGCTCTATGAAAATGGCGCAGGAAGAACGGTGGCGCTCATTGACCGCGCCAGCTTGCAAAAAGGACAAAAACTCACGGGGCCAGCGGTTATCTTTGAAGACACCGGCACCAATGTGATTGATCGGGGCTGGCAGGCAGAAACTGTGGACGGCGGAAATTTAATTCTAAAACGTATCGAGCCGATAAAGCGGGCCGAGGCCATTGGCACCTCGGTCGATCCGGTCATGCTTGAGGTGTTTAATAATCTTTTTATGTCTACTGCCGAGCAAATGGGGGCCACTTTGGCCAACACGGCCTATTCGGTAAACATCAAAGAGCGGCTCGACTTTTCCTGCGCAATTTTTGGCCCCGAGGGGGATCTGGTGGCCAATGCGCCACATGTACCCGTACATCTTGGCTCGATGAGTGAAAGTGTGCGCCGCATTTTGCAGCAAAATGAGGGGAAAATCCGACCCGGGGATGTGTTCATGATGAACAATCCGTTCAATGGCGGCACCCATTTGCCAGATGTCACAGTGATCACCCCAGTTTTTGATGACTGCGAAACGGATATTATTTTTCTAGTTGCCTCGCGCGGGCATCATGCGGATATCGGCGGCAAAACCCCAGGCTCCGCCCCACCCGACAGCCAGCATATTGAAGAAGAAGGCGTGCTGATTGATAATTTTTTATTGGTAAGCAAAGGTGTGTTTCAAGAGAGTGAAACCCGCGATCTATTGGCCTCAGCGCGGTATCCTTGTCGCAATATAGATCAAAATATGGCCGATCTGGGCGCACAAATTGCCGCCAATGCCACCGGCGCAGAGGGGCTGCGCAAAACCGTAGATCATTTTGGACTGGATGTGGTGCATGCCTATATGGGCCATGTACAGGACAATGCCGAAGAAAGCGTGCGCCGGGTGCTTGATGTGCTTAAAGATTGCTCATTTCGCTATCCTTTGGACAGCGGCGCCGAAATAGCCGTAAAAATCGAAGTGGAAAAATCAGCGCGCAAAGCGGTGATTGATTTCACCGGCACGTCGCCGCAGGACCGACAGAATTACAATGCGCCGCGCTCGATTTGCCGCGCTGTGGTGTTATATGTCTTTCGCACCCTTGTTGGCGCCGATATTCCAATGAATGAAGGCTGTCTAAAGCCGCTTGATATTCGCATCCCAGACGGATCAATGATCAACCCCCGCTATCCGGCTGCCGTGATATCCGGTAACACCGAAGTAAGCCAAGCGATCGCGGACACACTGTACGGCGCTTTGGGCGTAATTGCCGGCTCGCAGGGCACAATGAACAACTTTGTCTATGGCAATGAACGCTATCAAAACTATGAAACCATTGGCGGCGGCACTGGCGCCGGTCCTGACTTTTGCGGCGCCAGCGCTGTGCACAGCCATATGACCAACACCCGAATGACAGATCCCGAGGTTCTGGAAAGCCGCTTTCCGGTGCGGGTTGATGAATTTTCCATTCGCCATGGTTCAGGCGGCCAAGGAGCGTATAGCGGCGGCGATGGCATCACCCGCAAGTTGGCCTTCTTAGAGCCGATGACAGTGACTGTTTTATCGTCTCACCGTGTAACTGAGCCCACTGGATCCATGGGCGGCGGTGCAGGAAAATGCGGAGAAAACATGATCGCGCGGCAAGATGGGGCATTGGAAAAGCTGCAGGGCAATGATGCAGCACAGATGAGCGAGGGGGATGTGTTTATCATGCACACACCTGGCGGGGGTGGGTATTTTGCGAAAATATAACACGTCCTGAAGCAGTGAGCGGCGTTTGAGTATTTGAGCAAAAGAAAAATTGGAGCTTTTGTAAAAAGGCTATCCGCAATGGCTATAAGCCATCTGATAGCATAAAACTAAGGTGGCTTTCCTACCGTAGCATTCGATATATTGCACATTCTGCCAGTGAAAAATGATCTTTTCCGACAGAGGATGTCGGTCTACGGCTTGCGAAATGCACGCATGTTACGGAAGTTGAAAGGCAAGGAAAGCGAGGCTTTGATGAAAACCACCACCCAAGTAGCAGTTATTGGCGGCGGCGTAGTTGGCTGCAGTGTGTTGTACCATCTGACCAAACTGGGATGGTCCGATGTGTTGTTAATCGAGCGCTCGGACTTAACCTCGGGCTCTACATGGCACGCGGCGGGCGGGTTTCACACGCTAAATGGCGATACCAATATGGCAGCGCTGCAGGGGTATACCATCAAGCTTTATAAAGAATTGGAAGACATCACCGGCATGTCCTGCGGTTTGCACCATGTGGGCGGCATTACACTTGCCGATAACCAAGACCGGTTCGACATGCTTTTGGCCGAGTGGGCGAAACATCGCTATATGGGGTTGGAGACCGAAATTGTCGGTCCTGAGCAAATACGTGAAATTGCCCCCATCACCAATACCGACGGCATTATTGGGGCGCTTTATGATCCGCTTGACGGTCATCTGGATCCGTCGGGCACCACCCATGCCTATGCCAAAGCGGCCCGTATGGGCGGCGCAGATATCATCACCCACACCAAAGTGACAGCCACCGAGCAGCGCGCTGATGGCAGCTGGGATATCACCACCGATAAGGGCTGCATTCATGCAGAGCATGTGGTCAATGCCGCTGGACTTTGGGCGCGCGAAGTGGGGGCGATGGCCGGTCTATATTTTCCTCTGCACCCGATGGAGCATCAATATATTGTCACCGACGATGTGCCGCAAATATATGAGCGAGATCAAGAGCACCCGCATGTTATGGACCCTGCGGGCGAAAGCTATTTACGTCAGGAAGGGCGCGGATTGTGCATTGGGTTTTATGAACAAGCCTGCAAACCCTGGGCCGTTGATGGAACGCCTTGGAATTTTGGCCATGAGCTCTTGCCGGATGACTTTGACAAGATTAACGACAGTATCGAGTTTGCCTATCGCCGCTTTCCAGTGCTTCAAAGCGCCGGTGTAAAATCGGTTATTCATGGACCTTTCACCTTTGCGCCGGATGGTAATCCCCTGGTTGGACCGGTGCCCGGGGTGCGCAATTACTGGGCCGCTTGCGGGGTAATGGCGGGCTTTAGCCAGGGCGGCGGTGTGGGGCTTATGTTGGCCCAATGGATGATCGAAGGAGAACCAGAGCGCAATACTATGGCCATGGATGTTGCACGCTTTGGCGATTGGATCAGCCCCGGCTATACGCTTCCAAAAGTTATCGAAAACTACCAAAAACGATTCTCTGTGAGTTATCCGAACGAAGAACTGCCTGCGGCGCGGCCGCTGCGGACCACACCGATGTACGACATCTTTGATGCGATGGGGGCGGTTTGGGGGGCGCAGTACGGGCTTGAGGTTGTAAATTATTTTGCCCAAGGCGATGAGCCGCGTTTTGAAACGCCCTCTTTTCGCCGCTCAAACGCCTTTGAGGCCACTCGGCGCGAGGTTTGGGCTGTGCGCAACACTGTCGGGATCAATGAAACCCATAATTTTGGCAAATATAAAGTCACCGGAGACGGGGCACGAAGTTGG
>PBSX01000117.1 GCA_002726375.1 Marinovum sp.
ACTAAAGCGCATCTAAGAAGAGAGTTGTGTCGCATCTTTTTTCAGGTTGGTTAGATCCTGATACGATCCTTAAATGGGTCGGTTGTCAGGTCCAAAAGAACAATGGCCTTGCTTATGCCTGAGTCTGACGTATTTTAGCGCTACCGGATTGCTTTCCCCCCTGAATCAAAATCGAGGTAATTAATCAGCTTCCTCCGCCAAGCCTGCGTGAGTGAAACCTGCACCAACCCTGCGGTGCTTCCAACGCGAAGATGCCAGCGCCCCCCTCGGAATCCGGAATTAGATCATAATGAACCCAACTTCGTTCGAGGCGCTACAATTTCCGGCACCCATTCAACGTGCCCTTAGTGAGCGTAACTATAGTTCGCTCACACCGATTCAGGCACAGGCGTTACCCCCTCTGCTTGAGGGGAAAGACCTGCTGGGATGCGCCCAGACAGGCACCGGGAAGACGGCTGCCTTTTCCCTGCCGATTCTGGATGTCCTTCATGATGATCCACAGAATATCCGACCGCGGACCGCGCGGGCTCTTGTTCTGACTCCGACCCGGGAGCTTGCAAACCAGGTAGGTGAGAGTCTTCGGACCTACGGGAAATACATGGATATCTACCATGCGCTTGTCTACGGGGGAGTTGGGCAGGGCCCTCAAGTCAGCGCCATGAGAAGGGGAGTCGATATCCTGGTGGCCTGCCCGGGGCGCCTGTTGGACCTTGTGGAACAGGGGCATATTGATCTCTCCGAGGTTGAATTTTTTGTGCTCGATGAGGTTGATCGAATGCTGGACATGGGCTTTCAGAGGGATGTCACCAGAATTGTCGACATGCTCCCCCGGGAACGACAGTCACTGTTCTTCTCGGCGACAATGTCCAAACAAATAATGAGCCTTGCTCAGACCATCCTCCGTGACCCGGTAACGATCTCGATTGAGCCTGAAAAAACTACGGCTGAAGATGTTCGCCAGGAATTGTGTTTCCTTGAAAGGTCGGATAAACGTTCTCTTCTCGTGCAGCGTTTGAAGGAGCAGGGTGAAGGAGAGCTTTCGATTGTCTTTGCCCGAACCAAGCATGGGTCCGACAAGCTGGCTCGTTTTTTGAATCAGAGGGACGTCAAGGCTGAGGCTATTCATGGAAACCGTTCCCAGGCCCAGCGAGACCGCACTTTGAAAAGATTCCGCGATGGTGCTCTTCCGGTTCTTGTGGCGACCGACGTCGCAGCACGGGGCGTAGATGTCAAGGATGTCACCCTCGTTGTAAACTTTGATTTGCCGAACGAACCGGAGGCCTACATACACCGAATTGGACGAACTGGTCGGGCGGGAGAAACGGGTGCCGCGGTTTCATTCTGCTCTGATGAGGAGTTGGAGTTCCTCCGGGCGATTGAAAAATTGATTCAGCAAACCATTCCAGTTTCTGTTGATCACAAATGGCACCATGCGGGGCTTGCTGAGCGTCATGCCAGAAAGCTTACTGGAGGAGGAAACCGCGCTGCCAAAAAGAAGTCCGGCCGTGGGAGCCGTCGGCCCCAGGGAAGATATCGGGGGCGCAGGCAAGGTCGTTCGAAGTCCTCGGTAAAAAGCTAATTCCTTCAGGGCGGAACTCCTGCGGAGCACGCCTTGGAAAATCCTACCGGTTGAAATTTAGTCGGTGACAGCCCTTGGAGTCGAAGTCGAGGGGAATAGGGCCCGGGCGGACCTCACAGTTCTCTCTGCCAGCAAGTTCTGCTGCGAGGTCCGAGCTGACAAAAAGAGTCTCCAAATGAAGAGTGTTGGGAATAAACATCCACCTCTTTGGTCCGTAGCGCTCGCTCATGCGCCGGACAACTTCCTTCTCGTCCTCGAGCGTGCAAGGAATTGCCATTCGGCGCATATCCCCGGTCGTGAAGACGTTGGTAAAGGTCTTCTTTTCATCAATGGAGTCTCTTAAACGGCGGGTAATGAAATCGGCCAGACCTACTCCGATGGCATTGCCCTGGCTAGCTTGGGATAGAGCGAGGGCCGCAATCGCCTGGATGCGTGGACGGATCAGGTCCTCGTAGCCATTGACTCCCCGGTATCCGATGACGTTGGTATCCATTCCGGTTCCGCTGAAGGTCTTTCCGATTTCGTTCACTACCAGTACGTTGAGTTCATCGGCGGGCAGGGAAGGAAAGTAGGAGCGGTGTTTCTCCAGGAGGGAAGGTTCGCGCTCCAGAATCTCCTCCGGGCGCATCGCATGCACCTCTGCGGTTCTGTCGAATCCATCCTCCAGAAGTCCCAGTCCCGCGTAGATCTTGCCAGATCCAATTACGCATTCTCCCATTTCGAGCAGCATGTCCTTCATGGTGGGAGTGGGTGCGGAATGAAATGTTTCAGCCGATTGTATTTTGCCCATGCCCACAACCATCATCTTGGTAAGGCCACTCTGAACTGGCCCTGAGAAGCAGGTGTGAAGCTTGATCCGGTTGAGGACAAGAACACCCGACGCCTCGAAGCAATGCCGGTCCATCCATACTTTCCCTGTTTCTACTTCTCCGATCTGAACAACCTCCATACTCGACCTGACTTCCATTCCGGTTGCTTCCTCGGTTAGCCCGAGGGAATGAACCATGGAGAGCTGTCCTTCCGCTGTGGCTCCGTTGTGAGAGCCCATGCAGGGCGTGAGAAACGGTGTGGCACCCTTTTGCCGAATCCAATTTCCAATGGCTCGAGTGATGGAAACGATGTTATCGATACCGCGACTTCCTGCTGTTATGGCTATTTCACCCTTGGGAGGAGGTAACCCGAGAGAGTCCAGTTCCCTGTGCACCTGCGCCTCCAGATTGGGTAGCGGGTTCGAAATTAGTTTTTGGTGAACTTGATGGACCTCCATTGGTTGCTCCTCCGGCAGCAGAGAATGGCAGGGTGCTAAGGCAGGGTGAAGGATTGATTTCCTCGCCAAGCGACGAAATTGTATTCAGCATATGCAGAGATGCGCGTTGTTCTTATCGTGATGGCGATTGGGATATTGTCCCCCGTTTCTTGGGCTGGAGAGAAGCCGAACGTTCTTTTTATCGCGGTGGATGACCTGAACGACTGGGTTGGCTGCCTTGGAGGTCACCCCCAGGCCAGAACTCCTCATATTGATGCCCTTGCAAAGAGAGGGACCCTTTTCGAGCAGGCCCATTGTGCAGCTCCCTTGTGCAGTCCATCGAGGACCTCGGTCATGATGGGCTTGCGGCCGTCCACAACAGGCATTTACGGAAACTTGAACTGGTTTCGTGATATGCCGCCTTATCGGGAGTGGGTGACTCTCCCCCAGTATTTTCGTGCGAATGGTTACGCGGCGTGGGGCGGAGGGAAACTATTTCATCAGCCACATGGTAAATTTTCTGACCCGGCTTCGTGGGACCGGCAATACAGCACCAGGATGGGGACACCGCATCCGCCAGCGGACCTGCGTTACCGACACGGATTGAAGGAGAAATTCTCCAACGCGATTCTCGCCCGCCTGATTGACTGGGCTCCTATCGACCAGTCGATTCAGGAGACAGCGGATTGGAAGACTGCCGAGGGTGCGGCTGATTTCCTGAAGCAGGCTCACCAGAAGCCTTTCTTTCTGGGATGCGGTATCTACCTGCCGCATCTGCCCTGGTACCTGCCTCGAGAATACTTTGAGATGCACCCTCTCGAGGCCATCCGGCTGCCTTCCTATCGGTCTGACGATTTCGATGATATCCCGGAGGCGGGGCGTCGCATGGCCGCAAAGGCTGGGGCGATCATTCGTGACGGTGGGAAGTGGAAGGAGGCAGTGCAGGGGTGTCTTGCGGCAGGGTCATTTGCCGATGCCTGTGTGGGGCATGTCCTCAAGGCTCTAGAGAAAAGTCGTTATGCCGAGAGCACCATCGTGGTCCTTTGGGGGGACCATGGCTATGATGTTGGGGAGAAGAAATTCGCTAAGAGCGCACTCTGGGAGCAGAATACCCGCACGCCTCTGATCATCCATCTACCTGAGACCCTGGGAGGTAACCCCGAGGCTGGCTCCTGCAGTCGCCCGGTGAGTCTTCTGGATCTTTATCCGACCCTCGTTGATCTCTGTGGGTTGCCGCCCAATCCAAGGATCGAGGGACGAACCATAGCTCCCCTCGTGCGTGATCCGAAGGCCGAGTGGCCTTATCCTGCTGTGATTACCCATTCACCTCACTGGCACGGGCCTAATCACGCGGTTCGCTCCGAGTTGTTTCACTACATTCATTACGGGAGGGGCGGGGAGGAGCTCTACGACGTGTCCAAAGATCCAAACCAGTGGCGTAATCTTGCAAGTGATCCCGAATACAGGCAGATCAAGGCAGGGCTGAGCAAATGGCTCCCAGAAAGCAATGCGCCGCACTTTCGTGCAAACTGATATCTACGCTGGGGATGTCGTTTGACTGGCAGAGCCTTTCCCATAAGATCGGTCCATGGCGAACTCAGGACGTCCCAGCCGATTCGGGATCTTTTCGCTCCTGACGATGGTGGCTGTCGAGGTGTTGCCCGCTCAGACGGGTTTGGACACTCTCGAAGATAGGGCGAAGAGTTCAAAGGTTCGTCTTGAGACAGGGCCAGCGCGGTGGGCGGTCAGGGCTACTCTTGGAACTGGTGCGAGATTTGGCATGAGGGTTGTCAGTAACCCGCCAGACTTCGAAATTCGTATTGTGGTAAAGCCAGATGCGGACAAGCCGGAGCCCTTTGCGAGGGTTGTGGCGCGAGCTGGGAAGTGGGCGGTGGAAGAGATTGGTGGACTCAAGGGGATCTATCAGCCTTGGGAAGCGCCTTTCTCCTATGAGCTAGTTGCCCGCCTTCTCAGCGAGGCGTGGCCGCCGCCTTATGCACGTGGGACCGATCACACTTTAAGCAGGCGCGTGGGAGAGACAGTTGTGATAAGGGAGCCCCTTTCCAAATCGCAGCAGAAAAGAGCCGAGTCGTTCCTCCGGAAATTAAGTGGAGCTCAGGTCAAGCCCGGGAGTGAACTGGCCCGGAACATCTTAGAAATCCGCCGTCGGCTTGAACAGGGGAACCAGTGGAGGGTAGATGAAATGACAGGCTTCATGGAGCGGGTTTCGGTGGGAAGTCTTGAGCTGGAGTATAGTCGGGTAGAATGGCTGGAGGGGCCACCTGAGATTCCGATCATCAAGACATATCCTGATTACAGTGCGCCTCTGCCAGCGGATCGGGATGGTATTGTTATGATCGGTCGGTCCGGTTCTTGGCGCCCTGGATTGACGCAATTTGAGCCGGGAGGGCAACTTCTGAATCTTGACACGGGGAAACTCCTTCGGATTCCCTTTGCTGGGGGTTCGTGTGTTCCAGGATGCTTTACGGACCAGCGGAGCAAGGTCGTGGTGAGTGCGGCAGCGCGGGACGGATCAGGAGTAGATCTCTTCCTGGTGAATTTGTTGCAGGGAACACAGATGAAACTTGGTGGCGATATTCTGTCAGGAGGGATCTGTCGAAGCCCGGCGCTGTCTCCTGATGGGAAGACGCTGGCGGTGGTCTTTTCCACAGAACCTGGGAAAGATCAGGTTTATCTTCTGTCTTCGAACGATGCCAAGCCCCAGACACTCGGTAAGCCAATGGATATTCGGAGCCTCTCCTGGCTGGGTGATGGCACTGGCCTTACTCTTCTGACTGGTGAAGCTGGTGAGCAGAGGGAGGCCAGGTCGGGAATGCGGATTGTGCGACTGGGAATGGAAGGGCGCATCTCCCTTATTCGTAGCGAGATTGGGGATTTTGCGACGGTAGCCGGAAAGGATTCTGAGCGGATTCTTTTCCGGGGGCGCGACGAACTGTGGTATACCTGCGGCGTAAGTGGAAAGAATGTTTCGATAGTTGGTAACGGCTTGAAGGGCCTTACTGATCCGGCGGTGAATCCCGAGGGAACCCACGCCGTGATGATTGATCGAGATGCAGAGAGCCGTAATTGGCCGGTCGTCGTAGAGCTTGCCAGCGGGAAAAAATTTCCCGTCAAGGTGGAGCGGGGGCGCTGGCTTCTCCCGGCGTGGAGGTGATTTAAGCGATCACATCCCAGACCGGCCTGCCACTCGAGATTGGAACGGGGCGATCCTGAAGGTCGTGGATCATAGTTTCGGGATCAATGCCCAGGAGCTGATAGATGGTCGCGGTGAGGTCCTCTGGAGTAACAGGATTCTCTTCCGGAGCACTGGCGGTNTTGTCNGATTTTCCGTAGACGAANCCTTTTTTCACTCCCCCGCCGGCNAGNAGAACGGAGTAGCATTGNGGCCAGTGATCACGNCTCACGTTTTTATTGATNTTNGGNGTGCGTCCGAANTCNCCCATCCANANNACNAGAGTCTCATCNAGCATNCCCCGTTGATCNAGNTCNTCCAGGAGGGTNGGGAGNGTNTGATCNGTAATNGGAAGGTGGTATCCNTCNACGATNGGATACATCCGGGTGTTGTCGAANCCATGAGTATCCCATCCCCCNTCGTTGATNCTGCGNCCTCCAATNCTACTTGCGAAATAGACGGTGGTAAATTTCACCCCGCTNTCNGCNAGNCGCCNGGCGAGNAGGCAACCCTGNCCGTAGGTGGTGCGGCCGTAGCGGTCGCGCAGCCACTCTGGTTCCTTGCTCAGGTCNAACGCATTACGGGCGCGCTCAGAGTTAAGCATGCGCAGGGCCCGGTCGTAGTANTGATCCATTCCGCGAGCTTCGGCGGAGCGATCCAGCAGGCGTGATTGCCGGTCGATGAGTTTCTGGAGTCCACGGCGATGATGGAGGCGATCAATATCCAGACCATGTGGCAGGCTGAGCTCGGGAAGGCGAAAGTCCTTTGCGTTAGGGTCCCGCGGNATGAACAGGGGGTCGTGTTTCTTTCCGAGGAAACTGGCATGTTGACCCGGTGTTGGGGATCCGTCCGCGACAACATGGGGGTAGCTGACAAAGGTGGGTAGTTCGGCTACTCCTCCCGGATTAAGGCGGTCCACCACCGAGCCATAGGCGGGGTAGAGGTCGGGCAGGTCACGCAGGCGCTGATCATCACTCGGCGGGCGCTGCCCGGTCAGGGCGTAATAGCCAGCCGAATTGTGATTTTTCATGGTGTGGTGAAGCGTGCGAATGACAGTGCAACGATCCATCCATTTTGAGAGCCTTGGGAGGTGCTCGCAAATTTCGATGTCGGGATTGCTGGTGCGGATCTGCTTGTGCGGACTGCGATATTCCTTCGGCGCGTCCGGTTTCATGTCGAGGATGTCGATCTGGCTCGGCCCGCCCCACTGAAAAAGGAAGATGACAGACTTTGCCTTGGGCGCGATTGGGATGGCAGGGGGGCCTTTTTCGGCCCCTTGCAGGATTCTTGGCATGGTGAGCCCGAGAAGCCCCATGCCACCGGCTTTGATCATGGTGCGGCGCGAAGGCTCGGGTGAGAGGGCGCGGAAGCTGGAGCAGGAGGGATTGATAGCTTGGCNGGTGTTCAGGGTTTCTAGTCGGAAGAGGAAAATCGATCAGTGTCTGAAGAGGAACTCTTTTGAGTTGAGGAGAGCCCATGAGATGTCCTCGAGGGCCCCGCGTTTGTCCTTGCCGGAGCGATCCACGATGTGTTGCAGGAGTTCTTCTTGTTCCTCGGTGGTTGGAGGCCTGTTGATGGCAGTCCAGTAGAGTTCGGCTAGAATTTCTTCATCGCTCAATTCGCCGGATAGGAGTTGATCCAGGCGGTTTCCCTTTGCCTTGAGAAGAGTGGAGAGAGTCTCTCCNCTCGTCATCTCGAAGGCTTGAGCAAGAGAGATGTCATTAAGACGCTCGGCGTCTGAGTTCAGGAGCCGCGGGGGTTTGCCGAAGAGGTGGAGAAAACGGTCATCATGATGAGGATTATTTTCAAGGAATGCTCCCTTGATCCCCGGAAGAGCGAGGGCCCGTTTGATGTTCTGGTATTGCTTGAATTTCCCGGGTTGGTCGAGTGTCGAGTGGACGGCGTCGAGGAGGACCTCGGCAGGTAGCCTGGTTATGAGCGCGCGNGCATAGTTCACGGTATCCTCACCATTACTACGATTGACTTCGGTAGAGAGCTGATAGGTGCGAGAGGTTGTGATTCGGAGGATGAGATGCCGCAGATCGTAGCCGTGATCTGCGAAATCCCTTGCCAGTGCTTCCAGCAACTTGGGGTGACTGGCGGGGTTGGTAGGACGAAAGTCATCGACAGGGCTCACCAGTCCCCGGCCCATCAGGTTGCACCAGATCCGATTTGCCTGAACCATGGCAAAGAGGGTGTTGTCGGAACCAGTGATCCATTCGGCGAGTTGCTCGAAGCGGTCCCTCTCCTTATCAAGAGGAGCTGCTTCGGATCCAAGGAGTCCCGGCTCAGGTGGTTTCTTGCTTCTCGGATCCTTGAATTTCCGCTCCTTGACGAGTTGGACTTCTTGTTCCCCGACAAAGTTATTTTTGTCGAATCCGTCGCGGCGCTTGTTCTCGATAACCTTGTAATCAATGCCATCAAAGAGGGCCGCAAATTTGTAGTATTCGTCCTGAGTCCATCGATCGAAAGGATGATTGTGGCACTTGGCACAGCGCAGGCGGGCGCCGAGAAAGAGTTGAGCGGTAGCCTCGGAGCGATCCGTGGGGTTGCGGAGTGCCCGGTAGTAGTTAGACGGAGGGTTTTTGTAAGTACTTCCCCGGGCGGTGAGAAGTTCGCGGACAAAATGGTCGATTCCCTTACCCTGATCGAAGCTTTCCCGCATCCAGCCGTGGAAGGCCTCGACCCCTGTGCTGTCGAGGACCTTTTCTTCGTTGCGCAGGAGGTCGGACCACTTGAGAGCCCAGAACTGAGCATATTCTGGTCTCTGAAGAAGTTGTGTGACGAGTGTTTCCCGCTTGTCTTTCGCTGGGTTGGCAACAAAAGAGCGAGCTTCCTCAGCAGTGGGCAGGGTTCCAATGATATCAAGGAAAGTACGTCTGATAAAGGTGGTGTCATCGCACAGGCCTGATGGGTTCATGCGGAGACGGCGCAGCTTGGCAAAGATGTGTTCGTCGATGTAATTGACGGGAGCGGGATCGTGCCATGTAAAACCGGGTCGCTCAGGGAGCAGGGTGAGGCGCGCTGAGGCATGTTTGTCCAGGTAGCGGATCAGGACGGTAGTTTCTCCCGGTTTGAAAAAAGTAACCTCCCCCTTGGGGTCGACCTCTGCTACCAGATTGGAGAGATTGTAGGTGGCCCAGTATGTAACGTCACGTTGCTCGCCATCCTCAAAAGTTGCCCACACCTTGAGCTGGATGCTGCGTTGTGGCTCGCTGAAGATGGAGGAGTCCGGGGTAACCTCCAGAGACCTNAATTGGATAGCGTCACCGTGATCATCTTCTGCGCCCTGTTTGATCCAGCGCAGTAAAAGCGAGTATTCTGATGACCCGGAATCGAAGCGTTTCTTGCCCTGGTGCTCCATTTGAAGAGTTGGCTTGCGAAGAATCCAACTGGCGGCAGGGCTGCTCAGTTTCACCCTTCTGGCGCCTTGGAGAAGAGCTTTATGATCCTTCCCGGGATCCTCGCCCCAGAGAGACAGTTTAAGTTCGCCTTTTCCATCGCGGTGCCCGTGGCAGCCGCCGGTGTTGCAGCTACCCCGGGAAAGGATGGGCATGATTTCGTTCCTGAAGGAGACGGGGGCTTCTTGAGCCGGAGCCGGGTTGATCGAGAACAGGAAAATCCCAAGACACCAGTAGATCCTGAAATGATTGTTCATCCTACCGAACCATCGTATCGGGCCGGCGAGGTTCCAAGTGTAAAGTTTGCGGGTGCACAGGCGGCAGCCGGGGAAGAATGTGCCGGAANTAGCAGGCNTTAAGGGCTTAAAATGAAGNCCGTTGGTAAAGTTCTGGTTGAAACATGTGGCTTGTTGGATTCGTATAACGCCAATATACCGCCATGCTTTTCACCCCTACTTTCAAGATAACTCTGGCTGCTGCCTGTTTGGCAGGAAACTCCTTNGGACAACTTTGGACCGATGCCGCAGACGATACGCTTCCTCGAGATTTTCAGATTCAGGGGGAATATGCAGGTGATGGAATGGGGGCCCAGGTTATCGCTCTCGGAAAGGGCTCCTTTCATGCAGTGATTTATCCNGGAGGATTNCCCGGTGCTGGCTGGGATGGTCAGAATAANTCGTTGCTGGATGGTAGGTTGGACGGAGAAAAGGCAAACTTCACTGCAGCAGAAGGTTCAAGAAACTACATGGCGCGTGAGGCGGCGAAGTTCAGCGCTACCCGCAATTTTCCTCCGAGGGGCCATCAGCCCTACAGCGGATCGATTTCGAAGGGCGTGTTTTCGGGGGCTTCCGCCAAGGGGGCTAAATTTTCTCTCAAGCGGACGATTCGTAAGTCTCCATCCCTTGGTGCAAAGCCTCCTCGTGATGCCATCGTNCTGTTCGATGGGAGCAAAAGCAGNATGAAGAACTGGCAGGGAGGTCGCTTCGACGAAAAGACAGGGTTACTCAATACGGATGGGCAGGATATCCGAACTCAGGAAAAGTTTCTCAATTATATCATGCATGTGGAATTCATGCTTCCCTTCAAGCCCGATGCCCGGAGTCAGGGGCGTGGAAACAGTGGGTTCTATCAGGTGGATATGTACGAAATGCAAATTCTCGACTCCTTTGGGCTCATGGGTTTGAACAACGAGTGCGGGGGAATTTACCAGAAGGCGGATTCAAAGGTGAATATGTGCCTGCCTCCTCTTCAGTGGCAGGCCTACGATGTCGATTTCAATTCGGCGGTCATGAAGGATGGNAAAAAAGCCAGCAATGCGATTCTTACCGCTCGACTCAATGGGGTAACAATTCATGAAAAGCTTCAGATCAACGGCAAGACGGGTGGTGCCCGTGGAGAGCCTGAGGGCACTCCGGGCGTGATTAAGCTACAGGGTCACGGAAATCCNCTGCAGTTTCGCAATGTCTGGCTTCTTCCNAAAAAATAGGGGTTAATCCGTTTTCCCTTAACAATGGTCTACGCTGGCTCGCNGGGGAATGAAGTATGACCGATTGCAGCATCGCTGCGCGGGGAGGACCTGAGAAGATGGCTTGTTTAGAACAGAAGAGACGGAGAATAATAAGAGCGCTGGCAACAGTATTCTTCTTCCTGCTGGCTCTGGATTGCCCTGCGGCAGGAAAGCCGAATATCCTGTTTATTCTCATCGACGATATGGGGTGGATGGATCTGGGCTGTCAGGGGAACGCTCACCTGAAAACCCCTAACATCGACCGGTTTGCGACGGAGGGAGTTCGGTTCACGGATGCTTATGCGCCGGCGCCTGTCTGTTCCCCAACAAGGGCGGCCCTCATGACCGGTCATTCTCCCGCGCGCCTGCACCTGACCAATCACCTGCCTCATCAGGATCGGTTTACTCCACCAGACTCGAAGCTGCTGCCGGCGGAGATGAGGGATCATCTCCCTCTTGAGTATACGACTATCGCTGAGCGTCTTCGAGATGAAGCTGGATATGCCACTGCCTTTATTGGGAAGTGGCATCTTTACAAGGGCCGGGAGGAGAGGTTCGCGGCCCAGTTTCAGGGCTTTGACGTTAACATCGGGGGATGCTCCTACGGGGGGCCACCCACCTTCTTTGATCCCTACCGAATCCCGTTTCTCACAGATCGTAAGAAGGGGGAATACCTTCCCGATCGGCTGGCGGATGAGACCATCAGCTTCATGCGAAAGCAGGTGCAGGCAAAGAAACCATTCTACGTGGCGCTATGGAATTATACAGTACACTGGCCGATGGAGGCTCCTGCGGAGTTTGTCGCGAAATGGGCTGACAAGCCCAAGGTTGGCTACAATCACAAGGTTTACCCGGCAATGCTGGAAACGATGGACCTTGCCATCGCGCGTGTCCTTGAGGAGCTCGGACGATTGAAGATCGAGGAGGAGACCTTTGTGGTCTTTACCTCGGACAATGGACCGTTTGGGGGGGTGGGTGATGCGCGTCCGCTCCGGGGGGATAAAGGGCATCTTTACGAGGGAGGAATCCGGGTGCCACTGATCGTGCGGTGGCCGGGTAAGGTAGCGGCGGGGAAGGTTCGTGAGGACCCCGTCATTCTTACAGATTTTTATCCGACCCTTCTCGAGGTGGCCGGCCTGAAGACAAGGAAGCACTATCCGGGGGATGGCGAAAGCCTCCTGCCTCTCCTCATGGACAAGGGAGATCTGGAGAGGGATGCCCTCTTCTGGCACTATCCTAATTTTGCCTTTCACCGGGATAATCGACTGGGAAGTGCCGTTCGGATGGGAGACTACAAGCTCATTGAGTTCTTCGACCGCAACGAGGTGGAACTCTATAATCTCAGAAAAGATCTTGGGGAAAAAAAGAACCTCGCAGGGGTTGAAGCAGGTCGCGTGCAGGAGATGCGAAAGCGCCTGAGCCGCTGGAGAGAGAAGAGTGGTGCTCGCATGCCTCGTTCGAGAGAGTGAGCTGAGACAACCAAGGACCTAACTGGTCCGGATGATCGTAGTGAGCAGCCCTTACCTTCAAGCCCCGGGAGAGGCTGGGGGAACCGGAGGAGGCAATTTGGAGGGGTGTAGCTTCCTGCCATTCAGCATCGTTCCGATGAGGGTATAGCGCACGAGGTATCTGTAGGTAAGGAGCAGGAAGGCAAAGGTGACCAGGCAGAGCAGGGTAAGCTTGAGAGAGCTGGGAAGGGTCCAGCGTGAGATCAGGGCCTGGAGCATCATGACAAGGGGGAGGTGGGCGAGATACATCCAGTAGGAGGCGTCCGAGACGAAACGCACTCCTTTGTTTTCGCGCGAGAAGAAGGCTCGAAACAGGCCGATGAAGGCGAGGATCATGACCCATGCGAAGAGGGCCGCGCAGAGGCTGTAGATGAAGCGCTCACCTCCCACGGGAATCTCCTGAAAAAGATGAATCCCATAGACCCCCAATGGAACAGCAGCCACCAGCAGGAACGGCCACCAGCGTCCCGCCTGATCCTCGAATTCAGGTCGGCCGAAGCAGACTGCACCGTAGCCAAAGAAGATGGCATAATAGAACAACTTTGGAGGCCACGGGAGAATTCCCATGGCGGTGTCCGGTCCAAAGGACTGAGTCATGAAGTACTGCGCGCAGGCCGTCAAAGGAACCAGAGCGAGCAGCGCGACCGGAGGTTGGAGGAGCCAGGATGGAAGTGAGGGAGTTCCGAGGGCCCTGAGCAACAGAGTGGTCAAGGCGAACCCCGCAACCAGCATGAGCAGATAGTAGAGA
>PBSX01000118.1 GCA_002726375.1 Marinovum sp.
CGCGCTTTGTTTCACTGGATTAGAAAGGCGTATTGCGCGGTCGATGGCATTACACAGCCAACCGCCTTCGTGGCTCATGAGAGCGAGCAAACGCCGATTGCAATGCCCGACACCGATGGCGCCTGGACCACAACCCGCTTCGTCGATCCGCAAGACCTGCGCCATGATATGCATGTCAATATTGTCACGCTGCAGCCTGGAGCGGTGATCCCATTTGCGGAAACCCATGTAATGGAGCACGGGCTTTATATCTTGCAGGGCAAAGCGGTCTACCGTCTCAATCAGGACTGGGTTGAGGTCGAGGCTGGCGATTACCTCTGGCTGCGCGCCTTTTGTCCGCAAGCATGCTATGCTGGTGGGCCTGGACCGTTTCGATATTTGCTTTACAAAGATGTTAACCGTCATATGGCACTTGGCTGTGTCTAGATTTTTTCTTTGTTCAAATACTCAAATTAAAACGGCGTTTTGGCTGGTTGACCTTGTGGTTGTCAAAGTGAGTATTTAGGCAAAGAAAAAATGTAAGTGCGGGTCAGGCAAAGCTGCCATGGCAAAACCAACCGCCAGATATAGCCGCGCCATGGGCAAAGAACAGCCAAAGCTTATCGCCCTCGGCGCAGGTCACTTGCCAATAGTCGCGCACGCCGCTGCGCCAGTTGGGATCTTCTAGCCACCATTCGGGCGCAATGCGCTCGGGGCCGTGATACGCGATTGCGGTCATTGGGCGGCCGCGCCAGCGAAACAGGCTGGGAAGCTGCATTTTTTGAAGGTCGTTTATCGGTTCTGGTCGCCATAAAACCATGGGTCGCTTGAGGCGGGATTTGGCCCAGTTTTTGGCGGGCTCGGACCAGGCTGCCGCAAGTGTTTGGTGGCTTTTTTCGGGGATATAGCTATTGGCTGGATGGTGGCGGGTGATCCGCTCTAACCCAATCCTGGCCCCGATCCGCCCGATCAGATCTGCTATCAGATGCGGGTTTTCCTTTTGCTGCTGGGTGTGCTGCCCTGCACCAAGGTGGCCCGTGAGCACGGTGCTGTGCAGCGCTTCGGTGCGGGTGGCTTCAAGCCGCAGAAGATCAATGCCAAAGCCGGCTTCGAGATTGTCAAGTTTCATCATCAGGATCGGCCAGATCCGCTCTGGGGTATCGCTAGGGCGTGCCAGACCAATTTCGATGCTATCAATGGTGGCATCGCTGCGAAAGGCTTCCAGCCGAATGTTCCGGGCCCCTTGGGACTGTGCTTTCAAGTGCTGGCACAAACGTGGCAAAAGCCGATCGAGGGCGGCAATGATATCATCGCGCAGTCCGATCGGGTCTGGCAGGCTGAGCCGCACTGCAAAGCAGGTTGGTGCGCGCAGTGGGCAAATCGGCTCATGGGTGCTTCCCAAAGCCTGATCTAAGCGCTGCACCAGGGCCTTGCCAAACCTGCGCGCCAGCGCCGCGCGCGGCTGGAAGCTAAGCTCACCAATGTGCCGCAACCCTAAGCGGTTCAGGGTTGCCGTTAAGGCTGGAGTGATCCGCAATGCGGCCACCGGCAGTTCGCGCAGGGCGCTGTGGGCGCTGCCGACAGGGGCGATATGGTGGGTGTTGGCCACTCTATCACCACCCTCTGACCACATATCTGGGGGCTGGCCGTAGCGTTTGGCAGCGCGTGAGCGGGTCGCGCGAGCCTCTTGATCAATGGCATCCCCACTGCGGTCAGCTGGCGCGCTGCCTTTGCCATAATGGGCCAAAGCCCAAGCCGCGCCTTTGGTGTCCGCCAGTCCTATATGTGTGCTCAACCCAAGCGCATTACAATCAGTGGTGAGCTGCCCTATCAGGGCTTGTTCGCCGCCAAAAAGATGTGCGCACCCGGTGATATCCAGCATTAGGCTGTCGGGGTCTTCTAGTGCCACCCAAGGGCTGAATTTTCCCGCCCAGCGACCAAGGGTGCGTAAAAATTGCCGTTCAGCATGCGGGTTGCGCCGCCGAGTGCGTAGGGAGGGGCACATGGCTTGTGCATCGCGCAGCGGTTGGCCACGTTGTAGCCCCATCGTGCTGGCCGCCGTGCACAGCGACCATAAAACCTGCCGTTGGGCATCATCCTGAACCACTGCAAAAGGGGCCTCAGTGGTTTGGCGCTCAAGGCGCAAAAGGCGCTCTGCTCCAAGACGGGGAAACCAGATACACATAATACGGCGATGGGGCATTTTACACTCGGCAAAAGAAATGTTCTTACTTTGTTCTTTTAATGTTATTATCACAGCGAGTCGAGCGTAATTCCAAGAGGATTTGAAGACCTTTGAAATCGAACGGCCGCACCGCGCATTGGCACGCTAAGAAGCCCTAGTAATAAGTGGTCGGACTTCCGCATATTACGAAAACCTATTTTATGTATTCAAAAAATAGCGTGCGAGACTACAGGTGCGTTCAGGCTTTCCTTCTGCTCAATTGTTCCTATATTTATTGAACCGACCAAAGATCACCAACGCTCAGCCCAACGGGAGCCAGTTATGAAAAAAATTCTGCTGACCTTTGCCCTTATGTTTTTGGCTACGCTGTCTTTTGCGCATGCCAACGTCACCTCTGAGGTGGTGAAAGCTAGGATGATCCTGATGACGGATTTCAAAGCTCCGCTGTCTTTGATTTCGCGCATGGCGCGCGGCAGTTTGGACTTTGATGCCGAAGATGCCGCCGAGGCCAAAATGGTTTTGCTTGCTCTTGCGCAAGATGTACCAGAGAAATTCACTGAAAATGTGACCGAAACAGCGTCAGGCGCTGCACCGGAAATCTGGACGAATTGGGATGATTTTCTGGCCAAATCAGAGGCTTTTACCGCAGCGGTGCAATCTCTTGATACAGGCTCTCCCGACGGGCTTGGCGCCGGCCTTGCCGCAATTGGTGCTGGCTGTAAATCCTGTCATCGGATGTATCGGACCAAATAGTTTTCTATATAAGTCTATTGATCAGTAGGGATGTTTCTACTGGTCGCCCAAGTTTGACAACCCCTCATATCTGCCGCAGACTATCGACCGGTGTCAAAGGAAGGGATTGCAAATGACAGACAAACAAAAAGGGTCCAAGGACAACCAATCAAACAATGTTCTAGAGGCCCGGTTTTTTCAAAGCCGCACAGTGATTGTGGCCGGAGAAATCAACCATCTTTTGGCGCTGCGGGTGGTCAAACAGCTACTGGCACTGGCCGAAGATGGTGATGCACCGATCAACCTTATCATTAGTTCGCCCGGCGGGCATGTCGAATCGGGTGACATGGTGCATGATATGATCCAGTTTATTCGCCCCAAGGTACGCACCATTGGCAGCGGCTGGGTGGCAAGTGCGGGTGCGCTGATCTTTGTGGGCGCGGCGCTCAAAGACCGCTATTGTCTACCCAATACTCGGTTCTTGCTGCACCAGCCAAGCGGGGGTATCGGCGGGCAGGCCTCGGATATGGAAATTCAGGCTGAACAAATCCGCCAGATGCGCGACCGTTTCGAAGATATTTTTGCCGCTGCAACAGGTCAAAGCAAAGCCCGAATTGCCCAAGATACCCAACGCGATTTCTGGCTCACCACTGAGGAGGCACTGGACTATGGTCTGGTGCATCAGGTGATCCGGTCTGTCGATCAACTCACATGAACGGTGCCCTGACGCTGCGCCCGGCCAACCTACAGGATGGCGCAGCCCTTTGGGCCATATTGCAGCCCGCGTTTCACGCCGGCGACAGCTATGCAGTGGACCGCGATATCAGCAAAAGCGCAGCTTTGCACTATTGGACCGGGGAGGGTAAAACCGCCTATCTTGCGATGCGTCTGGATCAGGCTGTGGGCAGCTATTACATNCGCCCCAATTACCCTGGCGGCGGCGCGCATGTGTGCAATTGCGGCTTTGTCACGCACCCCCAGTCCCGCGGTCAGGGCATTGCCCGAACCATGCTTGAACATGCGCTCAAGACCGCCAAATCTGCCGGCTATAGCGCTATGCAGTTTAACTTTGTGCTGGCNAGCAATGCTGNGGCCATTCACCTGTGGCAAAGCTGTGGCTTTGCCGAGGTGGGCCGCCTGCCGCAGGCGTTTCAGCATCCGGCGCTTGGGCTCATAGACGCGCTGGTTATGCATCGCCAGCTTTAAACTGATAGGCTTGCTTAAACCGGGCCGTGATGGCTGCCAGAGGCCTTGACAGGCGGCGCTCTATAAAACCACGATAAGATATATTTTGATCGGGGAACAGATGTGATTTNTTACNCACCGGCGCCNATTCAGCACCCTCTCCGAGCAGGAAATTCTCACCTTGGCNATCTCGTCAGAAGAAGAGGGTAGCCGTATTTTTGGCAGCTTTGCAGCGCATTTGCNCGCCGCGTATCCAGCAAGCGCGGCGGTGTTTNATGGCATGGCTGCAAAAGAGCGCAGTCACGGTCAGAAATTGATTGATCTGCATATCCGCCGCTTTNGGGATCATATCCCGCTGCTGCGCCGCGATCATGTGGGTGGATATTATGACTGAAAACCAATTTGGTTAATGCAAAACCTTTCCCTTGAATGCATCCGCGCCGAAGCCGCTGCAATGAAGCAACGCGCAGAGCGGTTTTATCTGGCCGCNGCGCAGCGCTGCTCAGATNNGGCAACCCNGCGGTTACTGGCCGATTTAGCGGACAGCGAAGCGGCGCATCACGCCGCCGCGCTGCCTCTTGAAAACACGCATCTGACCGGCGCGCATGCNAGCGGCGAAGACATGCNTGCCAGACGCCAGTTTATCCTCACTTGTATACAGCCGGCGCTGNCCGGTCTGATNGATAGGTCGGTTTCCACNCTGGCGCGNATTTTTGCCNCCGCTTTTGCCANCCAAAGCAGCGAANCAACGTTTCTGNTCNNCCTTGCCGCCTCGTTTGGTGCGGGAATATCNATGGGCTTTACCGAAGCNGNCTCCGATGATGGGGCAATCTGAGGTCGCNGCTCGCCGATAAAACGCGGTCTGGCGGCCGGGGTGATGANAATAATCGGCGGCTTGGGCCANGCCCTGCCGTATTTTATCGCAGATATTCAAACTACAAACAGCACTGCCTTTATTGTGGTATTTTTGGAANTTTGGGTNATTGCCTGGGNTCAGAACCGNTATATGGAAACACCATTTTTCCGCGCGGCNTTNCAAGTTGTTCAGGGCGGCGCGCTGGTGTTTGCCACTGGGNTACNTATTGGCAACCATCAGGCTTTTCTTTTGCTCAAATACTCAAAAACCAATCTGCCGGCCGCGGCCGGATAAACTTGGCTTATGCCATGATTTCAATTGACCTTGCACGGCCACCTGATAAGCCTAAAATTATGATCGCTATTTTCTTCAAAACCATCCCATTTTTTGCCATAATCGGGCTGGGGTATTTCGCTGTGCGGCGCGGCATGTTCACAGCCGAAGCCACCGCCTATCTGACCAAATTCGTGTTTTACTTTGCCCTGTCGGCCATGCTTTTCCGGTTTTCATCTAGCTTGTCTTTGGGCGCGCTTCTGCAGTGGAACTTTATCTTTGCCTACCTGCTGGCCACGGGGTCAATTTATCTGATGGCGATCAGCTTTGCGCTGCTACGGCGCGTGCCGCTGGCCGAAGCGGCGGTCGAAGCGCAATGCGGGGTGATTGGCAATGTTGGCTTTTTGGGCATCCCGATGCTGGCCATGCTTTTGGGCCCCGAGGCTGTGGGCTATGTAATGCTGGTTCTGGCAGTTGATCTGATTGTCTTTAGCTCGCTGATTGTGATTTTCATCGAAGCCTCTCGCGATGGTAGGATGCGGCTGGCAACCCTGCGCACAGTGTTTATCGGCCTGCTCAAAAACCCCATGATTGTGTCAATTTCACTTGGACTNTTTTGGTCGGCGGCAAAATTGCCGATGCCTGATCCGCTCAGTGAGTTTGTGATTTTNCTGGGCGCTGCGGCCTGCCCCGGGGCGCTGTTTGCCATTGGCGCCTCGCTGGCTGGTAAATCCNCNGAGCGGGCGCAGNTNGCNNTNTGGCTGTCGGNGGTCAAANTGGTGGTGCANCCGGCTGCNGTTGCTGCCAGTGCNNTGNTGCTNTTTGCGGTTGAACCCTATGCGGCCTCGGTGATGATTGCGGCGGCGGCCCTGCCGGTGGCTGGCAATATCTATATTCTGGCGCAGCACTACAATGTTGCCCCGCAGCGGGTCTCAGCCTCAATTTTAATGTCCACGCTGGGAAGTATCGTAACCGTTTCATTGGTGATGAGCTGGCTGCTGGCGTAGGCGGGTGCATTGGGCATGGCTTCTTGGGGGTGAACCCTGTGACCTATCCAACCAGTAATATGTCGCGAATGGCTCTTGTGGGGTGCAGGGCTTTTGCGCTAGCCACAACAGACGTTTGGCAAAAGGAACATAGCAGTGGAAACCATTTCAGAAAACAAATGTTTTGGCGGTGTGCAGGGGGTCTACCAACACCGCTCAGAGCGGTGCAATTGCAATATGACCTTTGGGCTATTTCTACCACAAGAGGTCAATGAAGGTCCGGTTCCGCTGCTTTGGTATTTATCAGGCCTGACATGCACCCATGAAAATGCGATGGTCAAAGCCGGGGCACAGGCATGGGCGGCCGAGCAGGGCATTGCCTTGGTTTTTCCCGACACCTCGCCGCGCGGTGAAGGTGTGGCCGATGATGAGGCCTATGATTTAGGGCAGGGCGCGGGATTTTATGTCAATGCCACCCAAGGCCCCTGGGCGCCGCACTATCAAATGTGGGATTACATTGCCGATGAGCTGCCCGCGTTGCTGTTTGAAAACTTCGCGCTTGATCCTGCGCGGCAATCCATCAGTGGCCATTCCATGGGCGGGCATGGCGCCTTGACCCTGGCAATGGGCTTGCCTGGCCGGTTTCGCTCGGTGTCGGCCTTTGCACCGATCTGCAACCCGACTGCAACAGAGTGGGGCCGCAAGCAGCTCACTGCCTATCTGGGTTCGGACGAAAGCCTTTGGCAGCCGCATGATGCCGCGCAACTGATGGAAAAGCAGGGATTTGATGGCCCGTTGATGATTGATACCGGAACCAAAGATCAATTTGGCGCCCTTTTGGGAACCGAAGCTATGGCGCGGGCCGTGGCTGCGCGGCGGCAACCTGCGGTTTTGCGTTTGCAGCCGGGCTATGACCACAGTTACTTTTTTGTCACCAGCTTTATGGATGACCATATCGCGTTTCACGCTGAAGCGCTCTATAAAGACTAGATCATGGCACATTATGACTTCATCATCGTCGGGTCTGGTCCCTCTGGCCGCGCAGCGGCTATTCAGGCGGGCAAATTAAAGCGCAAGGTGCTGGTGGTGGATCGCAATGACCGCTTGGGCGGGGTATCGGTCCATACGGGAACCATTCCGTCAAAAACCCTGCGCGAA
>PBSX01000119.1 GCA_002726375.1 Marinovum sp.
CGGGCTTTTTGGCAGATGCACCGGTGGCGCGCATTTTCCGCGATGCAAAGCTGATGGAAATTGGGGCGGGGACCTCGGAAATTAGGCGCATGCTCGTAGGGCGCGAATTGATGTCGGCCATGCGATGAAACAGGTTTTCGCGATCACAATTGCGATAATCTGGCTTATGGGGCAGGGGGCTTTGGCGGATATTTTGAAACTTTTAGAAACCGGGGAAAAGACCTCCAACCAGCCGCATGTGAACGCCGGTGCAAACTGTGATTTGAAAATGACTGCGGATCATGCGTTGTTCCTTTGGTCACTGCGGCAACCGTGATGCAAATTGGAACGTTCTCTTTTGCTTGGATTGCTATGGCGCTGTTTATAGCGGTTGTCGGACTTATCGCGCTGCGCCTTGGGGTGCAAACCACTACCTTAAGCGAGACTGACATCATTGATCACTACAGCGCGCTTTACCTTGAAAATGAAAGTGCCGAGGGACGGTCTGCGCAACTGACAGATTGTTATGCTCTCGCAGGTCGCGCTTTTTGGGAGCGGATTGAGGTCGTTTGCCAGCCGGCAAATGCTGCACCCTACAGGTATGTTGTCGGCTATTGGGGGCAATTATTGCACTTTAAAAGAAGTCTTGCCAACGACCTTGTTCCAAGAGCTTAGTGTAAAGAGGATGCCATGAAACTTAAGTCAAAAGTGATTACAAATTCCGAAGACTTCAACGCAAATCGGCAGTCCCAGCTTGCCGCCCTTTCTGCGGTGCAAGAAGCGGTGCAAATGGCAGAGCTGGGCGGCGGTGAGGCGGCGCGGGAACGGCATCTGTCGCGCGGCAAGCTGTTGCCGCGGGATCGGGTATCAAACCTGTTGGATCCGGGCAGTCCGTTTTTAGAAATCGGAGTGACCGCCGCGCATGGAATGTACGAGGGCGCAGCGCCATCTGCCGGTGTGATTGCAGGGGTCGGTCAGGTGAATGGCATCGACTGCATGGTGGTGTGCAATGATGCAACGGTCAAAGGCGGCACATATTTCCCTATGAGCGTGAAAAAACACCTCAGAGCTCAAGAAATTGCCGAAGAATGTCATCTGCCCTGTGTCTATCTGGTTGATAGCGGTGGGGCGAATTTGCCCAATCAGGATGAGGTCTTTCCCGACCGAGATCATTTCGGCCGAATTTTTTACAATCAGGCCCGCATGTCGGCCAAAGGCATTGCCCAAATCGCCGTGGTAATGGGGTCTTGCACGGCGGGCGGCGCCTATGTGCCGGCGATGTCTGATGTGACCATTATCGTCAAAGACCAAGGCACGATCTTTTTGGCCGGACCGCCTTTAGTAAAGGCGGCAACTGGCGAAGTTGTCAGCGCCGAAGCGCTCGGCGGCGGCGATGTGCATACCCGGATGTCGGGTGTGGCCGATTACCTTGCCGAAGATGATGCACATGCTTTGGCCCTTGCGCGCCGCGCAGTTGGCAATTTAAACCGCCAAAAGCCGGCAGGGGTCGTTTTGCAGTCCCCCGAAGATCCCGCCTATGATCCCGATGAAATCCTTGGCATAGTGCCGCCCGACTTGCGCAAACCCTATGATATCCGCGAGCTTTTGATACGCGTGATTGATGGATCGCGCTTTGATGAGTTTAAACCGCGTTTTGGGGAAACTTTGGTGACAGGTTTTGCCCATCTTATGGGATGCCCTGTGGGGATCATTGCCAATAACGGCGTTTTATTTAGCGAGTCTGCGCAGAAAGGCGCGCATTTTGTTGAACTGTGCAGCCAGCGCAAAATACCTTTGGTGTTTTTGCAAAATATCACTGGGTTTATGGTGGGGCAAAAATACGAAAACCAGGGTATAGCGCGCCATGGTGCCAAAATGGTGACTGCGGTGGCGACCACTGCCGTTCCGAAAGTCACCATGGTGGTCGGCGGCAGCTTTGGGGCCGGAAATTATGGCATGTCCGGGCGTGCTTATCAGCCGCGCTTCATGTGGAGCTGGCCAGCGAGCCGCATCTCTGTCATGGGCGGCGCGCAAGCCGCAGGCGTTTTGGCAACGGTCAAGCGTGATGCCATTGAGCGTAAGGGGGGCTCTTGGAGCAACGAAGAAGAAGAGGCTTTCAAAGCCCCGACCATTGACATGTTTGAACGCCAATCCCATCCGCTCTATGCCAGCGCACGGCTTTGGGATGACGGCATTATTGATCCCCGGAAATCCCGCGAGGTGCTTTTCCTGTCGCTGCGCGCAGCTCTGAATGCCCCGATAGAAGACACACAATTTGGCGTTTTCCGGATGTAAGTGACGCCCGATCTAACAAAAGGCTTCTAATAGTGAGACCTAAGATGTTTGAAAAAATTCTGATTGCCAACCGCGGTGAAATTGCGGCTCGGGTGGCGCGAACAGCGCAAAAAATGGGCATTGCCACGGTGGCGGTCTATTCTGATGTGGACCGGGACAGCTTGCATGTCGCCAGCGCGGACGAAGCTGTGCATATTGGCGCCGCATCGCCTGCGCAAAGCTACCTAAACAGCGCACGCATCATTAAGGCTGCGCTTGATAGCGGCGCTCAAGCGATACACCCCGGATATGGATTTTTATCCGAAAACCCTGAGTTCGTTGAAGCGGTGGAAGCCGCTGGACTGACGTTTATCGGGCCATCGGCTTCGTCCATCCGTGCCATGGGACTTAAAGATGCAGCCAAAGCGTTGATGCAAAAGGCCGGGGTGCCGGTGGTGCCTGGCTATCACGGGGCTGATCAAAGCGATGCGTATCTAGCCGAACAAGCAGAGCAGATCGGCTATCCTGTTCTGATCAAAGCGGTCGCTGGCGGCGGCGGCAAAGGCATGCGTTTGGTGGAAAGTGCAGAGGAGTTCACTAACGCTCTGCAATCGGCCCGCGCGGAGGCCCAGACCGCCTTTGGCAATAGCGCGGTTCTTATCGAAAAATATATCAGCTGTCCGCGCCATATCGAGGTGCAGGTTTTTGGCGATGGCCAAGACGTGATCCATCTTTTTGAGCGCGATTGCTCATTGCAGCGGCGCCATCAGAAAGTCATCGAAGAAGCGCCCGCGCCCGGAATGTGCGAAGATATGCGCAGCGCCATGGGCGACGCAGCTGTTCGCGCAGCGCAGGCCATCCATTATAAAGGCGCAGGTACCATCGAATTTATCGCCGATGCAAGTGACGGTCTGCGACCCGATCGTTTCTGGTTTATGGAAATGAACACACGCCTGCAGGTCGAGCACCCGGTTACCGAGGCGGTGACTGGCATTGATCTGGTGGAATGGCAATTGCGTGTGGCAGCAGGCGAGCAGCTGCCAAAGGCGCAAAATGATCTGCACCTAAACGGCCATGCGATTGAGGCAAGGCTCTATGCCGAAGATGCCGAAAAAGGCTTTCTGCCGGCCGCTGGCCGCCTTGAGCATATTGCTTTTGCCGAAGGGTGCAGAGCCGACAGCGCTGTGCGTTCTGGTGATGACATATCGCCGTTCTACGATCCAATGATTGCCAAGCTTATTGTGCATGCGCAAAGCCGCGATAAGGCGATGGACAAGCTGACCCATGCTTTACAATGCACCCAAGTGGCGGGCGCTGTGACGAACCTTGGCTTTTTAACGGCTCTCAGCCAAAATTCAGCCTTTCGAAGTGGCGATGTGGATACCGATCTAATCGCACGAGATTTTGAGGCATTGGTTGCGCCAAAACCTGCTCCGCAGAATGCGATCATTGCTGCAGCACTGGCCGTTATTGATTTACAATTTCAACCCAATCCACTGGCAGGATTTACACTTTGGTCACCCCTTCAAAGCCGATTGGGGCTCAGCCACAAAGACAAGCTTTATGAAGTCACGGCGACAGTGCTTGGGGACCGCTGTCTCCTAGACTATGACGGCAACAAGGTTGAGGCTCATTACGATGGCCAAAAATGGCAACTTACAGATCAACATTTGCCGCCGCTTTATCAAAACGGTCCTGAGATTACGGTCTTTGTAAATGGCGGATTGCTCTTTGACGTGCTCGACCCGCTCAACCGGACATCCAATACTCTCGATCAGGCCGTTCAGATCAATGCGCCGATGCCGGGCTTGGTGCGGGACATACTGGTTCAACCTGGACAGCAGGTAGCCCAGGGCACGCGTTTGCTGGTACTTGAAGCGATGAAAATGGAGCATGTTTTGGTGGCGCCGCGCGATTGCCATATTAAAGATGTTCTGGNCAAAAGCGGCGCTCAAGTTGCGGCAGATGATCCGTTGATTGGGCTCGCAGATGATGCCGATGGTGAGTGATAAAACCGTTTAATCGTCCGCTTAAGGGGCTTGCGAGTCGCCGCTGTTAAAATTCGCCGGCGTTAAATCTCATGAAGAAGAGCCGTTTAAACTATTTAAGCGCNTTGTAANTAGAACAGACCTGATAAAAGTCCACTTAAAACCCACGCTTGAACAATAAAGTTTTAAGGTTTTTACAAAATTTGACTTTACATNAGGAATGTTGCGAACCCTTGTTGACCCCGCATCAAGGCAAGAGTAAACCACGCATCAAGCCAAATCGAAGAGTAGTCATTTTGAGCTGCTTGCAGAAAGGAGCCANTTGTGGATGAGATGCTAAGGGAATACCTCCCGATTTTAGTGTTTCTGGCCATTGCCATTGGGCTGGGCCTTGTGTTGATATTGGCCGCCGCAGTGATCGCGGTGCGCAATCCTGATCCCGAAAAAGTATCGGCCTACGAATGTGGGTTCAACGCGTTTGATGATGCTAGGATGAAATTTGATGTCCGGTTCTACCTAGTATCGATCCTGTTCATCATTTTTGATCTGGAAATCGCCTTTTTGTTTCCATGGGCGGTTGCGTTTAAGGACGTGAGCACCCTTGGATTCNGGTCGATGATGGTCTTTCTGGCAGTCCTGACCATCGGGTTTGCCTATGAATGGAANAAGGGGGCGCTAGAATGGGAGTGATGGCCGGAGCNAACACGGCGGCAGCAGANAANGATGTCGCTACTGCAGATCTGAACCGAGAGTTGCAAGACAAAGGGTTTTTGCTAACCTCGACCGAAGATATTATCAATTGGGCGCGGACAGGAAGTTTGCACTGGATGACGTTTGGACTGGCATGCTGCGCGGTTGAAATGATCCACACCTCAATGCCGCGCTATGACCTTGAACGGTTTGGCGCCGCGCCGCGGGCNTCGCCTCGGCAATCTGACCTGATGATTGTCGCCGGCACCTTGACCAATAAAATGGCGCCGGCGCTGCGNAAGGTNTATGACCAAATGCCCGAGCCACGCTATGTGATCTCGATGGGATCCTGTGCCAATGGCGGCGGGTACTATCATTATAGTTACTCAGTGGTGCGTGGCTGTGACCGGATTGTTCCTGTGGATGTTTATGTCCCGGGTTGCCCGCCAACTGCCGAAGCGCTGCTTTATGGCATTATGGCACTNCAGCGCAAAATTCGNCGTACGGGGACAATTACACGATGAGCGATGCACTAAAGGAACTTGGAGCCCATATAGAAGCCAAGCGCGCGGATTGTGTGTTGGCTTGGGATCTGAGCTTTAACGAGCTTAACATTGATGTCGCACCGGCGAATATTATCGGTTTCATTGAGTTTCTAAAGACGGATCCCACCTGCNGGTTTTCAACCTTGGTGGATATTACNGCCGTGGANTATCCTAATCGCCCGAAGCGTTTCGATGTGGTCTACCATCTGCTGAGCATGTATCAAAACCAGCGTGTTCGCTTGCGGATATCAATTCGNGATGATGAGATGGTGCCATCGCTGACCGATATTCATCCNTCTGCCAATTGGTTCGAGCGTGAAGTTTTTGATATGTTTGGCATATTGTTTACGGGTCATCCAGATTTACGGCGTATTCTGACCGATTATGGGTTCCGCGGCTATCCGCTGCGAAAGGATTTTCCGACCACAGGGTATACAGAGGTGCGCTATGATGAAGTCCAGAAGCGGGTGGTTTATGAGCCAGTGAATTTGGTTCAAGAGTACCGCCAGTTTGACTTTATGTCCCCATGGGAAGGTGCAGATTACATTCTGCCCGGCGACGAAAAGGAGGCCGGTAAATGATGGATGGCTCCAAAGGGTTTGAAGATGCCCTGACTGGCGAACAGAAAATTCGCAATTTTAACATCAATTTCGGCCCACAACACCCGGCTGCGCACGGTGTTCTGCGCTTGGTGCTTGAGCTTGACGGTGAAATTGTCGAGCGCTGTGATCCGCATATCGGCTTGCTGCATCGCGGTACGGAAAAATTGATGGAAAGCCGTNCCTATCTGCAAANCCTGCCATATTTTGACCGGCTGGATTATGTGGCGCCAATGAACCAAGAACACGCTTGGTGTTTGGCTATTGAAAAGTTGACAAATACGGAAGTGCCGCGTCGTGCTTCTCTTATCCGCGTGCTGTATTCTGAGATTGGGCGTATCCTCAACCATTTGCTGAATGTCACAACACAGGCCTTAGATGTTGGGGCATTGACCCCACCGCTTTGGGGATTTGAAGAGCGTGAAAAGCTAATGGTATTCTATGAACGTGCCTGTGGCGCGCGGCTGCACGCCGCCTATTTCCGCCCCGGAGGTGTGCATCAGGATTTGCCAGATCAGTTGATCGAAGACATTGACACATGGGCGCAAGAGTTTCCCAAAGTGATGGCTGATATTGACGGTTTGCTAACCGAAAACCGGATTTTCAAACAGCGCAATGTCGACATTGGAGTGGTCAGCGAAGAAGATATACTGAACTACGGATTTTCCGGCGTCATGGTGCGCGGTTCTGGCCTGTCTTGGGATTTGCGCCGGGCGCAACCTTATGAATGTTATGACGAGTTTGATTTTCAAATCCCGGTGGGTAAGAATGGCGATTGCTTTGACCGTTACCTCGTGCGGATGGAGGAAATGCGCCAGTCTTTAAGCATCATCCGTCAGGCTGTTGCAAAGCTGCGCGTCGAAAAAGGTGAAGTGCTTGCCCGCGGCAAGCTGGCCCCGCCCACACGCTCGGATATGAAAACCTCAATGGAGGCGCTGATCCACCATTTCAAACTTTATACCGAAGGCTTTCACGTGCCAGAGGGTGAAGTTTATGCAGCGGTGGAAGCGCCGAAAGGCGAGTTTGGCGTTTATCTTGTGGCCGATGGCAGCAATAAGCCCTACCGCGCGAAACTGCGTGCGCCTGGCTATCTTCATTTGCAAGCAATGGACTATATCGCCACGGGGCACCAATTGGCCGATGTGGCCGCCATTATCGGCACAATGGACGTCGTCTTCGGGGAGATAGATCGCTAATGCTTCGCCGCCTTTATCCCGATCAACCCGAAAGTTTTGCCTTTACCCCTGCCAATCTTGCCTGGGCCGAAGCGCAGATCACCAAATATCCCGAAGGCCGTCAGGCCTCAGCGATTATTCCGCTGCTTTGGCGGGCGCAAGAGCAAGAAGGCTGGCTCACCCGTCCTGCGATTGAAACTATCGCTGAAATGTTGGGGATGGCCTACATCAGAGCGTTAGAAGTTGCTTCATTTTACTTCATGTTCCAATTGCGGCCGGTTGGCAGCATAGCACATATTCAGGTGTGCGGAACCACGTCTTGCATGATTTGCGGTGCAGAAGACTTGATTTCTGTATGCCGTGAGAAAATTGCACCCAAGCCACATGAGCTGTCTGCAGACGGAAAATTTAGCTGGGAAGAAGTTGAATGCCTCGGCGCGTGTTCAAATGCGCCAATGGCCCAAATTGGCAAAGACTATTTTGAAGACCTTACTGCCGAGCGATTCGGCGAAATGATCGACCAATTGGAGCGCGGCGAAGTGCCCAATGCCGGCCCGCAAAATGGCCGGTACGCTTGTGAACCGGGCACAGGCCTTACCAGCCTAACATCCCACAACAAAGGCCGCGTTGAAACCAACGCGAGTGTTGAATTGGCGCGGTCAATTGGCGATACGGTCAAGCGGATTGATGGCAGCGAAGTGCCGCTCATCACCCCGTGGCAAGGCAAACCTTCTAAGGCTAAGCGCAAGCAGGCCGCACCCAAGGCTGACGGCGTTAAAAAACCGCGTACGCTAAAGACGGCACGCAAATCCGGTGCAGATGATTTAAAGAAAATCACTGGCATTGGTCCAAAACTGGAAATTTTGTTGAATGAAACAGGATTTTTCCACTTTGACCAGATCGCCAAGTGGAACGATCAGGAATGTGCGTGGGTTGATCAAAACCTCAAAGGCTATAGCGGCCGCGCAAGCCGCGATAAATGGATTGATCAAGCCAAAGCCTTGATTGGCGAGGGATGAAGAAAAAAGCGAATACCGATGGAAAGCGGTGTTTAAGGAGTAACGAATGGAGCAGAGCACAGACCAAAAGATAGCCCAACGCGGGCGTCTTCTGGCAATTGTGATTGCCGGAACAATGCTGTTCTGGCTTGCTGCTCAATGGATAGGGCCAAGGATTGGTCTGGCGGGCGAATATGCCGTATTGATAGATCTTGTGGTTATGGCAACGTTTGTCATGGCGCTCTATAACGGCTTACGGCTCTGGCGCATACGCCAGAAGGACAAAGGATGAGTGCGAATGCTTAAAGATGAAGATCGGATATTTACCAATCTTTACGGCATGCATGACCGCAGCCTGAAAGGCGCGCAGCAGCGTGGCCATTGGGATGGTACGGCAGCCATACTCAAAAAAGGCCGAGACTGGATTATTGACCAGATGAAGGCATCGGGCCTTCGGGGTCGTGGCGGCGCTGGGTTTCCCACCGGTCTGAAATGGTCTTTCATGCCCAAGGAAAGTGATGGTCGACCTGCGTATCTTGTTGTTAATGCAGATGAATCCGAGCCAGGCACTTGTAAAGATCGTGAAATTATGCGCCACGATCCGCATACATTAATCGAAGGCTGTCTGATTGCCAGTTTCGCGATGAATGCTCATGCTTGCTATATTTACATTCGCGGCGAATACATCCGCGAGCGCGAAGCCCTGCAGGCTGCTATTGACGAAGCCTATGATGCTGGCTTGCTTGGTAAAAATGCGGCCAAGTCTGGCTGGGACTTCGATCTTTACTTACACCATGGCGCGGGTGCCTATATTTGCGGCGAAGAAACGGCCTTACTTGAAAGCCTTGAAGGGCGAAAAGGTATGCCGCGCATGAAACCTCCGTTTCCTGCTGGCGCTGGACTTTATGGTTGTCCGACAACAGTAAATAATGTTGAGTCCATTGCCGTGGTGCCAACCATCCTTCGCCGTGGTCCAGAATGGTTTTCTAGCTTTGGGCGGCAAAATAATGCCGGAACAAAAATCTTTGCTATATCGGGTCACGTGAATGCGCCCTGCGTTGTCGAAGAGGCGATGTCCATTACCTTTGAAGAACTAATCGACCGTCACTGCGGCGGTATCCGCGGTGGCTGGGATAACCTCAAAGCGGTCATTCCGGGCGGCTCTTCGGTGCCGTGTATTCGCGGCGAGCACATGCGCGAAGCGATCATGGATTTTGATTATCTGCGCGAGCAGCGCTCGGGTCTTGGCACCGCAGCCGTTATTGTGATGGATCAGTCAACCGATATTATCAAGGCCATCTGGCGACTTGCCAAGTTCTACAAACATGAAAGTTGCGGCCAGTGCACGCCGTGCCGCGAGGGAACAGGCTGGATGATGCGGGTGATGGAGCGTCTGGTGACCGGCGAGGCCGAGGTCGAAGAGATTGACATGTTGCTTGATGTCACGAAACAGGTCGAAGGCCATACAATCTGTGCGCTGGGCGATGCGGCGGCTTGGCCGATCCAAGGTCTGATTAGAAATTTCCGCGATGAAATAGAAGATCGGATCAAGCATAAACGTACCGGCCGCGTCAGCGCGGTTGCTGCTGAGTAAAGCCATGGGAAAGCCCCAAATCATATCTGCCGAGACTGTCTTGGCTGCCTGCTGCCAAAACATCAGTGCAACCATTGATACAACAGAAAAGCGCCCCTTGGGTGCAGACGCCAAAGCAAAGTGAGAACGATGACAGATCTGAAAAAAATCATCATCGACGATAAAGAAATCGAAGTTGACGGGGCCATGACCCTTATTCAGGCCTGCGAATTGGCCAATGTGGAAGTGCCGAGGTTCTGTTACCACGAGCGCCTGTCAATTGCCGGTAACTGCCGGATGTGTCTGGTTGAAGTGGTCGGCGGTCCGCCCAAACCTGCGGCCTCATGCGCGATGCAGGTGCGCGACTTGCGCCCGGGACCCGAAGGCCAGCCGCCGGTGGTGAAAACTAACTCTCCAATGGTCAAAAAGGCTCGTGAAGGGGTGATGGAATTTTTGCTCATCAATCATCCGCTGGATTGCCCTATTTGCGATCAGGGCGGCGAATGTGACCTGCAGGATCAGGCCATGGCCTATGGCGTTGATTTTTCACGCTACCGCGAAGTGAAACGCGCCAGTACCGACCTTGATCTAGGACCGCTTGTGGAAACCCACATGACGCGCTGCATCAGTTGCACGCGCTGTGTGCGGTTCACCACCGAAGTTGCTGGGATCACGCAAATGGGCCAAACTGGCCGCGGCGAAGATGCCGAGATCACCAGCTATCTAGGGGAAACCTTGGACAGCAACTTGCAGGGTAACATCATTGACCTGTGCCCAGTTGGCGCGCTGACCTCAAAACCCTATGCCTTTACCGCGCGGCCTTGGGAACTGACTAAAACAGAAACGATAGATGTGATGGACGCTCTGGGCTCAAACATCCGAGTGGATGCCAAAGGCCGAGAAGTGATGCGGATTATGCCGCGCAACCATGATGGCGTAAACGAAGAGTGGATTTCGGATAAAACACGATTTGTATGGGATGGCCTGCGCCGGCAACGGCTTGATCGTCCCTATATTCGCGAAAATGGCAAATTGCGACCCGCAAACTGGGATGAAGCGCTTCGTGCTGCGGCTGCTGCGATGAAAGACAGAAAAGTTGCTGGTCTTGTTGGCGATCTGGTGCCGGTTGAGGCCGCCTTTGCGATGAAGCAGCTGATCACCGGTTTGGGCGGCGAAGTAGAATGCCGCACGGATGGAGCAAAGCTTCCAGCTGGAAATCGGTCTGCCTATGTTGGCACCGCGACCATAGAAGATATAGACACCGCCCATATGATCCAATTGGTTGGCTGTAACCCGCGTGTGGATGCGCCTGTGCTAAATGCGCGTATTCGCAAAGCCTGGATTAATGGGGCGATGGTTGGGTTGGTTGGTGAGCCTGTCGATCTTACCTATGACTATGCA
>PBSX01000022.1 GCA_002726375.1 Marinovum sp.
CTTTTAGTGGCCATCCGCGTGCGGTCAGCCGGCCTTCTTGATACGCCAGCTGGTCCGGTGTGTAGTAAAACAGCTCATGTCCGCGCGCCTGCGCCTCTTCGGCAAGTCGGAATGTACTGTCCGCTGCGATGTCTATCGGCCCGATTGGATCCATCTGAAATGCGATTTTCAAAACATACCTCTTTACGTTGACTTGCCTTTAAATGGCCAACCGCTGCGGCAATAGCAATAGGTGGGCGGCAACAATCCTCAATCACTGTAAAGCGCATTTTCCAAGATTTCCACATCGGCTTCGGCATTCACCAGCGCCAGATCAAAGCGCATGTCACAAAGTTGGCCTTGGGCAAATGTTTGGCAAAATTCTTCGGCGGTTTGAAACATCCTTTGAATTTGCCTGCGGCTTAACCGGCTGGCAGCTGAGGCATGATCCCGCGCCCGCTTGACCTCGACAAACACCCATACTTCGGAGTGAAACAAGATCAAATCAATCTCGCCCCCCGCACCGCGCCAACGGGTGTGTTTGAGTTGATAGCCACGTTTTTGATAGTGCGCTGCAACCTGTTGCTNGGCCGCAAGACCGTCAAGATAGGCGTGTTTACNNGTCTTTTTCCTTATCAAATTCCAGCGCCATCTGATAAATTTTACGTTTTGGCAGCCCATAAGCCTGGGCCACGGTTTCGGCGGCATCGCGTACACTCATACTTTGCAACGCGCCGCGCAAGGCCNACACTATGTCGTNTTGGTTAACAGAGCCTGAAGCCGCGCGGTCGATAAGNACCACAACTTCGCCTTTGACCGTTAAAGAGCGGGTCCGCTCCACAAGCCCGGCAAGCGTGCCGCGCTGTACCTCTTCNAATTTTTTGGTCAGCTCGCGGCAATAGGCGGCGCTGCGGTCCCCGCCTAGCACNTCNGCAGCATCGCCCAGCATGGCCGCCAACCGCTTGGGCGATTCGTAAAACACCAATGTGGCAGGCACATCAGCCAGCGCNTGCAATTGGCCGCGCCGCGCGTTTTTCGAATTCGGCAAAAACCCGGCAAACAAAAACCGATCCGTTGGCAGACCTGCCAAGGTCAGGGCTGCTAATGCGGCAGAGGGCCCCGGCGCTGTTGTCACAAGATGCCCCTTATTTGCTGCCTCACGCGCAAGATCAAAACCGGGATCTGCAATTAGGGGCGTACCTGCCTCTGACGCATAGGCCACTGATTTTTCTAGACGCAAGTGCTCAAGCAGCTTCGGGCGCATGGTTTTGCCATTATGGTCGTGATACGGCAAAAGAGGCCTATCCCCCAATGCAATGCCNTGAATATCCATCAGTTTTCGCATGCTACGCGTGTCTTCGGCCGCAATCACATCAGCATTTGCCAGAATATCCAGGGCGCGGAGTGTTATATCGCGAGCCGTGCCGATAGGAGTTGCAACAAAGTACAAACCAGGCGCTAAATTGACAGTCTTGTGATTCACCTCTAAACCCGCTTTTTTTGAGCTTTATTATCGCGTTTTGAAAATGGCTGTGATACAGCCATCCGTGACGGAGTTGACACCTATGTTTGACATTATTTTATATATCTGCAAGCGCTTGCGGGCTTTTGGCATTATTTCTTTTAGTTTTTTCCTCGTTGCATGCGGCCTTGAAACCAACAGATTGACCGATGGTCAGGGCGAATATATGGCCGATCCCGTGCAAGTGGCTTTGTTGATCCCAAGCAGCGCCGAGGCCACCGCACCAATCGCAGCCAGTTTAGAAAATGCCGCGCGACTTGCTGTCGCCGANCTTGGCAAAGTGAAAATTGATCTTCGGGTCTATGATACCGCTGGAAATACCGATATTGCGGCGCNTCAGGCACAAAGAGCCGTCAAAGAAGGGGCCAAAATNATAATTGGTCCACTTTATGGCGGGGCTGCGAATGCCGCAGGCTTGGCTGTTGCCAACAAAAACGTGAATATCCTNAGCTTTTCAAACAATAGTGCGATTGCGGGCGGCAATGTTTTTGTTCTTGGCAAGACTTTTGACAATACCGCCAAGCGGATTGTTGAATTTGCCGCGTCGCAGGGCAAAATGCGGGCGGTTATCGTGCACCCAAATAATGTCGAAGGCAGTTTTGGAAGATTGGCCATTGAGCGTGCGGCGATGGATACGCCGCTTGAAATCGTGGCCACCCAAAGCTTTGAATTTTCCCAAGACGGCGTAGTGAATGCTGTGCCGTTGATTCGTGCAGCTGTTGAGATCGAAGAAGCCGATCTGATCTTTTTAACCTCGACCACAGCCGGGGCGCTTGGGCTGTTGATGCAAATGCTGCCCGAAGCCGGTGTGCAGCCCGACAAGGTACAGTTTGCAGGTCTGGCACGTTGGGATGTGCCAGCCCAAAATTTGGCTTTGCCCGGGGTTCAGGGGGGCTGGTTTGCCCTGCCCGACTATCGAAAATCCGAACGTTTTTACGCTCGTTACAAAGAAGCCTATGGCGCACAGCCGCATCAACTTGCTGGGCTAGCCTATGATGGTATTGCNGCCATCGGAGCCCTGTTGATGGCAGGGCAAANTGATAGATTCGACCGCTCGGTCTTGACACAAACGGCTGGTTTTGAGGGAGTTGACGGTATTTTCCGGCTCAACGGCGAAGGCACAAACGAACGCNGCCTCGCCGTTGCCAAAGTCTTTAACAAACGTGTGGTAATCCTTGACCCAGCCCCAAGCACCTTTGACCTCCCTAGTTTCTGATCACTATCGCATTGAAGTTGCACACCAGAGCGTGCAACTNATTTGTGATCCAGTTCAGATTTTTGACCTAAGGGCTACGGCCGAAACCCTTTCTGAGGCAGTCGAAAGCTCAAAAGGCTCAAAAGGCTTGCGCGCGCGTATGGTAGAAGACCTCGGCGCGCGGCAAAAAGCCGGTAGGATAGCAATCGCCAAAGCATTTGAGGAAACACCAGCTGCTGCGCATGAACTGACCCGATCTTACACATATTTGACCGATTGTCTGGTTCAAACAGTATGGAAAATTGCCACCCAATGGCTGCACCCATTGCCCAACCCAACGGAGGGTGAGCGGTTATCTGTGATTGCCGTTGGCGGCTACGGCCGTGGGGAAATGGCNCCCTATTCAGATGTGGATTTACTGTTTCTGACACCATATAAACTGACCCCTTGGGCCGAAAGCGTGATTGAAAGCATGCTTTATATGCTGTGGGATCTAAAGTTAAAAGTCGGCCACTCATCACGGACGGTCAAAGATTGTCTACGGCTGGGAAAAGATGATTACACGATCCGAACGGCGATGCTGGAAAATCGTCAGATATGCGGCGATGAGACTTTAAGCGGTGATCTAAACGCACGGNTATGGTCCGATTTGTTTTCCGGNACCGAGCGCGAATTTATCGAGGCCAAACTGCAAGANCGCGGCGCGCGGCANNTCAAACAGGGCGGCCAGCGCTATATGGTCGAGCCCAATGTCAAAGAGGGCAAAGGCGGGCTACGCGATTTGCAATCGCTTTATTGGATTGCAAAATATGTTCACCGCGCCGACTCGGCCGCAGATTTGGTGGATTTGGGCGTCTTTCGCCCCGAAGAGTATCAGAAGTTTAAGCGCGCTGAGGGCTTTTTATGGGCAGTTCGAGGCCATCTTCATCTCATCGCAGGCCGTGCGGCCGACCAACTGAGCTTCGATCTGCAAGTTGAGGTGGCCGAGCGCATGGGCTATCGCGACCACGCTGGCCGCCGCGGCGTTGAAATTTTCATGCAAGAGTATTTTCGCCACGCGACCGGAGTGGGTGAGTTAACGCGGATTTTTCTAACCGCGCTTGAGGCTATTCATGCCAAAGGAGAGCCGTTACTGGACCGTATATTTCGCAGACGGCCAACGGTGCGACCCGATTATCAGGTAGTACATAACCGGCTGTCGATCAAAACGCCGGATGCATTTCTGCAAAATCCGCTTAATCTTTTACGCCTGTTCCAAGAGGCTCTGCGCACTGGCCTGCTGATCCATCCCGATGCCATGCGGCTGGTATCCGCAAATCTGCACTTGATAGATGATAAGATGCGTAAAGATCCCGAAGCGCAGCAGATATTTGTTGATTTACTGCTGCGCCATGGCAACCCAGAACGCGCCCTTCGGCGGATGAACGAACTTGGGGTGCTTGCGGCTTTTATTCCCGAGTTTGAACCCATTGTCGCAATGATGCAGTTTAATATGTATCATAGCTACACGGTAGATGAGCATACGATACAATGTATCCGGAACTTGGCCCAGATCGAGCGCGAAGAACTGGTCGAAGAGCTACCGGTGGCAAGCTCAATCCTGAAACAAGGGATCAACCGCATAGTGATTTATATTGCGCTTTTATTGCATGATATCGGCAAAGGGCAAAATGAAGATCATTCAGTTCTTGGGGCAAAGATCACCCGCAAAGTCGCCCCCCGACTGGGGCTTAGCAAATCTGATGTGGACACCGCCGAATGGCTGGTGCGCTATCACCTATTAATGTCCGACATGGCGCAAAAACGCGATATCGCCGATCCGCGTACGGTGCGAGACTTTGCCAAAGCGGTGCAAACAGTAAAACGTTTGGATTTGCTAACGGTCTTGACCGTGTGTGACATCCGCGGCGTTGGCCCCGATACGTGGAACAACTGGAAAGCCGCGCTGATCCGGGCGCTTTACCGGCAAACCCGACGCGCTTTGGAAACCGGTCAAGAAGCGCTGAACCGCGAAACGCGCGGCACAGAGGCCAAACAAAACTTACGCGCTGCACTGCCAAGCTGGAGCGCCAAAGACCTCAAAACCGAAACCGGCCGGCATTATCCACCCTATTGGCAGGGTCTGCATGTGACCGCCCATGCGGTGTTTGCCCAACTATTGAAAAATATCGGCGAGGATGAAATACGTATTGATCTTCACCCCGATACCGACCGTGATGCCACCCGGGTGTGTTTTGCTCTGGTCGATCATCCCGGGATATTTTCCCGTTTGGCGGGGGCTCTAGCGCTTCTGGGCGCCAATGTGGTAGATGCCCGCAGTTACACTTCAAAAGACGGCTACGCCACCGCTGCGTTCTGGATACAAGACGCCGAAGGGCACCCCTATGATGCTGCCCGATTGCCGCGCTTGCAGCAGATCATCGAAAAAACGCTCAAAGGCGAAGTTGTCGCCCGCGATGCGATCAAAGACAAAGATAAGATTAAAAAGCGCGAACGCGCGTTTAAAGTGCCTACCTCAATCACCTTTGATAACGAAGGATCAGAAATTTATACCATTATTGAGGTCGACACCCGTGATCGGCCGGGGCTTTTGTTTGATCTTACGCGGACGCTGGCCAACGCGAATGTCTACATTAATTCAGCGGTGATTGCGACCTACGGCGAACAGGTGGTTGACAGCTTTTATGTCAAAGACATGTTTGGCTTAAAATTCCACAGTGCCAGCAAACAGCAATCGCTGGAGCGGAAGTTGCGCGACGCCATAGAAAGCGGTGCCCAGAGGGCTGTGCGATGACAACAAAGCGGTCACACCCTGTCAAACTGGCCGGCAACATTATGACCGTNGGCGTTTGGACATTGCTTAGCCGCGTTCTGGGCATGGGCCGCGAAGTGNTGCTTTATGCTCTAATTGGNGCCGGACCGCTGCTGGATGCCTTTATCGTGGCCTTCCGCCTGCCTAATATGTTNCGCCGCTTTACCGCAGAGGGCGCGTTTAATGCCGCCTTTGTGCCGCTGTTTTCAAAACGGCTCGAAGCCGATGATGATCAGCTTGGATTTGCCAGCCAAGCCATGGGCTGTCTTGGATTTGTCCTTCTGCTGCTGTCCGCGCTTGCGATGATCTTTATGCCGGCCCTTGTGTGGGTGACCGCGGGCGGGTTTATCGGCGATGACCGTTTTGATCTGGCCGTGGGCTATGGGCGGGTGATGTTTCCCTATATCCTTCTGATTTCGCTTGCGGCGCTTTTGTCAGGTGCGCTGAATGCTCAAGGCCGCTTTGCCATGGCCGCCGCCGCGCCAGTGTTTTTAAACATTTTAATCATCGCAGCGCTTCTCTTGGCCTGGGCTTTGGGCCGTTCGGCCATTTTATTTTTAATCTGGTCGGTCCCGATAGCAGGGGCGGTGCAACTGGGGCTTTTGTGGTGGGCAGCTTGGCGTGCAGGCTTGAAAATCACCCTCGGCCGACCTCGGCTTAGCCCTGAAATGCGGCATCTGGTCAAGGTGGCAATTCCTGCCGCACTGGCCGGCGGGGTGATGCAGATCAACCTGTTGGTCGGGCAGCTCGTGTCTAGCCAATACGCCGATGCGGTAAGCTGGCTTTATGGCGCGGACCGTCTTTATCAACTTCCGCTTGGGGTGGTTGGCATTGCCGTGGGCATTGTACTGCTGCCTGAGTTGTCGCGCCGGCTGCAAGCCAGCGATGATGACGGTGCGCGCACGGCTTTTTCACGCGCAGGTGAAATTACACTGGCGCTGTCCCTGCCAGCAGCTATAGCTTTGTGCGTTATTCCGCTGCCCCTTGTGTCTGCCCTGTTTGAACATGGGGCAACAGGCCGGTCCGCCGCCGAGGCAATGGCGCTGGCAACTGCGATCTACGGTCTTGGCTTGCCGGCTTTCGTTCTGCAAAAACTGTTGCAGCCGGTTTATTTTGCCCGTGAGGATACCAAAACACCATTTCGCTACGCAGTGGTTTCGATGATTGTCAACGCAGCCCTCGCAGTGGGCTTAATGCCAATCGTGGGTTGGGTTGCACCGGCAATAGCCACCACTGTGTCAGCCTGGCTATTAGTGGTGCTCTTGATGCTGGGCACCCGCCGCTTCGGCGCAGTTGCGCAGTTTGATGCTCGTTTCAAGGCACGGTTGCCGCGCATCACAATTGCAGCGCTAGGCATGGGCGCTTTGCTTTGGGCAGTGGTGGTAATACTTGATCCTTGGGTCAGCACGACATTGGAAAGGATCGGTTTTGCTGTCTTTCTGGTGCTTTCTGGAATATCGGCCTATGGCGGCCTTGGCAGTGTCGCGGGCGCGTTTTCCAGTGCTGAGTTGCGTCAGGCTCTGCGCCGCAATGGCTAACGTCTAAGGAAGTCAATAACCCGCCTGAACCCGCCGGGCATGAAAAAGAACGACAGGCCAAAGCCAGTCAGAAACCCAACCAATTCTGCCACCCAGTGAAATGTATTGCCAAAGATTATGCCAAAAACCAGTTGGATCGCCAGAAGCAGGGCGATCAGCGAAAATGCTTGGGAGGGCCTGCCGTTCTGAGCCTTGAGCGTAACCCACATCAGGAAAGTATAAGCGCCAATCAGGCCGTAAATTCCAGGATACGCGCCAAAAAGCCATCCGCCTTCGGGCNGCACCAGACAAAATGCNATGGCTCCAAGCGCTGCTGACAGCGCAAAAACAAGCAAAACCGAAACTGCGGAAAACACCGAACCCACCATTTTGCCCATGGCCAGAAAAAGCGCGCAGGCCACGGCGGCCTGTAATGTGCTGACGTGAATAAACGAATAGCTCACAAACCGCGCAAGATGCCCCAATGGGTAATTCTGGTTCTCAATCATCCAGGCAAGCAATGCTGTATTCACCGCATAACTTTNGATCGCATTCACACGGAGGCTACTTCCCCCCTGACCACCAAATAAGCCATAGCTTTCCATAAGGAATATAAATTCCACCAGCGCAATGANCAAAAANAGGGCNGTCACAACAGGCGGCATAGGATTAATAGCTGGGGGCGGTTGATTTTCGGACATTCGGCCGGACCTTTGCTTGACGGGACACATCGCTATGGGTAAGCGAGTTGAACAGAAACTTCCAGATGGAGAATGAATATGTCGGAGGCGGTCCAAACGCATTCGCTCGATAAATTTACCAAACGTGTTTTTTCCGGGGTGCAACCCTCGGGAGGATTGACGCTGGGCAATTACCTTGGCGCGATCAAACGCTTTGTGCAGATGCAAGAGGAAGATTTCGAAACCATTTACTGCATGGTGGATTTACACGCGATCACCACAAAAAAAGATCCAGACGAATTGCGTTATAACACCCGCGAGGGGGTAGCGTTTTTCATTGCTGCCGGTCTTGATCCGGCCAAATCCATCCTGTTTNACCAATCCGCTGTGCCAGAGCATGCNCAACTGGCCTGGGTATTTAATTGCNTTGCCCGCATGGGATGGATGAANCGCATGACCCAGTTCAAGGACAAAGCTGGCAAAAATGCCGAAAATGCCTCGCTCGGGCTGTTTGGTTATCCGGCCCTGATGGCGGCAGATATTCTAGCCTATCATGCCACCCATGTGCCGGTGGGCGATGATCAGAAACAGCATCTTGAGCTGACCCGAGATATTGCGATCAAGTTCAACCATGATTTTGGGGTTGATTTTTTCCCGGTGATCGAGCCGGTGATTGGCGGGCCTGCAGCGCGCGTGATGAGCCTGCGCGACGGATCGAAAAAGATGTCAAAATCTGACCCCTCTGATTTGAGCCGGATCAATATGGGCGATGACGTCGACACCATTGCGCAAAAGTTCCGCAAAGCCAAAACCGACCCCGATGCGCTGCCCTCGGAAGAGGCCGGTCTGGAAGGGCGGCCCGAGGCGCGCAATCTGGTGGCGATATACGCTGCGCTTGGCGATCAAAGCGTCCCTGAGGTGCTGGGTGACGTGGGCGGCAAACAGTTTTCCGAGTTCAAGCCAATNCTGGNNGAACGAGCAGTGGAAATCCTGTCGCCGATATCCATGGAAATGACCCGNTTGATGAAAGATCCGGCCGAAATTGATCGCATTCTTGCCGAAGGCGCACCGCGCGCCCGCGCNATTGCCAGCCCGATCATTGAGCAGACCTATGACATCATGGGGCTGCTAAACGCCGGATGACCGCAGCGGCGCCTCAGCGCCGAGCTGCAATCCAAGGCTTGCGCCCGGGGCTGCAATTTTGCACTCTGCTGCAAACTGCGGCCAAGTGTGGCCGCAACGAACGCAGGAATAGATAAAGTAGGATAGCCCATGGCCACCGGAACCAATATCCGCACATATTTTGAAGGTCGCTGGCATGACGGCGATGTCGCGATCATGAAAGCGGCCGATCATGGGGCATGGCTNGGCTCGGGCGTGTTTGACGGTGCGCGTTCGNTTTCCGGGNTNGCGCCCGATGTGCTCGCCCATTGCGAACGGGTCAACAATTCGGCGCGNGCGCTGATGCTTACCCCGACCGTCGGCGCNGCTGAAATGGTNNCTATTATNCGCGAAGGGCTGACCGCCTATGCCGCCGATGCGGCGGTTTATATCCGACCGATGTATTGGGGCATTGATGGTGATGCTTCGGCCATTGTACCGCAATCCGAACTGACAGGCTTTGCCATCTGCCTTGAAGAAATTCCNCTCGCAGATGCGGCAGCAAGCGTGACCTTGACCCGTACCCAGTTTCGGCGGCCGGTTCTAGAAAGCGCAGTGGTTGATGCAAAAGCAGGCTGCCTTTATCCAAATAATGCNCGAATGTTGGTCGAGGCCCGCAGCAAGGGCTTTGGCAATGCCTTGGTTGCGGATGCCATGGGCAATGTGGCCGAAACCGCTACATCCAATGTGTTCATGGCCAAAGATGGCGAAGTGTTTACACCTATTGCCAATGGCACGTTTCTGGCCGGCATCACCCGCGCCCGACATATGACTAATTTAAGGCANGATGGCACCCANGTGCATGAATGTGTTCTTAGCTTTGAAGACTTTGAGGCCGCCGACGAAGTGTTTCTGTCCGGCAATATGCACAAAGTCACGCCGGTAACGGCCTTTGATGAGCAGCAATATCAAATCGGACCCATTGCCCGCCGCGTGCGCGAAATGTATTGGGACTGGGCCAGCGCAGAAGGCAAGCTCTAAAATTCCAACTCAAATGCCCCGTTGCGCTGCCGTGCAACTTGGCGCATGATTTAATTTAAGGAGGCGTCATTTATGCGGAAATTTTTGGTCGTTCTAGANAGCAGTCAAGAGTGCCTGAATGCAATGCGCTTTGCAGCCCTGCGCGCGGCGCACACAGGCGGCGGTGTCGAAGTGTTGGCAGTGATTGAGCCCGAAGAGTTTAACCATTGGATTGGCGTCGGCGATATTATGCGCGAAGAAGCGCGAGAGCGTATTAATGCCCATTTTGAAGTATTCGCAAAATGGATGCGTGACCGTCAGGGGGTTGACCCCGAGTTGGTGATACGCGAAGGCGAGCCGGTGCCCGAAATTCTAGCGCAGGTCAACGACGACCCTGAAATTGGTGTTTTGGTGCTGGGCGCTGGTACAGATAGCAAAGGCCCCGGGCCCTTGGTCACCCAGTTGACAAAAAGCTCTGGCTCGCTGCCCATTCCGTTTACCATCGTACCGGGAAACCTATCCAAGGAACGGCTTGAGGCGATCACCTAAAAGGGGACTGCCACGTGGGACAAAGAACAATCTCTTTGGTGACATTGGTTGTGCCCGACTATGATCTAGCAATCGCCTATTTCACGACCAAGCTTGGGTTTGTTGTGGTATCTGATAAGGTCGTGTCTGACAGCAAACGCTGGGTTGTTGTGCGGCCGGGGTCCAGCATGGAAGGCTGTGGACTGTTGCTGGCAAAAGCAGCCAACCCAGAGCAGAGCGCCGCGATCGGCCAACAGATTGGTGGCAGGGTGGCATTTTTTCTGAACACCGATGATTTTGCAGCCGATCATGCAAGACTGAGTAAAAATGGCGTTAAGTTTTGCGAAAAGCCGCGTTACGAACCCTATGGGATCGTAGCAAAATTCCACGATCTCTTTGGCAATACTTGGGATTTACTGCAACGAGCTAAAAATTAATTCTAAATTAGAATCATTCTAAGATATTGACAGCGTATCAAACCAGCGCCATATAGAGAAGCGAACCGGAGGCCTTACATATGTTTATTCAAACCGAATCCACGCCAAATCCCGCGACACTGAAATTCCTGCCCGGGCAATCTGTTATCCCAGATGGCACAGCGGATTTTCCTTCTGCTGACACCGCCTCAAAGTCACCGCTTGCAGAGCGTTTGTTCGCAGTAAACGGCGTATCAGGCGTGTTTTTCGGACGCGATTTCATCACCATAACAAAAGATGAAAGCTCTGAATGGGATCACATAAAACCAGCTCTGCTGGGCGTCATCATGGAGCATTTTCAGTCTGGCCAGCCTGTGATGCGCGAGACATCCGAGGTCTCTGCCCATGCAGAGCATACCGGTGAAGATGGCGAAATTGTCGATCAAATCAAAGAGCTATTGGACAGCCGCGTGCGCCCCGCAGTGGCGCAGGATGGCGGTGATATTACCTTTTACGGGTTTGAGCGTGGGATTGTTTATCTGCAAATGCAGGGCGCCTGTGCCGGCTGCCCATCCTCGACCATGACCCTAAAAATGGGCATCGAAAACCTGCTGCGCCACTATATTCCNGAGGTCACNGAAGTACGCCCTGTTGCGGTCTGATCGCTGCATACTGGCGTTTGATACATCGGCCGCGCATTGTGCGGCCGCGTTTNCTTTTTGGTGACCGCTTAAGAGCGNTNAAAGCCGTAGAAATGAAAAAGGGACAAGCCGAGCATCTGGTGCCGTTGATCCAAGACGTTGTCGCGCAGGCCGGAAAAACTTTGGCGGATATAGATTTAATCGGGGTTGGCATCGGGCCGGGAAATTTTACAGGCATCCGAATCTCCGTTAGCTTTGCGCGCAGCTTAAGCCTGTCGCTCGATCGCCCTGCCCTTGGCGTTGACAGTTTTGCGGCCAGTTATTTTGGCCTTTCAGGCGCCGCCCGGGTGATCGTACCCGGCCCACAGGACAAAGTTTACCTCAAAGAATATCCAGCCAATGGCGATTTGCCCACGCTGGTAGAAAAATCAACGCTGGAGCGCCCAGGCGCGCCAATCATCGAGCGCGTTGATCCAACGGCCCTTGTCAGCCATATCGCCAGGATTGCCAGCACGGCAGAAGCGCAAAATAATACGCCGCCTGCACCGCTTTATATCAAACCGCCTGATGCTGCTCCGGCGCGCCATACCGCGCCTGTTCTTTTGTCATGACACCAGAGACGATGGCGGCGCTTCNCCGGCGAGCCGATGCCGCATCACGCCATTGGAGCGCTGCAGAATATGCNCAGCTCAGCACCGCAGAAAATGGACTTTTGNTCNGTGGTAATCATGGGTTTGTGCTAGGACAATTGAGCACATCTGAGGCTGAGATATTCATGATCATAGTGGATCCNACCCATCAGCGACGCGGCTTAGGACTGGTTTATCTTTCCCGATTTGAAACCAAAGNACANTCTGCCGGTGCAACCCNNGTTNTCCTAGAGGTGGCAGCATCGAATCAGCCGGCTCAGGCNCTTTATAAACGCGCAGGATATCAACGCGTAGGTACCCGCAAAAATTACTATAAAGCGCCGGAGGCCCAGCCAGAAGATGCCTTGGTTCTGCAAAAANTGATTGCCTAATCNNTACTTAGATTAAACAGATAAAAAACCAAATTGGGCTTCAAAACCCTACCATCTTAAGGCAGTGTATTTCTGCATTAATCTGACCAAATGCCCGATTCCAATGCTAGAGCATGATTACTTCGTAAAGTTGTAGGCAGCAGGGCAAGATTATACTGGACAAGACGAAAGGCAGTGCTCAGTATGATGGTCTGTTGAATGTCATTTTGACATATTTTCAAAAGTTAATCAGGGCGTGATCTATGACACGCTGTTCTCAAGAGGGAGAGTAAAATGCAAACATTTAAAAAGCTTTCGNTGAAAGCTGCGTTGGCAACAGCGTTTACCGTCGCATCCGTAAGCGGCGCACTGGCCTTTAGCGCCTGTCAGGTCACCGATGTAGGTGGAATTGATGATGGTAGCTTCAACGAGACCGCCTGGAAAGGTGTCCAAGACGCGATGAGCGAATTCGGCATTGATGGCCGTTATGTTGAATCACAATCTGGCTCGGACTATGAGCCAAACCTGAACTCTATGAGAGACAACAACTGCGATGTTATTTTCGCTGTCGGATTTTTGATGGGCGATGCCACGCAAGCTGCTGCGCAGGCCAACCCGGATCAAAAATATTCAATCTTGGATTTTGCCTATAACCCAACACTCCCAAATGTTGTCGGTCAGGTTTACGCGACCAACGAAGGTGGCTTTATGGCAGGCTATTTGGCCGCTGGCATGTCGAGCACAGGCATCGTTGGAACCTTTGGCGGCATGAATATTCCGCCAGTGACCGCATTCATGGATGGTTTTGCACATGGGGTTGCGCATTACAACGCAGCCAAGGGCGCAAACATACAAGTATTGGGCTGGAATCCAGACAGCAAAGAAGGCCTCTTTACCGGCAACTTTGACAGCCTTGATGACGGCCGTGCCTTTGCGCAGAACCTGTATGACGAAGGCGCAGACATTGTGATGCCAGTGGCCGGACCCGTTGGATTTGGCTCTTCTGCTTTGGCCAATGAATTGGGCCCTGACGCGCTAAAAATTATCGGTGTTGACGCGGATATGACAGCAACCGATCCTGAGCGGGCGCACGTCTATCTTACGTCTGTGGTCAAGCGCATGGACAACACTGTGAAGGCAGTGATCAAACAGGCCATGGATGGTGAATTTGCCGGTGGTATCATGCTTGGCAACGTTGCCAATGGTGGTGTGGCACTTGCACCCTACCACAGCTTTGACAGCGCAATTCCAGCCGACCTCAAAGCTGAAGTTGACGCCATAAGAGCCGGTATTATCGACGGTAGCGTNAACGTCGGCGGTTAATTACCTCTCNCCTTCCGGGGCCTGATTTTGGCCCCGGAAGACACTCAGAAGAAATTTTCTCAACTTATGGTTTTTGGTATCGCCGATGGAAATAGAACTGCGCGGCATCAGCAAACATTTTGGTTCGGTCCGAGCCAATCATAATATCAATTTGAATATTAAACCGGGCCAAGTGCTTGGTTTGCTTGGCGAAAATGGCGCTGGAAAATCCACCTTAATGAATGTTTTATCCGGCCTTTATGCGCCGGATAGCGGGCAAATTATCGTCGATGGGGCCGAAGTAAAATTCAACGGCCCAGGCGAAAGCATTGCACAGGGCATTGGCATGGTGCATCAGCATTTTATGTTGGTGCCGGTNTTCAGTGTCGCCGAGAATGTTATTTTGGGGAATGAAACCGTTGGCTTTGGCGATTACCTCAATCTGAACGAAGCCCGCCGGCGGGTCAAAGAGATAAGCGAAACCTATGGTTTGCACGTGCCAGCAGACATTCTGATCGAAGATTTGCCCGTGGGCCTTCAACAGCGGGTCGAAATCCTTAAAGTGCTGTTTCGCTCTGCGAATGTATTAATTTTAGACGAGCCGACAGCGGTCTTAACCCCACAAGAAGTAGAGGCCTTCTTTGGCATTGTGCGGGCNTTGCGCGACGCNGGAAAAGCCATAGTGTTTATCACCCATAAACTGCATGAAATCCTTGAAATTGCAGATCATGTAAACGTGCTGCGTCAGGGCGAGGTTGTGGGCGGCGGCAACCCGGCTGATTTTTCCGAAGCGGATTTGGCCGAACTGATGGTCGGCCGGCCGGTAAGTTTCAATGTCGCGCGTACGCCGGCCAAAACCGGACATCCGCTACTGCGCGCCCAAGACGTGACCATGCTTACCGACACCAATAACATTTGCCTCGACAAAATCAATCTGCAGGTCGCCGCTGGCGAGGTTGTCGGCATTGCCGGCGTGCAGGGCAATGGCCAAACCGAATTGATCGAAGCGATTTGCGGTCTGGCCCCGATCCAATCAGGTATGCTTACCTTTGAAGAGCAGGATATCACTTCCCTTTCGGTGCGCCAGCGCCACCAACTGGGCATTGCGCATATCCCCGAGGACCGGCAAAAGTCGGGAATGATCGGAGCGTTTTCGGTGGCTGAAAACATGGTTTTGAATGCCTATTATGAAAGTGACTATGCCAGTGGCTTTGAAATTGACTGGCAAAAAGCCAATGAAAAGTCGGCCGCATCCTGCGTAAAATATGATGTGCGCACGCCCAGCGTTTTCCTTCCCGCAGGCAGCCTGTCGGGCGGGAACCAACAAAAAATGGTGGTGGCCCGCGAATTGGAGCGGGCGATTAAGCTGGTGGTGGCCGCCCAGCCCACCCGGGGCGTCGATGTCGGCTCGATTGAATATATCCACAAACAGTTGATTGCCTGCCGGGATGCAGGCAACGGCGTGGTGGTGATTTCCTCAGAGCTTGACGAAATAATCAACCTATCAGACCGAATTTATGTCATGTTTGACGGACGTATTTCCGGTGAATTTGACAACCGCACTGGCCAAGCAGACCGGCAATTAATCGGGCTTGCCATGGCTGGGGCTGGAAAAGACGTGGCAGCATGACATCAGATACATCTAAATCAAGCCGCTCTACAATTGATTTGCTGCGCCCGGTTACTGGCTCGCAAGCCACGCTTGGAGAGCTTTTTTTCATCCCGATTGTTGCGGTAATTCTGGCGTTGCTGCTGAGCGCTTTGATTATGCTGGCGACCTCGGTTGCGCCAGCAAATATCGCCAAAAGCTTTGTGGCACTGGCCTATGGATCCGTGGGTTCATTGGCAGCAATATCCGAAACCCTGACCTCAACCATCCCGCTGGTGTTGTCTGGACTTGGAATCGGGCTCGCGTTCCGCGCAGGTCTTTTTAATATAGGCGCCGAAGGACAGATTGTAATCGGCGGACTGGCAGCCGTTATTGCCAGTTTTGCCATCACTGGGCTGCCCTTTTATGTGCATATGCCGCTGGTGCTGACGATCGGTATGCTGGCCGGCGCGCTCTATGCTGGCCTTGCAGGGTTTTTGCGTGCCGCCACTGGAGCGCATGAAGTAATTTCCACGATCATGCTCAACCTGATCGCATTTCGGATGCTCGATTATGTTTTACGCCAACCGTTTATTCAAAAGGACGGCCGCTCTGATCCAATTTCAAAAGCGGTTTTAGAAACAGCGGAGTTGCCGCGTCTACTGACGTTTATTGATCCCAATCTCAGGGTTCATGCAGGCCTTGTGATTATGCTTATCAGCGTAGCGCTGATCTATTGGCTGCTGTTTCGCTCAAAACTGGGCTTTGCATTTAGGGTATCAGGTGAAAACCCTGATGCGGCCAAATATGCCGGCATCCGCGCCGGTTTGACTATTGTGCTAGCCATGGCCCTTGCCGGCGGACTGGCCGGGCTGGCAGGCGCTACTCAGGTCACCGGAGTTTTAGGGCGGGCCTCACCCGGATTTTCTGCAGGCATCGGCTTTGATGCGATTGCCGTAGCGCTGCTTGGGCGGTCCCATCCAGTGGGTATTTTGCTTGCCGGGCTGTTGTTTGGGGCCCTTGAAGCTGGCGGGCGGCAAATGCAGGTGGATGCGGGTGTGTCAATTGATTTAATCGGTATTGTGCAGGCTCTGATTATTGTTTTCGTGGCCGCACCGCTTCTTGTGAAGCAAATACTGCCATTCGGTTTCAGCGCGGTGAGCAAAAAGAGTGTAAGTGATGACCAATCTTAACCAACCCGCGGCTCAAAGCCTTACAGCATCCGCGCGATCGCTTGACATGCGCTCTGTAATCACCGGCGGGGCATTGGTCGCGCTGTCGCTTGTGGTTTTGTTTTGGCTTGATACCGGCGTTGATAGCCAATCCACCTTCAAGCTGTCCCGACCGCGCGATGTTTGGGCCATCGGCAATCTTGTGGTGCCAAGCTATTGGGTCAATCTTGCGATCACTGCGGTTCTTGCGTTTTTGGGATTTCGGCAATTTACAAAAGGCGGCGCAAAATGGCGCACCCTGTCTTTGGCGGCGGGTCTGACGCTATTTGTGATTGCCTTTCTGGTCTGGGCAACCGCTGATAAATCCATTTCCTTAACCGGTATGCTGCAGGCCACTGTGGTGCGGGCCACTCCAATAGCCCTCGCCGCGCTGGCAGGGATATTCTGTGAGCGGGTTGCCGTGATCAATATNGGCATNGAAGGCATGCTNCTTGCCGGNGCGTTTTCCGGTGCGCTTTTCGGCTCACTTCTGGGCGGCTGGGTNGGCATTGCNGGTGCTATTTTAACCGGTGGGGTCTTGGGGTTTGTTTTAGCAGCACTGGTCATCACCTATNGGGTAGATCANATTATNGCCGGCGTGGTGATCAANCTTTTCATCCTTGGGCTGACCTCATATGTATCGAGCCAAGTCTTTACTGAATACCGCTGGCTAAACAACACCACCCCGTTTCGGGCGATTAAGATACCGGTTCTGGGCGATATTCCAGTGCTTGGACCGCTTTTGTTTAATCAGACCATTTTTGTGTATGGCGCTTTTATACTGGTGGCGATCTCAACCTATTATCTGTTTTCCACCCGCCATGGATTGAGGGCGCGCGCTGTGGGCGAGCATCCAAGAGCGGCTGACACACTGGGTATTGATGTCATCAAGACCCGCTATTCGCATGTCATTGTTGCCGGAATGATTGCCGGCTTTGGCGGCGCATGGTTTACCCTTGGCACGGTGGGCCAGTTTGATGAAAATATGACCAATGGGCGCGGCTTTATCGGCTTGGCCGCGATGATTTTCGGCCGCTGGCATCCAGCGGGGGCCTTAGCAGCAGCGCTTGTATTTGGGTTCGCAGACTCGTTGCAGCAAAAACTATCTATTCTGAATACGCCTATCCCTTCTGAGTTCTTGGCAATGGCACCCTATTTGGTCACAATTATCGTGGTTGCAGGACTTGTTGGCCGGGCCCGCCCGCCCGCTGCGATCGGCAAAGCCTATACCAGCGAATAAATCGGCAGGCATGGACTGGATACAATAAGTCCAGTTGAATAATTATATAAGACCTGCGTGCTGCAATGCACGCAGATGTCTTGCATTTGCAGCATGGTGTAGTTTAGAGGGTGATATGCAAATCTACCTTCCTATCGCAGAAGTTTCTGTCAACGCTTTTTTGTTGCTCGGCCTTGGCGGGCTTGTGGGCATTCTTTCCGGCATGTTTGGGGTTGGTGGCGGTTTTTTAATGACCCCGCTGCTGTTTTTCATCGGCATCCCACCGGCGGTGGCTGTGGCCACCGAAGCCAATCAGATTGTTGCTTCGTCATTTTCGGGTGCTCTGGCCCATTTTAGACGAAAAACCGTCGATCTAAAAATGGGCGGAGTGCTGCTGATCGGAGGGCTTGCTGGGGCTGCTTTGGGTGTGGTTGTATTTAACCACCTGAAAAGCATGGGACAGGTCGATCTGTTGGTCAAACTTTGCTACGTTGTGTTTTTGGGTATTATCGGCAGCCTGATGTTTGTGGAAAGCCTGCGTGCTTTGCGCCGGGCACGTTCGGGCAATGCGCCCAAGTATAAACGCCGCCAACGGGGCTGGGTACACAGCCTACCTTTTAAAATGAGGTTTCGTACCTCGGGGCTCTATATTTCGGCTATTCCTCCAGTTTTGATTGGTTTATTTGTTGGTATTCTGTCAGCAATTATGGGTGTTGGCGGCGGGGTTATCATGGTTCCAGCTATGATTTACATCCTAGGCATGCCCACCAAAGTCGTGGTTGGCACATCGCTTTTTCAAATCATTTTCGTCACCGCCTTTACCACTTTATCGCATGCGACGACCAACTATTCCGTCGACATCGCCTTGGCTGTTTTACTGTTGGTCGGCGGTGTGATCGGTGCTCAGATCGGTACCCAGATCGGCACCCGCATGCGCGCTGAGCAACTTAGAATTTTGCTTGCGCTGATGGTTTTGGCTGTTTGTGGTAAATTGGCGTTTGATTTGCTGGTACAGCCCACTGAGCTTTACACCATTGGCGCAGTAGGGGGCCATTGATGCGCGCCTTTATCATTGCCCTTTTGATGCTGGTCAACACAGCGCCGGTTACAGCTGAAGAGGTTGTCTTGGGCATGAGCCATGATGAAGTGGCAATCACTGCCACATTCGACGGCTCGGAAATTCTTGTATTTGGAGCAATCAAACGGGAAACCAAAATTTCGCCAGTTCCCTTGCAGGTGATCGTTGCGGTTTCCGGTCCGTCCGAGCCGCTTTTGGTGCGGCGTAAAGAGCGAAAATTTGGCATTTGGGTAAACACTGACACGGTTGAGGTAGACCTAGCCCCCAGCTTTTATGCGATCGCAACCAGCGCCCCATGGGACCAAGTGGTCACTGATACAGAAGATTTGCG
>PBSX01000023.1 GCA_002726375.1 Marinovum sp.
TCCATCCGTTCAAAAGCGACGATGCCGGCACTGATGGCTTCGGGCCGGGGGTGCAGCCGCAAGCCAATTTCTGTGATCAGCCCCAAGGTGCCCTCGGAGCCAACAAAAAGGGCAGTTAAATCATAACCGGCGGCTGTTTTACGAGCGCGGGTTCCGGTTCTAATCACCTGGCCATCCGCAAGCACCACCTGAAGTCCAATGACATTGTCGCGCATAGTGCCATACCGCAGGGTGGTTGTTCCACTGGCCCGTGTCGCCGTCATCCCGCCGATTGAGGCATTGGCACGAGGATCTACTGAGAAAAATAGCCCACTATGGCGCAGCTCAAGGTCCAGAGCTTCGCGCGTCAGGCCGGGTTGAACCAAGGCGTCCATGTCATCGGGGTTGATTTGCAAAACTTGGCTCATGTTAGAAAAATCAACCGTTACACCGCCGCGCGGCGCTGATGTATGCCCCTCAAGCGATGTGCCGGTGCCCCATCCGATCACCGGGCAATCATGCTTTGCACAAATACGCATCACTTGTTGAACCTCTTCGGTGCTTTCAACATAGGCAACTGCATCTGGCGGCATGGGGGGGAAATGGCTTTCCGAGCGGCCATGAAGATCGCGGTCTGGCGCAGAACGACTAAGCCGCTTTTGCAGAAATTGCTCAAGGGCATTGAGGGCAGCGGCGTTTGTCATCGCGGGTTCCTAAGTGGCTTTTGCCCAAAGGTAACCCCGAATTAAGCCAATAAAAAGACCCGAAAGCCTATCTAACATGCGCCAAAGGNTGGAGNGAGACGTTATGACCAAAAAGCACGAACACTAACTTCTGCCGCAGAGACGCTCTTATTTGAGCTACTTGCATTGATTTAATTGGTTCGCAGGCACCGAACTATGGGCTGCAAAGAATAACGCAGTGTCCGATCAACCGACGGTTACATCATCGTTTGTAAAAAAGGCAAGATGCCCAGCTATGGCGGCGGCCGCCGGATTTGGGGTTTCATAGCTCCAACCGGCATTTTCCAACGTGGTGTTTTTGGTCACGATTGAAAAATAGCTGGCTTTGCCTTTTATTTTGCATTGGCTAGACCGAGCGCTGCGGTCTAAAAACACCATTGCCACATCATTTCGGGGAAAATAAATCACCGAATCACGGCCGTTTTCAACCAATTCTAGCGCTGCATTGCTTTCGCCAATAATCGCGCCNCCNGCGCGCACTGTCCAGGTTCCCCCGGCTTTTGTTATTCGTACGGGNGAGGTCATAAAGCCCCTTTTCAAGCAGCAAATTTCTGCNAACTGTGTAAAAAATTATCTTAAACTGGCCGTGTGGCCTGTTCCAACCATAACCTAGAATTGTCGCTAAGGCGATGACCGATTTTTTCACGGCAGCTTTGATGATATGAATTAAGCCANATTTTTTCTGGCTCAGTCAGCAATTCACCTAAAACCATGCGCAAATCGATTGGCACAAAAGTCAGTGTTTCAAACTCGTATAGGGTCTTGATGTTGCCCTCTTCTGGGATCTCTGCACGCTGCACNACCAATAGGTTTTCNGTGCGAATGCCAAACTGGCCTTCTTGGTAAAACCCTGGCTCATTGGANAGGATCATCCCCTCGTCAAAGGCAATTGTGGATTGACGTGAAAGCCGCTGTGGGCCTTCGTGCACACTTAGAAACTGGCCGACGCCGTGGCCNGTNCCGTGGTTAAAGTCCTGACCGGCNGCCCAAAGCGCAGCGCGGGCAAAGGCATCAAGATCGCGTCCGGCGATACCGGCGGGAAACCGCAGCCTCGAAATGGCGATCATACCCTGCAAAACCCGGGTGAATGCGCGTTTGACCGCATCCGGCTGCACTCCGACGGCGATGGTGCGGGTGATATCTGTGGTGCCGTCCAAATACTGACCGCCGCTGTCGATCAGCATCACTTCGCCCTCTTTGAGTTGGCGGTTGCTGTCCTNTGTCACGCTGTAATGTGGCAATGCTGCATTGGGGCCACTGGCGGAAATGGTATCAAAGCTAATGTCAGTCAGTGCTGGATCTGCACGGCGAAAACCTTCCAGCGCTACGGCGACATCTATTTCGCTTAATGTTCCGATCGCTTGGGCATCCAGCCAGCACAANAATTCGCACATGGCANCGGCATCNCGCAAATGCGCGCCGCGCGCCTGCGTCAGCTCGACAGAGTTTTTGCAGGCTTTTGGCAGGATGGCCNGGTCTTGCGCCCNCTGGGTTGNAATGCCTGCGGTGGTCAAAATACTGGCCACAGCCATGGGCACATTATCGGGGTCGATGCCCACGGTACCTGTCAGATTGGCAAGATATTTGTCAAATCTATCCGGTGCGTGTACGCGGATATCAGGCCCAAGATGTTCGCCAATTTGCGAGAGCTTATCTGCGGCCATAAATAAATCTGCACTGGCATTACTGTGCAAAACAACAAAGCCATGAGCGATTGGCACATGGCTTACATCCCCGCCGCGAATATTTAGCAGCCATGCCAGACTGTCGGGCAGGGTGATCACCACCGCGTCTTGGCCTGCGTCCTTAAGTACGTCCGCAAGCTCTTTGCGTTTTTGGGAATGGCTTTTGCCGGCGTATTTTTCGTCATAGGCAAAAGCCTTTGCCATGGGCGCGTGTGGTTGATCCGTCCAGATAAGGTCGATTAAATTTTCGCAGGGGCTGAGCGTAATATCGCTGCCATCCAAGGCTTTGGCATAGCTTTCAATTTCGCTCAGTGTATGCAGCCAAGGGTCAAAGCCAATGGTGCCCTTGGTCAAGTTGCTGCGAAGCCAGTCGGGCACTTTAACCTCGGGCCAGTTAACCGGTGTAAAAACATCCCGAATTTGGTTTTTCACCTGTACCCGGTAGCGCCCATCGACAAAAACCCCTGCACAATCTGGCAGAACCNCGCAGAAACCAGCTGAGCCAGTGAACCCAGTGAGCCATGCAAGCCGTTCATCGCGCGCCGCAACATATTCGCCCTGATGNACATCGGCGCGCGGCACTAGGTAGCCCGAAAGACCGCGCGCGGCCATCTCGTTACGTAATTTGTTCAGGCGCTCTGGCCCTTGATCGGGGTCGGATTGATTATCAAAACTCTGATACAGCGCTTCTTTCATACTCTATCCGGTCTTGCGCAAACCCATCGCGCGGGCGCGGGCGCGTGGATCAGTGTCGAACAGCGCGGCAAGCTGTTCGGTCATTGCGCCGGCCAGTTGTTCCACGTCGGTGATGGTGACCGCTCGCTCATAATAGCGCGTCACATCATGGCCGATACCAATGGCCAGTAATTCCACGGCTTTGCGTCGTTCCACCATCGCAATGACATCGCGAAGGTGCTTTTCAAGATAATTCGCAGCGTTCACCGACAAAGTGCTATCGTCCACTGGCGCGCCATCCGAAATGACCATCAGGATTTTGCGCGCTTCGGGGCGATTGGCCATGCGGCGGTGAGCCCATTCCAGTGCCTCGCCGTCGATATTTTCCTTTAGCAGGCCCTCTTTCATCATAAGCCCGAGGTTTGAGCGCACGCGCCGCCACGGCGCATCGGCGCCTTTATAGATAATATGGCGCAGATCATTCAAACGACCGGGTTGCTGCGGCCGGCCCTCATTGAGCCATTGCTCGCGGCTTTGCCCGCCTTTCCACGCACGGGTGGTAAAGCCCAAAATCTCGACCTTGACGTTGCAGCGTTCCAGTGTGCGCGCCAGAACATCGGCGCAGATGGCCGCAATGGAAATCGGACGCCCGCGCATCGAGCCAGAGTTATCCAGCAAAAGTGTCACTACAGTATCGCGAAACTCTGTGTCCTTTTCCATCTTAAAGCTGAGCGGTGTGGTCGGTGTGCTGACCACGCGGGCCAAACGCCCCGCATCTAAAATACCCTCTTCAAGATCAAACAGCCAACTGCGGTTTTGCTGCGCTTGAAGCCGGCGCTGCAGTTTGTTGGCCAGACGCGCCACCGCGCCTTTGAGCGGCTCAAGCTGTTGGTCCAAGTAGGCGCGCAGCCGTTCAAGCTCGACCGGTTCGGCCAAATCCTCGGCTTTGATTTCTTCATCAAAGTTCTGTGCGTAAACCTTATAATCTGGATCGGCTTCGGACACCGGCAGCGGCGCAGGTGGTTCTTGCGGGGCATCGCCTTCGGGCATATCCGCATCATCGTCTATTTCGTCATCCGCGCTGTCATCTAGGCTAATTTGCGCAGCTGTAGGGTCCTGTTGTTCATCCTGACTTTGCTCTGGGTTGGCATCGGCCTCATCGTCTGAGCTTTCGTCTTGCCCGGTGCTGTCGGGGTCTTGGTCATCTTCTTCGGTTTGGTCGGCGTCGTCCTGCGCTTCATCGTCCAGCTCATCGGGATCATCGCCCAGTTGATCGCCATATCCAAGATCCGAAATAATCTGCCGCGCAAAACGGGCAAAATCGGCCTGATCGGACAGAATATCGTTTAGATTGTTCAACTGTTCGCTGGCCTGGCCTTCGATAAAATCGCGCCATAGCTCCATCACGTTTTGCGCCCCGGCAGGCAGATCACGGCCGGTTGCCAGATGGCGGATCAAATATCCGGTGGCGGTCGCAAGCGGGGCATCCGCGCGATCAGTGATTTGTGCAAAGCCTTTCTGCATGGCTTCCGCGCCAATTTTTGCGTCTATATTGCCGGCTGTTCCCGGCATATCGCGGGCGCCCATGGCTTCGCAGCGGGCAACCTCCATTGCTTCATAAAGCTCTTGGGCAATATTGCCTTGTGGGCAGTATTTACTGTGTGTCGCATCATTGTGGTATTTTCGGTGCAGCGCCAGCGCATCGGCGGTTCCGCGCGCCACGAGAACCTCATCACGGCTCATCCGGCGGCTGACCTGCGGCAACCGCATGGTATCGCCCGACAAACCCGAAGGATCGACCGAATAGGTGACCGACAGCTCGGGATCATTGGCCATCACTTTGGTGGCCTCGGCAAGGGCCTTTTTAAAGGGATCGGCTGGGTTGTCTGAGTGCTGTGCCATTGGCCAAGTCTCGCTCACTCGAAAAAAATTACAAGCCCAAAGCGCAGTTTATTTATAAGCCTTGTGCCATGCGCCCGCGCCCGAAGGCGAGGATCACCAATGCTTAGCCCAGACTGACGCTGGCTGCGCTTTCCGGCAGCTCTTCGTCAAAACAGCGCTGGTAAAATTCTGCCACGGTCTGGCGTTCCAGTTCGTCGCATTTGTTGAGAAACGAAAGCCGGAACGCATAGCCAAGGCTGTTGCGGAAAATTTCGGCGTTTTGAGCCCAGTTGATCACGGTGCGCGGGCTCATCACTGTGGACAGATCACCGTTCATAAACGCGGTACGGGTTAGATCGGCAACGGTGACCATCTGCTTGACCGTTTTACGCCCGGCTTCGGTGTTGTAATGCGGCGCTTTGGCCAGAACAATCGCGGTTTCCGCCTCAATGGAAAGATAGTTCAATGTGGCCACCAAAGACCAGCGGTCCATTTGGGCTTGGTTGATCTGCTGGGTGCCGTGATAAAGCCCAGTGGTATCGCCAAGGCCAACGGTGTTGGCTGTGGCAAACAAACGAAACTGCGGATGCGGCGTGATAATTTCGTTCTGATCCATCAAGGTCAGCTTGCCATCATGTTCAAGCACCCGCTGGATCACAAACATCACGTCGGCGCGGCCGGCGTCATATTCATCAAACACAATGGCCACCGGATTGCGCAGCGCCCAAGGCAGGATACCTTCGTGAAACTCGGTCACCTGCAGGCCGTCTTTAAGCTTGATCGCATCCTTACCGATCAAATCGATACGGCTGATGTGGCTGTCAAGGTTCACCCGCACCGCAGGCCAGTTTAGCCGCGCTGCAACCTGTTCAATATGGGTTGATTTTCCAGTGCCATGATAGCCTTGGATCATCACGCGGCGATTGTGTGAAAACCCTGCCAAAATTGCCAGCGTGGTATCTGGATCAAATTTATAGGTCGGATCAACTTCGGGAACCCGCTCGCCTTTTGAGGCAAACCCCTTAACCACCATATCGCTATCAATTCCAAAGACTTCGCGGACCGAAACATCTTCGGTTGGCTTTGCAGTCATATCGCTCATGCCATCTGCCATGCCCAAACTTCCTTCTGGGAAAAATAATCAGTGATGTGGTGCAACATAACGCGGATAAGGGCAAGGGGAAGGGCAAATAATTCTTTTAAAAAATGCAACAATGCCGTTGGGTTTTTTAGCTCACGCAATTGTGGCCCGATGTGACTTGAGAAATGAACGTAAAAACCCACATCATACGCTAGGAGGTATTCCAATGACTCGACGTGATTTTTTAGCTACAACCGCCATGGCCGGGCTTATGGGCCGCGCCGCTTGGGCAAATGAAGAGGAAACATTCGAGGTGATGCGAAGCGACGACGAATGGAAAGCGATGTTGAGCCCGCTTGAATATAAAGTCATGCGCAAAGAGGGCACCGAGCGGGCGTTCACCTCACCACTGGATAAAAACTATGCCGCTGGAATGTATCATTGCCGCGGCTGCGATCTGGGGCTTTATAGCTCTGAGCATAAATTTGACAGCGGCACTGGCTGGCCGAGTTTCTGGCAGGCACAAGCGAACGCGGTTGAAACCCGCATTGACCGCAAGTTTTTCATGACCCGCACCGAATGCCATTGCCGGCGCTGCGGCAGCCATCTAGGGCATGTTTTTGATGACGGACCTGCGCCCACCGGAATGCGGCACTGTATCAACGGGGTGTCGCTGGTGTTCAAAGCGGCCTAAGGCCAAGCTTTTATGCCTCTGCCGGCGCGGCATCAGTGGCCAGCCGGTAGGGTTCTTCGATTGGTAGCAACTCAGCCGTGACAATCGCCTGATCCACCCAGTCGCTGACAGCAGGGTGGTCGCAAACAGCGCTCATATAGCTTTGGGTGGTTTTAAGCGAAGTAGGCAAGGCAAAATACTTTAGCCGCATCACAACCGGCGCAAAATAGGCGTCTACTGCGCTAAACCCGCCACATAAAAACGGACCGCCTGATAGATCCATGCAATCCGCCCAAGCCGCTTCGATCCGCGCCACATCGGCGCGCACGTGCGGCTGATCGCGCCAGATAATCGCCCCTGCATGGCTAAGATCAGCGCCGATGTTCATACCGCAGTGATTACGCAATCCATTGAAACCACTATGCATTTCGGCGCACAGGTTGCGTGCCTGTGTGCGCAGAGCAAGATCGCTTGGCCATAGCGAAAGAGCGGGGTATTTTTCTGCGATATATTCAAAAATCGACAGGGTATCATTGATCACCAGCGGTTCGCCGCGCCTGTTTTGCACATCGCTGTCCATTAAGATCGGCACATTTCCAGTTGGCGATAGGGCAAGGGCAGTTTGTTTGAATTGGCTGTCTGGCGCAAAGCTGTCAAACCGGATCAGCTTTTCCTCAAACGGGATATCATAAGCGCGCAGCAGCACACCCGCGCGCATTGACCAGCTGGAATAATTCCGATTTCCCACATAAAGACATAAACCCATAGCGCCGCTCCTATTAACCACCAATAAACAGGTTAGGAGCGAAAGCGAGGTGTGTAAAGCGCTACTTAAAGTTGCGGCTGTCTTTGATTTGATCCCAGGCCCAGACCACTTCTTGCAGCTGCTCTTCTTGGCTGCGGTCGCCGCCGTTCATATCCGGGTGCAGCACTTTTATCAGCGCTTTATAGGCTTTGCGCACATCGGCTTTGGACCAGTTGTCCTGCGCTTCTAGAATTTCTACAGCGCGGCGCTCGGTGGGCGGCAGACGGCGGCTGCCGGTGGTGGCTTTGCCGGGATTCTTGGTGGCGTTTTCACCCAAAACCTGATGCGGGTCTTCAATGCCCAGCCGGGCCCATGCGCGCGCTTCGGGGTCGCGAAAGTCGCGGGTTTCACGCTCCCATACTTTGTCCTTGGACATTTGGGCGTTCAACTCGGCTTCTGTGGTGCCGTTGAAAAAGTTCCATTTTAGATTGTACTCGCGCACATGGTCTTTGCAGAACCAGTAAAAGTCGTCCAAAACATCGGGCGCTTTGGGTGCGCGAAACTTGCCAGCTTCGGCGCATCCTTCGTGTGCACAGGGCCGCACCGATGTATCCGAGGCACCGGACATGCTGCGCCGGCTGCGCGGATTTTTCTTCTTCGCAGAAGAAACCGACATGTCAAAACCAAAAGGATCGGATTTTGTCATTTTCACACCTTTTCGACTCAAGGAGAACATCATAGAGTTTCTGTGGATAATTTGAAGGGGGTGGCGAAAAAAAATGTTGAGAGCTGAGGAAATAAAAAATAGGCTTAAGGCGAGCTTTGCGCCGCAGTTCCTAGAGGTCATCGACGAAAGCGAACAGCACCGTGGCCATGCAGGGTTTCAAGAGGGCGGCGAAAGCCATTTTCGGGTACGTTTGCGCGCTGCCAGTTTTGCTGGACAAAGCCGGATTGCCCGCCACCGCGCGGTGCATGCGGCGCTTGGCCGTGACCTGATGACAGCTATTCACGCCTTGGCGCTTGAGCTGGATTTGCCCGAAAACACGTAAATTCCGTACAGCTTTATTGCGTCGGTATCGCGTCTGTATTGCAGAGGTCAGTTTTGGGGCCGCCAAAACACTGCAAATACTCCTAAATCAATCCGTCATGTTCGGATGAAAGACGCGCTTAAAGCCCCAATTTGGCGCTGACCAGCTCGTTTACCGCCTTTGGATTTGCCTTACCGCCCGTGGCTTTCATCACTTGACCGACGAACCATCCGGCCAGTTTCGGATTGGCCTTGGCTTTTTCAACCTGTGCGGGATTGTCGGCGATGACCTGATCCACTGCGGCTTCGATCGCGCCGGTATCGGTGACCTGTTTCATGCCGCGCGCTTCGACGATCTCGGCCGGATCGCCGCCGTCGCTATAGACGATCTCAAACAGGTCTTTGGCGATTTTACCGCTGATATCGCCTTTGGCTATCAGATCAATGATACCGCCCAGTTGATCGGGGCTGACCGGGCTATCGGTAATTTCACGGTCATCTTTTTTCAGACGGCCGAACAATTCATTAATCACCCAGTTTGCCGCCATTTTGCCATCGCGCCCTGCGGCCACGGCTTCAAAATACCCTGCGGCATCCAATTCCGCCGTTAGCACGTTGGCATCATATTCCGACAGGCTAAAATCGCCCATGAACCGCGCCTTTTTCTGATCGGGAAGCTCGGGAAGATTGGCTGCAATTTCATCAACCCAAGCCTGTTCAATTTCCAAAGGCAATAAATCAGGGTCGGGGAAATAGCGGTAATCATGCGCTTCTTCTTTTGAGCGCATCGAACGGGTTTCACCTTTGTCTGGATCATAAAGCCGGGTTTCCTGATCCACTGAGCCGCCGGCTTCTACAATTTTAATTTGGCGGCGGGCTTCGACCTCGATCGCGGCTTGTATAAAGCGCATCGAGTTCATATTTTTAATTTCGCAGCGGGTGCCAAGATGGGAAAAGTCGCCGCTTTCCATATATTTTTCGTATTGCCCGGGCCGGCAGATCGACACGTTTACATCAGCGCGCAGATTGCCGTTTTGCATATTGCCATCACAAGTGCCCAGATAGCGCANAATCTGGCGNAGTTTAACAACATAGGCTGCAGCCTCTTCGGGGCCGCGAATATCCGGTCGGCTAACAATTTCCATCAGCGCCACGCCGGTGCGGTTTAGGTCGACAAACGACATATTAGGGTCCATGTCATGCACGGATTTGCCTGCATCCTGCTCCATATGAATACGCTCGATGCGCACCCGACGGGCAACGCCGGGGGACATATCAACGATCACCTCGCCTTCGCCCACAATTGGGTGGTAGAGCTGGGATATCTGATAGCCCTGCGGCAGGTCGGGATAGAAATAGTTTTTCCGGTCAAAGGCNGAATGCAGGTTTATCTCGGCCTTTAGCCCAAGACCTGTGCGCACGGCTTGCTCAATGCAATACTCATTGATAACCGGCAACATNCCGGGCATTGCGGCATCCACGANAGCCACGTTGGAATTGGGCTCATTGCCAAATTCGGTCGAGGCGCCGGAAAACAGCTTGGCGTTTGAGGCGATCTGGGCNTGAACCTCCATGCCGATGACCAATTCCCAGTCGTGCTGCGCACCGGCGATGGTTTTTGGTTTTGGGGCCTCAGAGGTCAGATCGAGCATTTTGGTCACCTGATGTTTACTGTTATGGGTGGTTTAGCCAAACCAGCGCTGGGTTTCAATCACCTTTGCATGGCGTGAGCNGCGCTTTTCAAATTGNGCTGGGCGAATTGCCTAACCGCGACTTTTACTCTGCCGGTGGGCAAGAATGCGCACTGCGGTTTCTTCGCCAAGTTCTTTNCGCGCCTCGGTGCCAAGATCACCAGGGATACCCAANCCCCGCGGCANCGCATCGGCCCAGACCAAAGGATGAATTTCGCGTAGCTGGGTTTCAATGATCCAGTCAGCNGCTTCATTCAGTTGAAGCCGTCTGCGCCGCCCTGAAAAGCCTTCACGCCCCGGGGCTGGTTGCACCAGAGTTACTGCGGTAAAGGCGGCAAAAAGGTTTGCGGTGTGCTGGTCACTACAGCGCTCAAGAATATCAATCACCGCCTCCATAAATAAATTAAGATNGAGCACGCCGAACGCGCCGGCATCTTGGCGCAGAGCATCCATATACACCCACGCATAAGCCCCTGTGCCCCACAGCGTGCGGGTATGCTCAACTGCTTTAAGCGCCCANGTATTCAGCATCTCGTAGCTGCCAAAGCGTCTGGGCAGTAAATTTGCACCAAAGTTGCGTAAATACTGCGCCGTCTTTGGGTCCAAGCTGACCAAAGTCTCATAGAGTTTGGTGTTAGACGTTTTGGGGCTTTCCTGCGTGGAAAGAGCTGCACATTTTGCAGCGGCAAGGGCGGGCGCATTGAGCCGTTTGGGGTCAAACGGATCGAGCAACGCACGNGCGATTTTGAAATGGTGGTGCTGGGCATTNCGGCTAACTTTGGCGTCAGGCTNTGGGCTGTAGTGCCGCCAAACCCANGCCGCATCCAAATGCGTGTAGGCCACAATCATGGCAATGCCGTAATCTTTCGGATTGGCATCTGCGATGGCCTGATAGGCAGAAAGCCCATCGGTATTGGGCGAGGTATCTTGATCCTCAAGCGATTGGCGGATCGGTTGGACAATGTCACCACGCGCCCCCCNGGTGAGCAATTCGCTGATCGGAGTGCCACCGCTTGTCATGGCNCGCATTTCATCGAATTGTTGAATTTCAACACTTAGCTCTGTCCAGCTTTCCTGACGGATCAGTTTCTGGCCGCGATACAGATACCAGTCGCGCTCCATTTGCTCTTCGGTTTTGTCAATAACTGGCAGGCCGAGTTGTTCCGTGAGATCGNAGAGTTCAGCGGTTGTGAGTGCTGTTCGTGGTTGCGTTTGAATGGCCGAAATCANCGCCCGATCTGCTGAAAGCGTATCTTGGCCAAAGGCGTGCTGAAGCTTCCGGAAAAGATGTTTTGCTTGAGTCATGCGATCTACACTTGCCTTTCGCTTCGGAAACTATTTTTTAGTATTGCCAGCAGTTTTTGACCGAAAAAAGGCAAAGCCGAAANTTTTATTTCTTGAGCGCACAAATATCAAAAAGAAATTTTTTCGCAACCCCGCCTAACCCTTTAGACATCACATTAGGTTTTNACCTTAACTTNATGATTTAAAATATTTTTTGCTCTATAAAAATAGGTTTTTTCTGGTTCTATCAATGTTTGCTGTGCTTTTCTTCGCAAGAGCGATTGAGCAAATTTAAACTGCGATTGTGGTGAATTGAAGGAATTCTTGTTTTTTTATTCCAGATTTAAAGAGGAATCTTTCGCATAAATTCACATAAACAATATCAAAATGATGAAATCACTCACCTACATATTTAATGCAAGCGACCCAGGTTTTCATTATGGCATGTCTTATCGATCTAACATCCGGTTGGCCATTTCAGTGCTGTCCCGGCTGAGNCCTTTACTGTCCAAAAGCNTTTNAAGGTTGTTGCGGATCAAGGATTGTCTTTGTGGGTCAAATTGTCCGAGGGTCTCGAACACAGTGCAGAAGCGCGCCGCCAATTGTGGATTAATCTGGTCAAGCTTGACGATCCAGTCTGTCATCATCTGATAGCCCTCACCAGAGATTTGGTGAAAGGCGGCAAAATTGCCCGCCAAAGGTCTAAACACCGACCGGAACCGGTTGGGATTTTTAATGGTAAAATCGGGATGCGTGGTCAGCTGCTCCGCCAAGCTGACGGCTGCTTCGGGGGCGGCGCAGGCGATTTGTATCGCAAACCATTTATCAACCACCAGCCGTTNACTTTTCCATTGCTGGTAAAATTCCTCNAGCGCGNTTTCGCCGTGCCCACTGCGCAAAAGACTGCCCAGCGCTGCGATTTNCTGGGTCATGTTATCTGCTGTAGTGAACTGCGCCGCCGCAGCTTTGCCGCCGTCTAATCGGCACAGCAGGCTCAGGGCGGCATTGCTCAGCGCCCGCGCGCCCGATTGCGCCGCATCGGGCCGGTAGGCGCTGCTCACCTGATGCTGGGCATATATGCGCGGTAGCACATCTTGGAAATGCTGCGATAGGGCTTGCAAAAATGTCTCGCGTGCGCGGTAAATTGCATCGGGGTCAGGATGTGCGCCAGCCGCATGAATGGCGCGGGCAATTTCTTCCTCTTGCGGCACCTTTAGGGTCAGGGCGCGAAANGCCGGATCCAGAGTTTCATCCCGAAACACTGCAAGCAAGCCATCAAGCAAACTGGTGTCCGGCGGGGTGCTGTCCTNTGCCATGCGCTGCAAACAGCTTTGCATCAGCGCATTGCCGGCTTCCCAGCGGTTAAACGGGTCGGTGTCATGGGCCAGCAGAAACGTTCTTTGTGCNTCATCGGTATTTTGTTCCAAATAGACCGGCGCGGAAAATTCCCGCAGCACCGAGGCAATGGGTTTACTGGCCAGCCCCTCAAATTCAAAGCTTTGNTCNGCTTCGGTAAGCTCAAGCACTGTGGTGGGGTGAATTTCATCGCCGTTCGCATTCAAAAGGCCAACCGCAATAGGGATCACCTGTGGCNCTTTATTTGGCTGTCCCGGTGTGGGCGGCGTGCTTTGGCTAAAGTGAAGCTGATAGGTGCCATCAGCGTAGCTGTCGGTGACTTTCACGCGTGGTGTGCCAGCCTGCTCATACCAGCGTTTGAACTGGCTTAGGTCGCGGCCTGTGCTGTCTTTGAACACCTTGAGCCAATCTTCGATGGTTGCGGCATCGCCGTCGTGGCGTTCAAAATAAAGGTCGAGCGCTTTGGAATAGGCTGCATCCCCCACCAGCCGTTTGAGCATGCCGATCACCTCGGCGCCTTTTTCATACACCGTGGCCGTATAAAAATTATTGATCTCAACAAAGCTGTCGGGCCTTACCGGATGCGCNAATGGGCCGNTATCTTCGGGAAATTGGTAATTGCGAAGCCCGTTGGCATCCTTGATGCGTTTCACCGGTGCGCTGCGCATATCCGAAGTAAATTGCGCATCGCGAAACACCGTTAGCCCTTCTTTGAGGCAGAGCTGAAACCAGTCACGGCAGGTGATCCTGTTGCCGGTCCAGTTGTGAAAATATTCATGCGCAATAATCGCTTCGATGTTTTCAAAATCGGCATCTGTGCTGGTGGCTGGATTGGCCAGAACGCAGGAGCTGTTGAAAATATTAAGCCCCTTATTTTCCATTGCGCCCATGTTAAAGTCATCCACGGCAACTATGTTGAACAGATCAAGATCATATTCGCGTCCGTAGACCTCTTCATCCCAGCGCATTGAAGCAATAAGCGCCTGCATTGCAAAACTGCATTTGTCTTCGTCGCCCGGGCGGACCCAGATGTTCAGCGTCACATCACGGCCGGATGCAGTGGTAAACTGCCCGGGGTGATTGACCAGATCACCGGCCACAAGTGCAAAAAGATAGGCTGGTTTTGGCCAGGGATCATGCCATTCTGCCCAGCCGTCGCCCGATGCTACCGGATTGCCGTTGGACAGCAACACCGGCACGTTTCCACTGCGGTCTTCAATACGAACGTGAAAACGGCTCATTACATCCGGGCGATCAGGGTAATAGGTGATTTTGCGAAACCCTTCGGCTTCGCATTGGGTGCTATACATGCCGTTTGACATATAAAGACCTTCCAGCGCGGTGTTGGTTTGCGGGCTAATCTCAACTTNGGCTTCCCATACAAACGGTTTGTTCGGGGCCGCAGCGGTTAAAATGCCATTCTCAACCGAGACATTGCAATCCTTGCNATCAATTTTGGCGCTAATCAAAGTTAGGGCTTCGCCGTGCAGGGTAAATTTACGCTCANCGCTTTGANGGTTTGGGCGAAAANAAATGCGGCTGATGACCCGTGTTTTGCGCGGGTCCANTTGAAAAGTTAAATGCACATCGTCAACCAGAAAGGCAGGGGGTTTATAATCTTCTAGGTAAATGGTTTGCGATGCCGCATCTTTCATTTTGCTCTCCAAGCTTTCGGAATTGCCTTTGGCAAATAGAGGCCTAGTTCGACCTATGCATCCGGGATTAATGTCCCATGTTCCTGTGACACATATATATCGAAAGTTGAAATCCGCAATGCGAAAGGATGCGCAGCCTTGTTTTGAACCTGATGGCGTTACTTTACTATGGTTTAAACGTGATTTGCGGGTGAGCGATCATGCGGCCTTGGAACTGGCGGCAGAATTGCCCGGCGCNGTTTTGCCGGTTTATATTGTCGAGCCTGACTATTGGCGGCAACCAGACCTATCAGGACGGCATTGGGCCTTTATTGTGGAATGCTTGAGTGACCTTGATAACCATCTCAAAAGCTTGGGAGGTCCTTTAACCATTCGCGTAGATGAAGCCGTTCCAGCGCTTGAGAAACTTCGGCAGCAATGTGATGTGCAGCGCATGGTAAGCCATTGCGAAATTGGCAATCTCTGGAGTTTTGAGCGCGATAAAAAAGTGGCGGACTGGGCCCGCGTGCATGGGGTAAATTGGAGCGAAGTGCCGCAGTCCGCTGTAACACGCGGCCGCGCACGCGCCACTGGCTGGGCAAAGCGCCGCGATCAGTTTGTGGCTGCACCGGTGGCGCAGCAGCCACGGGTGTTAAACCTAACCCATGCGCAGTCTGATCCGCTGCCAAGCGCGGCGCAATTGAAGTTGCGTAATGATTTTCCGGCCTCGCCGCAAACCGGTGGTCGACATAATGCCGAGGCTGTGCTTGATGATTTTTTACTTCATCGCGGCCAAACCTATCGGCGCGCTATGTCTTCTCCGGTTTCAGCCGAGAACGCCTGTTCGCGCCTGTCCCCCTATTTAAGCTATGGGGTGATCACAGTGCGCGAAGCGGTGCAGATAACCCGCAGGCGGCAGATGGCCTTGAAAGGCAGTCGGGATGGCTGGCTTGGCAGTCTTGCATCATTTCAGTCGCGTCTAGCGTGGCGTGATCACTTTATTCAAAAACTGGAAGACCAGCCAGATATCGAAACCAGATGTTTGCACAGTGCCTATGAAGGTTTGCGCTCCGAAACCGTAGATCCTGTTTTGCTATCAGCTTGGAAAGGTGGTCAAACGGGCGTGCCATTTGTGGATGCTTGCATGCGTTACTTGATCGCTACAGGCTGGCTAAATTTTCGCATGCGGGCGATGCTGGTGTCATTTGCGTCCTACCAGCTTTGGCTTGACTGGCGCGTAACCGGCCAGCATTTGGCGCGCTTGTTCACAGATTATGAGCCCGGCATTCATTGGCCGCAGATGCAAATGCAATCTGGAACTACTGGGATCAATACAATTCGTATTTATAACCCCGTTAAACAGGGGCTTGAGCAAGATCCAAAAGGCACATTCACCCGCCGCTGGGTGCCAGAGCTTTCACAGGTGCCCGATGAATTCTTGCAAGAGCCGTGGCGCTGGGACGGAGAGGGCCGTGTTGTTGGAGCATTATATCCAAAGCCGGTTGTAGATTTGGCAAGCGCAACGCGCAGCGCACGCGAGCGGGTCTGGAGCATCCGAAAAAAAGCAGGTTTTGCGGAAAAAGCTGGATCAATTGTAACGCGCCATGCCAGCCGTAAACCGACAAAGCCCCGCCGCAGCGTGAGCAGTAAAAAACCCGATGCAAAGCAATTGAGCTTTGATCTGTAATGGCGAAAATGCGACGAAAAGCTGACCTAGAAGCCAAGCTTTGCCGAACATGTGGGCGGCCTTTTTCCTGGCGTAAAAAATGGGAAAGAGTGTGGCATGAAGTTCAGTATTGCAGTCAAAAATGCCGCTCAAAAAGGTCGAAGACAACTGATTGACCAGA
>PBSX01000120.1 GCA_002726375.1 Marinovum sp.
GGATCGGGCCGTTGACCACGTTTGCTCAGCGCGGGTGCGATCCGCCAGGGCAGGGTGCGCGCGTTTTGATCATACCAGTTCAGCAGATCATTTGATCGCGGTTGGTCACACAAGTTTGATCTCACTTTTTCACATAGTGTCTGGAATGCTGTGGTTAAACCAGTAAGATAGCGCCGAACGCAAGGATGCAAGGCATGTCTGGGCACCGAGGCAAAACAAATGGATTTAAGCGCACCTCGGTGTTGCTTGAGCGGCGCATTAAAGATGTGAGCCAGAACCGCGGCTTTGCCCAGTCGCGGGTGCTGACCCATTGGTCAGAGATTGCTGGTACGGATATTGCCAAAATTGCCCAGCCCACCAATGTGAGCTATTCGGCGCAAGGGATAGGCGCCACTTTGACGCTGCTGGCCCGCAGCGGACATGGGCCGGAACTTGAAATGCAAAAAGAAAAGCTGCGCGAACGGATCAACGCCGTATACGGGTATAATGCCATCACGCGGATTAAAATATCGCATACTTCGGCCTCTGGCTTTGCCGAAGCGCAGACCGCATTTGACCCCCGCCCTGCGCCAGCGGCGCCAGGGGTGGACAAAAAGATTGCTGAGCAAGCGCGAAAAACTGCGAGCCCGGTGGAAGATCAAGATTTGCGGCGTGCTCTTGAACAATTGGGTCAGAACGTTCTAACTAGCTCAAAACCAAAGACCACTCTTTGAAAGGTATTTATATGTTGCGCAAACTGTCGTTTACTCTTGGCGCTGTCGCTCTGCTTATGGGCGCCGGTTTATGGCTTTCATGGCCATCTTCTGTGGCCACAAACGCCGAATTTTCACTGCCCTTTGCCGCCACCGCTGAGACTGACAGCTCGGAACCTGCGGCGGTTGAGATTATCAATATGGTTCAAGGTGATGAAAACGCACCGATCACTGTGGTTGAATATGCGTCACTGACCTGCCCGCATTGTGCCAGTTTCCACACTGAGGCCTATAAAGACCTGAAAACAAACTATATCGACAGTGGTAAAATCCGCTTTGAGTTTCGCGAAGTTTACTTCGATAAATATGGCATCTGGGCCTCGATGATTGCCCGCTGCACTGGTCCGGACCGGTATTTCGGTGTGATTGACCTGATGATGAGCACGCAAAACACATGGGCGCGCGCTGGTGATGACCTTTCGATTATTGGCGAGCTTAGAAAAATTGGCCGCTTGGCCGGTTTGCAAGATGACCAATTGCAAAGCTGCTTGCAGGATGCAGATAAGCTGCGCGCTTTGGTCGCTTGGTACCAAGAAAACGCCACCCGCGATGGAATTCGCTCCACCCCGACGTTCTTGATCGACGGCGAAGTTTATAAAAATATGAACTATGATGATTTTGCTGCGGTGCTGGATGAAAAACTGGCGGAAAAATGACCACACCGCTGACCGGTCTTAAAGTTGTTGAATTGGCGCGGATCCTTGCCGGTCCGTGGGCCGGGCAGACCTTGGCCGATCTTGGCGCGGATGTGATCAAAGTCGAAGCCCCTCGGGGCGACGATACCCGCCAATGGGGCCCGCCGTTTATTGAGCGGGAAGATGATAAAACCGCAGCGTATTTCCATTCCTGTAACCGCGGCAAAGCCAGTGTTACGATTGATTTTCGCACCCCCGAGGGACAGCAGGAACTGCACTGGCTGCTCAAAGACGCAGATATTTTGATTGAGAATTTCAAAGTTGGCGGATTGGCAAAATACGGGCTTGATTATCAAAGCTTATCAGCGCGCTATCCAAAGCTGATCTATTGCTCGATCACCGGTTTTGGGCAGACAGGACCTTATGCGCATCGGGCCGGCTATGACTATATTATTCAAGGCATGTCCGGATTTATGTCGATCACTGGTGAGCCGGACGGGGCGCCGCAGCGCGCCGGTGTGGCCATAACCGATCTCTTTACCGGCATATATGCCAGCACCGCGATCCTGTCGGCATTGCATATGCGCAGCAGCACCGGACGCGGCCAGCATATTGATATGTCGCTGCTGGACTGTGCGGTATCGGTGATGGCCAATCAGGCGATGAATTATCTGGTAACCGGAACCGCGCCGGCGCGCACGGGCAATTATCATCCCAACCTGACGCCCTATCAGGTCTTTGACTGCCGCGATGGCCATATTATCATCGCAACCGGTAATGACCCCCAATATCAAAGGCTGTGCAATATCTTGGGTCTTGAATCCATGGCCCAGGATCCTCAGTTTCTGACCAATGCAGACCGTATTGCCAATCGTGAAAAGATGGTTGCTGCCCTGAGCGAGCAGACAAAAACCATGACAAAAGAGCAGCTTTTAAAGGCATGTGAAGACAGAGGTGTGCCAGCCGGTCCGATCAATACCATGGATGAGGTGTTTGCCGACCCGCAAGTGATACACCGCCAGATGCAGGTCGAATTGGACGGTATCCCAAGCGTTAGATCACCGTTTACGTTTTCGGATGCAGAGCTGAGCTTGCAGAAGCCTTCACCAAAGCTGGGCGAAAACAACCTATAACATATCGGCTGAGATCGCCTTTTTGACCATCGCGGTAAATTGATCGGTATCGTGCACCTCTAGGCGCACGGGAAGCGTAATCACATCACCTTGAAAGTCATCGGGCAGACGCGCGGCATCTTTTTCGGTGGTCACAAGCTGCGCCTGCTGCGCCTGCGCCTGCGCTTGCAATCTGCCCAAAAGGGTCGCGGACAGGCTTTGATGATCCCCCAGAGCTTCGCAATGCACAAGCTGCGCGCCAAGTCCGCGCAGCGTTGCAAAAAACTTCTCCGGATGGCCAATACCGGCAAACGCCAGATAGCGGCCGGTTGACCAATCCATACCCATGCTCAGCGGCCGCAATTCTGCATCAAAATGTGGTAGGTGAAGGGCGCCGCCCCATTGGTTTTTAAAAGCGTGTTGCGCCTTTTGTGGCCCGATGGACACAATTGCATCCGCCCGCGCCAGACCAGCAGAAACGGGTTCGCGCAGCGGGCCTGCAGGAATGCACTTTGCATTTCCAAAACCCCGCTCGGCATCCACAATGACCAAAGACAGATCTTTTCGGATGGTCGGATCTTGAAAGCCGTCATCCATGATAATCACATCAGCGCCGGCTTTTTCGGCCGCCCTGAGCGCTTTGACCCGATCTTTGGCCACCCATGTGGTCGCAAAAGCCGCCAGTAAAAGCGGCTCATCACCGGTTTGATCCGCGTTGTGGTACCGTGGATTAACCTCCAGCGGGCCCTGTACATTGCCGCCATAGCCCTTGGTGATAACATGCGGACGCTTGCCCAAAGCGAGCAGCAGCTGCACGAGCGCAATCACGGTTGGCGTTTTGCCTGTGCCGCCAGCATTTAGGTTTCCAACGCAAATCACGGGAGACTGCGCGTTGACCGTAGAGTGCTGCGCTGTTCGCTGCGCGGTCGCATAAGCGTAGAGCTGACCAATAGGGGACAGCAAGCGCGCTGCAATATGCAGCTTGTCGGGCGGGGTAAACCAAAACCGTGGCGCTTGCATCTTAAACTCCAATCTCGTCCAGATGGCTGAGCACCCGGTCAATCACAGCATCGGTTAATTCTGCCCCATCTGAGGTCACCTGCCAAGCGGCAAAGGCCATTTGCGCTGCCACATCGGGGGCGGAAATCTGACCCACAGCAGCGGCAAGCGTGTCACTGTCACGAATTTGGCGCGCCGCGCCTGCTTCGGCCAGTTTAAGATAGCGGTCTGAATAGTCTGATACCATGGGGCCATATAAAATTGCGCAGCCATGTGATGCTGCACAATAGGGGTCAAGTGCAGGGCCTTGGGCCACCATCGACTGACCTAAAAAGCAAACCGAAGCAAGGTGATACCAAAAATCTAATGGATCGGCGCCTGTCGGCACTAGCACATGCGTGTTGGCATCTGGGCCTTCGGCTTGTGATGGAATTAGCGCATGCAATCCGGTGTCTTGGCACTGGCGAATTGCCTCAGCGCTATCCTCAGGCTGCTGTGGCGCCAAAATTAGCAAGGTTCGGTGGGCACGGCGCATTACCAAACGGTGGGCGGATAAAACCGTTTCGATTTCGCCCTTCGATACCCCCGCAGCCAACCAAACAGGCCGGGTTGCCAAATGCGCATAGGCCGAGTTGTCCGGCCTATCATCACCTGCACGTGTTGGCAGGACGCCTTGTTGCAATGCGCCTTTCAATTGAATACGAGAGGCACCGATACCAAGTTTTGCCAGATGTTGAGCGGCTTGGGTGTCCACTGCGTAAAAATCGGAAAACCATCGTAGCGCCCGGGCTTTGACATTTGGCAAAAACCGGAACTTGCGCGCGCTAAAGCCTTCGCTAACTGCGTCAACCAAAAGCATTTCTAGGCCGCGCGCGGCAGCCATTTTAAGCAAGGGCGGGTGCAAATTACCCCCGGCCCACAAAAGATAGTTTGGCGTGAATTTTTTTAAAAAGCGATCAATGGAATGGGCATCAAAGGGCATTTGCAGCCCCAGGATGCGCGCTTGCCCCGCTAGGTTTTGCGACCTTTCTTGTGATCCGGTCAGAACAATATAGAGATCCGGGTGAGCCTGCAGCATGCGCAGGGACAGATACTCGATACCGGCAAAATTAGCGCAGTCGGCTATATGAATCCACACCACAGGCGCGACAGCGAAATCGATGTCATTTTTTGGCTCACTCGAAACCATTGTCTACCATAAGTCCGGTGGGCCGATATGATCTATCAAACCTCTAATTCCTCGGTTTTCGATGTGGCAATCTCTTCATCTCGCAAACGGTGCAGATGGGCGATAAAATAGCGCATATGGGCATTGTCTACGGTGCGCTGTGCCTCGGCTTTCCAGGCAGCATATGCGGTTTGGTAATTGGGAAAAATGCCAACAACATGTAGGTCATCCACATTTTTAAAAACGGTCTCGGCTGGGTCAATCAACTCGCCACCAAACACCAAATGCAGTCTTTGCGCCATTTTAGGGTCCTTTTATGCTGATAGGCCTATGCTAAAAGAATTGGGCATGCGGGTAAAGCCTAACACGTTGTCTGCCGTCAGCAAGCCGCGGGTCTGCACGGCATTCTTGGCCGCCAAACACCAAACGCCGCAGAGGTGATCTGCGGCGTTGATAGGCATATTGCGAAAGATATGTGCTTTAGAAGCCCAGACCTTCGTATTTTTTCTTAAACTTAGAGACCCGACCATCCGCGTCCAAAAGACGGGTGTTACCGCCGGTCCAGGCGGGGTGCGCAGACGGGTCAATATCAAGCGATAGTGTGTCGCCATCCTTGCCCCAGGTCGAGCGCATTTTGACAATGGTTCCATCGGTCATTTTGACGTCGATGAAGTGGTAGTCTGGGTGTATCTCTTTTTTCATCTCGCCGCTCCTTAGCTTTCCGCACCGGCTTTGGGTGCCCGGTAATTGGTCTGCTCTGCGATCCGCGCAGATTTTCCGCGACGGGTGCGCAGATAGTAAAGCTTCGCACGGCGCACACGGCCGCGGCGCATTACTGTGATGCTTTCGATATTGGTTGAATACAGCGGGAATACACGTTCCACGCCTTCCCCAAACGAGATTTTGCGCACTGTGAACGATCCGGCAATCCCTTTACCGTTGTTGCGTGCAATGCAAACGCCTTCGTAGTTCTGTACCCGCGAGCGGGTGCCTTCGGTCACTTTGTAACCGACGCGCACTGTGTCTCCGGCTTTGAAATCGGGAATTTCTTTCCCAAGTGAGGCGATTTGCTCCGCCTCGAGCTGTGCGATTAAATCCATCGCGTTTCTCCTTTGCTTGCGGTTGTTCCGCAAAGTTTTGCGCGCCCCAGAGCTCTTGGTCTTTTATCGGGTCCCTACCTAATGATAAGCCCGCCAGAGGGTTCGGTCGTCATTGCTGTTGCCATACGGCGATCAACTGGCGTCTATTAAGAGCGATCAAAGAAAATCCCCAACACACCAATCTACGCGGCCTATAACAGTGGCCGCGCTTGTTTATCAAGCGGTTTTCGCAGGTTTTACGGGTAAAACTTCTTATTTATCGGCATTTAGTGCCCAATTAGGGGTCTTTTGCCATTTTGGGCGGCTCCAAGCTGCCAGCAGGGTATACTAGGGATGCTTCTGGGGCTGTAATCGTAAACCTCAACGACAATATCCAAGAGATTAGCAAATTAGGCGCTCAGGTGGAAGTTAAGATTGCCCTCTATACTTAGGATGCCGTTTTGCCCGGAGCTTTGCCCAGAAAATGATCCTCCTATAGCCCGTCTCCGAAGACCCTTTTACAGGGTGAGCTTCGACTCTTATCTCTGACATTTTCAGTTTCCTTGAATTATCATTTCTTCACCTTGGCGGTTTAGCAAAGCTTTATCTATGTTGCATCGGAATGGCATTTTATAACCTCGTATTCGCCTATCTTCTAAGTTAAAGACCGCGCAAAAACCATTGGGCAAATTTGGGTTCATGTTGCCGTGCATGTCTTCTTCCATGCCGCCTAACGGATAAGGTTTCATAAAAAATATCATCTCGCTTTTTTCGTCGCGGTTGTTCTCGCGGTGGACAAAAATCCCCGATCCTTCTGAGACTTCTAAAATATCATCTATGCTTGAAGTTTCAGGCGGGAACCTCATTTGAATAAATTCGAAATAACTATCCGAGTTCAAAAAGCAACTGGCCGGGGGTATTGCATCTGTTTTGGCGCCTGAACTAATATAAGAGCCTTCGAAATAAGAGCGAATATGGAATTTCTGTAAAATACTGTCGGTCCGCTCAAATATAATTGCGAGCTTTATTCCCGCATCAATCGCGTTAAATAAATCATATTTTTTCTTTGATCGCGAAGACACCGACTCAATAAAATCGATATTCAGGCGTCCGACACTAGTAAATTGCTTTTTGACGTAACCTTCATCTTTTCCTAAAAACGCGGCAGCAGTCTTTTCCAATAGGCTAAGTTTGTCTTCACCTAAAATTATCTGGTTACAATTCGTTTTACCCTCAGTCCCCTGCGCCAATGCGGTGGTGGCTAAGAGCGCACTGCACAAAACAATCTGGCGCATATGTCTGTTCACTTTTGGTTCAATGAAACATCTCTACCTCAAAAAGCTGGTTTTGTCGCGTGCAATCTATAGGTGAGAAGGGTCTCGCTTTGCGATAGTAAAAGCCGACGGCAAAACCTTAGGTTTTTGAGAAGGTACTTGCCTTTTTAACTGGATCAAGGCAGTCCCTGCGCACACTGTTCTTGCAGCAATCTCGGGCCAAAGTTTTATCCAATTTTAACGCCAGATGTGCTCGATTTTCGCACCATCGCGATACTGCCGCGATACAGATGCAAGACCGACATGGGTTTTGCGCTGTTTTAAGCGGCGCGCTCTTGTTTGTCGCGGCGGCGCTTTAGCGCTTTTTATCCCAAAGATCAGGCCGGCGGGATTGGGTCAGCTGCTCGGCCATTTCGCGCCGCCATTTTTCGATATTGCCGTGATGACCGGATTGCAGAACCTCGGGGATGCTCAGCCCGTTCCACGTTGCGGGGCGGGTATATTGGGGATGCTCAAGCAGCCCGTTTGAATGGCTTTCGTCCTCGACCGAGGCGGCATTGCCCAAAACATCCGGCAACAGCCGGACCGTGGCATCCAGCATGGCCTGAGCNGCTATTTCNCCCCCCGTCATGACGAAATCGCCCAGCGAGACCTCGGCNATCTGGTAGTGGTCCAGCACCCGCTGATCGACGCCTTCAAAGCGGCCGCACAGTANCGTGATGCCATTTGCGCCAGCCCAGTCGCGCGCCATGGCCTGATCAAAGCGNGCCCCGCGNGGGGACAGATAGACCATTGGCCGGTCTTTGGGCGCNGTGCGGCGCGCGTCATCAATCGCCGCGCCCAGCACATCGGCGCGCAGCACCATGCCGGCGCCGCCGCCTGCAGGTGTGTCGTCGACATTTTTATGCCTGCCCTCACCAAAGCGGCGCAGATCCGTTGTCTCAAGCGCCCATTTGCCGTCTTTTAGGGCTTTGCCGGTCAGGCTTTCACTCAGTATTCCAGGAAAGCACTGGGGGAAAAGCGTGATCACCTGCGCAGTCCAAACCCCAGCGAGCTTTGGATTTGCGCTCATCAGCTCTTGGGGATTTAAACTGGCGGAAATAGTTTTGCGGCCATGGGATTTTGCTGGACCGGTCATGGCGCATCCGGCAGCAAACCTTCGGGCGGGTCTGCGATGATTTTTCCCGCCGAAAGGTCGACGGTTGGTACTGCTGTGCGGGTAAAGGGCAGCAGGGCTGTGGTTTTAAGCCCGGGGCCGTCGATTTCCAAAAGATCCGAGGCACCGTGGTTTTGCACCGAGCGCACTTCACCTAGCAGGGCGCCGCCGGTGTCATAGACTGTCAGCCCCACGAGATCGGCATGATAAAATTCGTCATCCGGCAGGCTTGGCAAACGGTCGCGCGGCACAAATAAATTCGTGCCTTTCAACGCGTCAGCATCTTCTTTTGTGACAATCCCCGACATACGGGCGCTCAGACCGTTTTTGACACGGCCGGTGAGCACCACATCAAATGCGCGTGTGCTATCTTCTGTGAAAACGGGCGCATATTCTGCGATGGCTTCGGGCTCAGTGGTAAAGCTTTTTAGCCGCACCTCACCGTGGACCCCAAAGGCCCCGCCGATTGCACCGACACAGATCAAATCATCTTTCATCGGTTACCTTTCACATAGGTCGTTGACGTAGCGGCCGCCAGTCTCTTCGCAGCGTTCGCTTGCAGATTGCCGTTCATATATAATCCCAGCCACAAAGGCGATGCCAAGAAAAATCAACAATCTTATGGGGCGGAATAGCATCAAAATACTCCGCAACGGGTTTCGGTTTGGTCCGTTGAGGGCAGGTCACAGCGGCGCTTGGCGCGCCGCTGTGGGTTCAGCACGTTGAATTTAGACTTGAAAACTGGTGCAAAACTGCCCATTCCGAGCCCAAACTCCTTTTATTTTTCAGCGTCTTTGGCGGCTGCTTCTTCTGCAGGAGCTTCTTCTGCTGGAGCTTCCGCTTCTGCCTCCGCTGGAACTTCTTCTGCTGGGGCTTCCGCTGCTTCTGCTGGGGCTTCCGCTTCGGCCTCTGCAGGTGCTTCGGCCTCTGCAGGCGCTTCTGCTTCTGCTGGTGCTTCGGCCACTTCTTCTACGGGCTCTGCGGGCGCTTCAGCTGCTTCGGCGGCTTTAGCAGCCTTTTCTTCGGCGCGTTCCTGCATTTTCTGGCCAGCCACAGCTTTTTGCGGGTTGTTACGGGTCTTTTTCTCAAGCACGCCGGCGGCCTCTAACATCCGGCTTACACGGTCGCTGACCTGCGCGCCTTCGCCCAGCCAGTACTGGATGCGCTCAAGGTTCATCTTGACCCGATCTTCGCTGTCTTTGGCAAGCAAAGGGTTGTAAGTGCCCAGCTTTTCCACATAGCGGCCATCGCGTGGCATGCGGCTGTCGGCCGCAACAATGCGGTAAAATGGGCGTTTTTTGCTGCCCCCACGGGCAAGACGGATTTTCATGGCCATTGTATATTCTCCTTTAGAATGGCAGTCGGGGTGAGACCCCTAAGATTGATGTTGTTTGTGGTGTTGGATGACTTCCTGAATGATGAAATTCAGAAATTTCTTGGCAAACTCAGGGTCAAGATTGGCCTGAGTTGCAAGCTCTTCAAGGCGTGCAATTTGCACGGCTTCTCGGGTCGGATCGGCGGGCGGCAGATCGTGCTCTGCTTTTAGCTTTCCCACCGAGCGGGTGTGTTTAAACCGCTCGCCCAATGTGTAGACAAGGATTGCATCAAGCCGGTCAATGCTATCGCGGTGTCCTTTTAAAAGTGTCGCGGCGCGGGTGCTGGCGTCAGTCATCAAAGCTCTCCTTTTTGGATGAAAACAGACCGCGGTATCGCGTCGGTATTGCGGCTGTTTTGCGCAGGTGCATTTTTCATATTGAACATCAGGCGGCCTCTGGTTTCGGATGGCGGTAGATCAGCGCCGGTTCGCCAAGCATTTCGGTTTCTTTTTCTCCCCAAGCGCCAAGCCGCTCGGCGAGCCGGCGTGAGCGGGTGTTTTGCGGATTAATCATGCTAATGGGTTGTGGCACGCCGAGCGCGGCGCCGGCAGTGCGAGCGGCCAATGCCGCTTCATAGGCAATGCTCTTGCCTTCATAGCCGTTATGTACCCCCCAGGCGAGTTCCGCCTCGGGCCATTCTATATGCTCAAGAAATCCGCAGAAACCACACATGCTTGCGCTGGATTTTTCTATCACATGCCAAAGCCCATAGCCGCGCAACTGCCAGTGGCCAGCGCTGCGTAGCAGCGCGCGCCAGACCTGACCGCGATCGAGCGGTCCGCCGACACTGTGGGATCTGGGTGAGGCGAAAAACTGCGCCATAGCATCCAGATCCTCGATTTGAGGTGCACGCAGGATCAGCTGCTCGGTTTCAAGCTGTGGTATGCTGGTCATAACAGAGCCTCGGGTGCCGGATGCCGGNANAGCATGTTTTCNCCCATGTTGGTGTTGTGATAGCTGCGCTCNTNNGTTGCGCNCATGCGNTCGGCCAAAGCGATCGANCGGTCATTGCCNGGCACGATATTGCTGGTCAAAGTGGTAAAGCCAAGNTCTTCATAGGCCCAGCGGCGGNCGCGGCANGCGGCNTCATAGGCGATNCNGCGGCNTTCAAAGCCGTCAAAGACCACCCAGCCCACTTCNGGNTCGGGCCATGTTTCGGGGTTCCAGATACCGCTGATGCCGGCGATCTCGCCGGTTTTTGTTTCAATGGTGAAATAACCGTAGCCATGGATATGCCAATGGCCCACATTTAGCGCAAACCAGCGCCACGCCGCGCCGCGCTCGGGGATATGGCCAAAGCCGCTGGCGCGGGTTTCATCCTGCAGAAATGCGATCACGGGCTCCATATCGCGCGGCTCGGGGCCGCGCAGGATAAGCCGCTCACTGAGCAGACGGGGGGCATCGGTCAAAGGCATATGCGATGATCTTTCAGGGCAGGGCCCGCAGCGGGGTGCACGTCTTCTGACCAAAGCACAGAGGAGTATTTGGACAAAGAAAAAATCATGAGGCAGGGCTTTTTGTCAAAGCGTGGCGATAGACCAGCGTGTCGTCTTTGCTACCGCCTTGAGGGCGGGCAGCATTGGGATCTTGGATGGCACCGAGGCGCTCTGCGAGGCTTATAGATCGAACATTGTCTTTTGCTATATAACTTACAATCGAACTGCGTTGGAGGGTGTCTTGCGCCCAAGCAAGCGCTTTGCGCGCAGCTTCGAATGCGTAGCCTTTGCCTTCACCCTTTGAAAGAAAAATCCAGCCAATTTCAGTTTCTGGAAAATGGGCCGGCTGATTGATGCCAATCTGGCCGATGAAGTCGTTGCTGTCGCGCAATTCAACCCCCCAGCTGCCAAAGCCTTTGAGCGACCAGCTGCCAACTTCGGATGCGATCCAGTACCAGCTTTGCCGCTGTGAATGCGGCCCATCCACGAATTTGGCCCGTTCGCTGCCAAGCAGATCATAAAGCGGTTCAAAATCCGCCATTTTATGATGGCGCAAAATCAGCCGCTCGGTGGTGAGGGTGGGGGCCGTGGTCATTTCTTTTTCCCAAATCCGCTAAGGCCCGGGGGTAGGCCTGCACCGCCGCCAAGACCCGGCAATCCGCCGGGCATGCCGCCTTGGGCGCCCATTTGCTTGGCCGCCGCCTCAAGCGCTTTGGGGTCCATTTGCGAGGGGTCCATGCCGGCGGGCATTCTGCCGGGCATGCCGCCTTTGCCAAACATGCCGCTCATGGCCTGTTTGAGCATGCCGCCTTTGCCCATTTTGCCCATCTTTTTCATCATATCGCCCATCTGGCGCTGCATTTTAAGCAACTTGTTGAGCTCGCTCACTTCCATGCCCGCGCCTTTGGCGATGCGTTTTTTGCGGCTCGCCTGCAGGATTTGCGGGTTGGCGCGCTCTTTCTTGGTCATCGACTGGATCAGCGCGATCTGCTGTTTGAACACTTTGTCGTCCATGCCGGCGGCGGCGGCCTGTTTGGCCATTTTGCCCATACCGGGCATCATGCCCATGATGCTTTCCATGCCGCCCATTTTCATCATCTGTTCGAGCTGCATTTTCAGGTCGTTCATATTGAACTGACCTTTCTGGAAGCGCTTCATCATCCGCTCGGCCTGTTCGGCCTCGATGGTTTCTTGGGCCTTTTCCACCAGTGCAACAATATCGCCCATGCCCAGAATGCGGCCGGCAATCCGGTCCGGCTCAAAGGTTTCCAGAGCATCCATTTTTTCGCCAAGGCCGACAAAGCGGATGGGTTTGCCGGTGACCGCGCGCATCGACAGCGCTGCGCCGCCGCGCCCGTCGCCATCCATGCGGGTTAGAACCACGCCGCTGACGCCGATTTTATCGTCAAATTCGGTGGCCACGTTGACCGCGTCCTGACCGGTGAGCCCGTCCACCACCAGCAAGGTTTCGCGCGGGTTGGCCACATCGCGCACGGCGGCTGCCTGAGCGATCAGCTCTTGATCAATATGCAGCCGGCCGGCGGTGTCCAGCATATAGACGTCATAGCCGCCAAGGCTGGCTTGGGTTTTGGCGCGTTTGGCGATCGCCA
>PBSX01000024.1 GCA_002726375.1 Marinovum sp.
TCGCAGCGGGTGCCAATAACATCATGTACCGAGCCGCCAAATTCATCGATGCCGTACCAATCCAACGTGTCTTCGATGATCGTCGCCAGAGGTCTTAGATGCGGAAAGGCTGACCACATCCGATCGCCAGTGGTCAAATGCGTGCCATGCAGAGCGCGGGTTTTACCGGAATAAAACCGCTCGCTTAGGTTATGGGCATTCCAAAGGTTTAGATCGCCCACTTGCGGGCCTTCGATGCTTGAGATGCGGAAAAATCCTCCCATTGGCACGCTAAATGTGGCCGCCTCACGCGGCGGCACCAAAACCGCTTCGCTTGGCTTAGCGGCTGCTCGCAGCGCCCTATAAAAGGCCAAATCAGGTTGCGGCAGGCGTTGTGTGGGATAACAGATCACCGGCGCCACAGCTTTGCGGCTAGCGGCATCTTTTGGAGTTAGATTGGTTTCGCTCATTGTTCACCTATAGGGCTGCGCCTTTGATCTTTGGATACGCGCTTTGCCCAGGCCGGTAAAGGTTTTGCAACACAGAACCATTATGAAATGCGCAAGTTGCGCCCCAATATTAGGACGACTACTTACTCAGCGTTGGTTATTCATCTTCTTGGCGATTGGCTTTAAAACCACCGGCAAAGAGCGCTTCGTCGGATTGTCCTTGAAAAGCGCCCTGCGCATATTCACTCGAAAGCTTGCCTGTCAGCGCACCAGACATGCCGCGAAATTCAACGCTGCCATCAAAGTCTGACCCCGAAATACCGGCCTCGACGCTTAAATCCGAATTGCCCCCTGTGAGCGTTTGGGCATCAAGATTGGCCAGCAACTCAAATGTGCCATTATAGCGCTCGACATCCGGCGCGCCCTGAGATTGCTTGCGCAGCACGCCAAGCGCGTATTGCCCGTTGAACTTTATCTTTCCCCCAGAGGGTAGATCAGGCGGGGGTGCCCAATGGCCAAGCGCTGAATAGGCCGCCCATGCATTACCTTGCAGGCCCAAAACATAGGAAAATCCGAGCCCATCTTCATCTATGTAGACACCGCTTGTCTTATGGCTCAGCTCAACATCAACCGCGCCACTGGTATCCGCTGTGGCGGTGCCCGAGCCAGCAATAGCAGGGCAGAAGAACGGGTGAAGATCCACTTTGCCCTGAACAGGCAGCGCAGAGCATAAACGCGGATATTACGGCACGTACCGACACGTCCCAACACCTCTCGCATGGGAACTTTCCCCATTGCTAGGCGGAAAGATGTTAAGACTTGGTAAATAAGGCCAGTTTGGTTAGACCGTCCGCTCGACCATCATCTTTTTAATCTCGGCAATAGCTTTTGCTGGATTAAGCCCCTTGGGGCAGGTTTTGGAGCAATTCATAATCGTATGGCAACGATAAAGCTTGAAAGGATCTTCAAGCTCATCAAGCCGCTCGCCGGTGGCTTCATCGCGCGAATCTATAATCCAGCGATAAGCGTGCAGCAGCGCCGCCGGCCCCAGATATCGATCCCCGTTCCACCAATAGGACGGACATGATGTCGAGCAAGACGCGCACATCACACATTCATAAAGCCCGTCAAGCTTTTTGCGATCATCGATGGATTGCCTCCACTCTTTGGCCGGGCGGTTGGTTTTGGTTTCCAGCCATGGCATGATGCTGGCGTGCTGGGCATAAAAATGCGTCAGATCAGGAATAAGGTCTTTGACCACCGGCATATGCGGCAACGGATAGATTTTCACATCGCCTTTGATCTCATCCATGCCGTAAATACAGGCCAGCGTGTTAATGCCATCAATATTCATTGCGCAAGAGCCGCAGATGCCCTCTCGGCACGACCGACGAAAGGTCAGGGTCGGATCAATTTCGTTTTTGATCTTGATCAACGCATCCAGAACCATCGGCCCGCAGGTGTCCATATCAACGAAATAGGTATCAACCCGCGGATTTTCGCCATCATCGGGCGACCAGCGGTAAATGCTAAATTTTCGCAGGTTGGTGGCACCGTCCGGCTTTGGCCAGGTTTTACCCCTGCGGATGCGGGAATTTTTCGGAAGCGTCAATTGTACCATTTCATCACCTACTCAGTTGCGCGTCTGCGGCGTCATCGATTGCAGACGGGTCGTCCATTGGGTCGGGTAAATTAAAGGGCACCGGATCAACCGGTAGCCTATCCACCCATTTGGTATCTGTTTCATAACCCAGCTCAATCAAGGCATTTCCGAACTCTTGGGCATAAATTTTTCCAACCGCCTGCGGCAACTCGTTTTGCCAGCGCCGCGCGGCCCCGGAAAAAACATGGCTGCGCACCTGCTGCGGTCGGTCCTCAAAAGTTTTAAACGAACCAAAAAGGCTCGTTTGCCATACGACGGCCAGTGCGTCTTTTGTGGCTTTTTCGTCCAAATTCCAATGCTGAAAGGCCGAACGCATCTCATCCTGTTCGGTGTCATTGATCAGCGTCTCGTAGCGCAGTTCGTAATTAGAGCGATGGCCTTTTGGAAACTGCAGCATTTCGGCAAGTGTCAACGCATGTTTTTCACGCATTTCAAACAGTAACTTATCTTCGTAGCTTTCGATATCGCACAAATGGGCTTGATAGGTTTTACCGCCGAGATCTGCGCGCGGTGTATGCAGGAAAGCCTCGCCTTTTTTGGGGGCGACATGATGATATTGGCATCCGGACAGCAGCACATCACGTGGATCACGGATCAGATGCAGCACTGCAAAATCTTTGCGCTCCCACAGATCGAAAGGCAGCCAACCGTTCCAATTCACCAAAAAGGCAGGTCCTGATTTGGGGATATTTGCGCGTTGCTTGTCGGACCATACGCCAACAATCGGATAGCCCAAAAGCCGCTTTAGACCTGCCACTACCTGCTGCATCCAGACCGTGCCGCATTTATGGTGGGTCACTAGACCCAATAGCCGGATATCAGCCTCTACCATCACGCGCCTTTACAATTAAAATGTGCGAACCTTTGGGGCTATTCTTTCTAACGGTATTCCACCTTGTGCTTCATCCGTGAGACGTTCCATAATTACAGACCTGTAGGACAGATTAATATTGTGCCCCATAACAGATGCCAAAGAGTGTTTACGCCAACTTTCATCATCTCGTTCTTTAAAGTCCTCATGAGCGTGTGCTCCACGGCTTTCTTTGCGTGCCTCTGCAGCAGCAATAGTCGACAACGCATTGGGCAACAAATTCGTTAACTCAAGCGTTTCCATGAGATCGCTGTTCCAGACCATTGAAGTATCTGTCACTTTAAGGTCATCTTCCTTTTTGGCTATGGATTTCATTTTCTCAAGCCCATGTGCGAGGGTATCTTTTGCTCTAAAAACTGCTGCGTCTGATTGCATCGTCTTTTGCATTTCAAGGCGTAAATCTGCTGTTGGTGTTTTGCCTTTCGAATAACGAAGACCATCAAAACGCCCAAAAACTTTGTCAATTTGTTTATTGTTTTGTGACATTGATGGCGCTTTGCGATCTATTACGCTACCCGCTCTGATAGCCGAGGCACGTCCAAAAACAACGAGGTCAATCAATGAATTTGAACCAAGACGATTGGCACCATGAACTGACGCACACCCCGCCTCACCTACGGCCATAAGTCCAGGCACAACTTTATTCTGGTCTTCTGGCGTTGGGTCCAAAACCTCGCCCCAATAATTGGTTGGAATTCCACCCATATTGTAATGCACAGTTGGCAAAACGGGGATTGGTTCCTTGGTAAGATCAACGCCTGCGAAAATTTTTGCACTTTCAGAAATCCCAGGCAAACGCTCAGCCAAAGCGTCAGGCGGTAAATGAGACAGGTTCAGGTGAATATGATCGCCCTCGGCGCCCACGCCGCGGCCTTCGCGGATTTCCATTGTCATACATCGACTTACATAGTCTCGAGGCGCCAAATCCTTATAGTTCGGCGCATAACGCTCCATAAACCGCTCTCCTTCGGAATTTGTCAGGTATCCACCCTCGCCGCGTGCACCTTCTGTTATTAAACAACCGGATCCATAAATCCCAGTTGGATGAAACTGGACAAATTCCATATCTTGAAGCGGTAATCCGGCCCGCGCCACCATGCCGCCGCCATCGCCAGTGCAAGTATGCGCTGAAGTGGCACTGAAATAAGCACGCCCGTAGCCACCAGTAGCCAAAACAACCATTTTGGCATTAAAAACGTGCATCGTGCCATCGTCTAGTTTCCAACACACAACACCTTGGCAAATACCATCTTCGGTCATGATGAGATCAATAGCAAAATATTCAATATAGAATTCCGCGTTATTCTTTAACGACTGACCGTAAAGCGTATGGAGAATAGCATGACCTGTTCGATCTGCTGCAGCACATGTTCTTTGAACTGCCGGTCCCTCTCCAAAATCAGTCGTATGCCCACCAAAGGGCCGCTGATAGATTTTACCTTCTTCGGTCCGAGAAAACGGAACACCATAGTGCTCGAGCTCATAAACAGCTTTTGGAGCTTCGCGGGCAAGGTATTCCATCGCATCAGTATCACCGAGCCAATCTGACCCTTTCACAGTATCATACATGTGCCACTGCCAATTATCCGGCCCCATATTCGATAAGGAGGCCGCAATACCGCCTTGCGCAGCTACAGTGTGCGAACGTGTCGGAAACACTTTTGTGACGCAAGCAGTGCGCAGGCCTTGTTCTGCCATTCCCAAGGTCGCGCGCAATCCTGCGCCCCCAGCGCCAACAACGACAACGTCATATTCATGGGTTTCATAACTATAGCTCATCGTTTTTGACCTCTCAAAAAGCCATTTTGGCTAGCGCAAAAAGCCCCGTGGCCATTGCACCGTAAGACAGGCACGTAAGAGCGATGATGCAAATTTTCTGCAAAATACCGTGCACGTAGTCTTCTATCATAACAGTCGCTCCAGATTTGAAGTGCTCAAATCCCACGATTAGTGTCAATGCGGCAATTATGGCAGGCGCAGGGTGAGCGAAATACGCAACCACTGTGGCATGGTCTTCACCCACAATGGTTCCAAAGGTAAATACAAAAAGCGGTACCAAAATCAGCAGGGCAACCGAGCTAAGCTTCATNGCCCAGAAATGCCCGGTTCCGGTTTTGGCACTGCCCATGCCCANGGCCCGTTTACGATCNGTTAAATAATGCATATCCGNCCCCCTAAAGCACGATAACNGTGAGTGCAGTAAGCACGAAAGANCCAATTACCACCGCCCAGCCCAGCCGNTAGGCCACAGGCAGCTCTAGCCCCATGNCGTTGTCCCANATAAGGTGACGTACGCCCGCCAAAGTGTGATACCAAAGCGCCCAGATTGATCCAAGCATNACCAGNTTACCAAACAGGCTTGTCATGACCCNATTNGCCAGAGCGAAATACTCTGCTGAGGTGGNCGCAGCCAACAGCCAATAAACCACCAAAAGCGCGCCNAAAAGCAANGCATTGCCAGTGATCCTGGTGAGGATCGATGTCACCGAGGTCAACTGCGGGCGATAAATCGATAAATGCGGTGACAAGGGACGATTTCCCCGGTTCACATCAGCCATGAACGAACCCTTTCCTTACGGTTTGGCAAAATACCAAAGACTTGGCATTTAATCGGCTACATAAAAGGTTATACCTGTTAAGCGGCGAAACCACCCAAGTGTCAACCAATCTAGGGCGAATATCCACAAAAAACCACTTTGTGATCACATGGTTTTCCTTCGTGATCACAAATTCTCATACTGGCTGCGCAGATAGGCCTCAAATTCAGAGCAGATGGTAATAACGACGTTCGCGGGGTCATAAAATGCATTGGCTTCTCCACAGCTTACCAGCTCTACAGAAACTGGCTCGGGAAAGCGAAACAACGTATTAAAATAGATTATTTCATCAATCAGCACATCCGCCATCAAGCCATCGGGAAAATCTATCAGCTCCATCTCATGCGAAAGGTCAGCCAGATCGTCTAGCACGAGTGTCCAACTTTCATACGCCAGTTCATATTCTTCCTGACAGGTCTCAGCCCGATCTTCTGGCAGGCCTAGCTCAGCCGCCAAATCCTCGCGCTCGGCTGGATTGCCGCCATAAAATAAGCATATCAGATTAAAGTACCGCTGCTCGTCGGGGCCGTGCACATCCCAATAGGCTGGTTCATCCACATTCTGGGCTTCCGCATAAAAGCCAAACGCAGCGTCCCTTACCGTGTTTTGTGCAGATTGCTCCTCATAAATTTCATCGATCAGCAGCGCAGATAAAACATCTGCTGCGTCTTCTTCTTGGCCAAAAATCGGCAAACGCATTAAATCAATCACCGCGTGACCAATCTCGTGATATAAAATCGACACGACATTTGACGCTACAAAGGCATCAGAAGGCTCTTTTGCGCAGAGCGGGCCACTGCCCAAAACAAGCGCCAAAACCAAAACTTTTAAACGCATCACACAACACCCTTTAGCTGGGTACAAGCGCCCAGTAATCAAGATCTAAAAGAACGTCTGAATGATATTTTCCTTCTGCAGTTTTGTAAACAAATTCTGCAGAGTTGCCTTGTACCGCCACTAACCGCAATCGCAGAGCAGCCACGCCGGGCGCATTGGTTTCCGTCCGGTCAAGCACTTCGGACCACGCCTTGATGGTTGTTCCGCTATAGCATGGGTTGGCATGGGTGCCAGCGTTCAGCGCAACAATCATTTGCGCATTGGCCAAGCCGTTAAACGACAGGGCCCGCGCCATTGAAATCACATGGCCACCGTAAATAAGCCGCCGACCATCCTCGCGGAACGTGCTGTCAAAATGCACTTTCGAGGTATTCTGCCACAGGCGCGTGGCCATCATATGTTCGGCCTCTTCAACTGTGACACCGTCCACATGGTCAATTTTTTCGCCAATTTGATAGTCCCGCCAGCGGTGGGCTTCGCCGGCCTGTACAAAGTCGTAGCCGGAAAAATCCAAGCCCTGCGGTACCACCAAATCGCTGGCGGCCACAGAAGCCACCAGATCAGGCACCACCGGCGCCGGCGCAGCCGCGCCGGGATCGCGTTTGCGCACCATCACCCAGCGGACATATTCAAGCACAGCTTCGCCGCGCTGGTTTTGCCCCCGGGTACGCACATAGACCACGCCGGTTTTGCCATTTGAGTTTTGCTTAAGCCCGATCACTTCCGAGGAAGAGCGCAAGGTATCACCGGCATAAACGGGCTGTAGCCAGCGGCCTTCGGCATAACCCAAATTTGCCACCGCGTTGAGTGAAATATCCGGAACGGTTTTGCCAAACACCACATGGAAGGCCGCCAGATCATCTAGCGGCGCCGCAGACAAGCCACAGGCGCGGGCAAATTCATCCGAGGAATAGAGCGCATGGCGCGCCGGATAAAGCGCATGATAAAGCGCACGCTCCCCTGCACCAACGGTGCGCGGTACAGCGTGCACGATCACCTCTCCGATGTGATAATCTTCAAAAAATCGCCCAGGGTTGGTTTTCGCCACTTACTGCTCTCCTAGCTTCATATCGGGATGGTAAGCGGCCGAGATATCTTTAACCACCGCCTGCCCGCACCTCATTTTTCCGCTTGCTGCATCAAACGCATAGGTCGGCGCCCCATAAAGCGACCACCCTTTTGACAATGCCAGCGACACCTTATGACAGAAGGCGGATGTGTCCTCTTCGGTAAGTAAGCGGTAAAGCGTGCTCATCCACGCGCACCCAGAGGCCAAACCCCCAACCCCCAGTGAACCAACACAATCACGCCAAAGGCAACGACCGAAGTGACTAGAAATTGCCAATCACGGCCAGCGGCGGTGAAATCGGGCGGTGTCCATTCTTCTGCGCGGTTGATCTTAATCACAGTCCACAGCGCCCAGGCAAACATGCTGCCAAACAAGATAATGGATGCCAAATCGCCGTTGACCAGCAAATGCGCCACCGCCCATGTTTTCACTGCGGTCAGCATAGGATGGCGCATTTTTCCGCTCATCCGGCCCTTGGTTGTAGACATTGCAAACAACACAACCGCCAAAACCATCAGCAGGTTGTTCACATGGGTTAAAAAGGCCGGCGGCGTCCAAATCGCGATAAAATCTGCACTGCGATACCCGATGATGATCAGTATTAAACCCGCCAAAATGCCGATCGCAACCGGGCCTTTGCCTTTTTCGCCCATCGCTTCGCGGCGCTCTGGTGCAATGCGTTTGAGCCCATGCGCCGCAATCCATAGCGCGATACCTAAAATCAATAATAGCATATTCTACTCCATGTTTAGCTCGGCAATTGACTTTGCCTTTTTCAATAGCTGTTTTGCCCCTTCAGCATGCAGATTTTCAACAATATTTCCATCCACAACTGCAACACCCTGTCCCGCGCGTTGAATTTCATCAAAGGCTGCGATCTGCCGGCGTGCCAAATCAAGTTCGGCCTCAGAGGGTGCAAAGACCTGATTTGCCACCTCGACTTGTGTGGGGTGGATGAGTGTTTTGCCATCAAAACCAAGCGCCTTGCCCTGCATGCACTCGGCGGTTAGCCCCTCTTGATCTTTAAACCGATTATATACACCGTCGATCACCGCGCAGCCCGCTGCGCGCGCTGCCATCACCATCGCCTGCAAGCCAAACTGCAATGCCGCACGATTATTATCCGGCGCGCAGCCCAGCTCTTTGGCCAGATCATTCGTGCCAGCTACCATGCCCTGCAAACGTGGATGATCGGCAATCTCTGCGGCATTGAGAACCCCGCGTGCGGTTTCAATCATCGCCCAAAGTGGAATATCACTTTTGAGAAGCGCAGCGGCGGCCTCTAAATCCGCAGCACTGTTCACTTTGGGTAGCAAAATCGCATCAGCCCCAGCGGCCTGCAACGCGGAAATATCATTTTCACCCCAAGGAGTGTCCAACCCATTCACGCGCAAAAGTTTTAACCGCTTGCCATATCCACCCTGAGGCAGTTGCTGCGCAAGCAACGCGCGGGCGGCGTCTTTGGCATCCGGCGTCACGGCATCTTCAAGATCAAAGATCAACGCATCAGCGGGCAGTGATTTGGCTTTCTCAAGTACCCGCTCTTTTGACGCAGGTATGTAAAGGACCGATCGGTAGGGACAAATATCTTGGAACATTTAGCGCCTTTCGAAATATTATTTCGCTTTATGGCACATTTTTTTATGAAAAATTCAAGGGCATTCTTGCTGCGATGCGGAAAATAGTACTAGAAATCTGTGTGGATACTAATTTCAAAAGCTGTTATTTGATTGGCTCACTTACCAAATTCAAACAAGACTTTTCCTATAATTTTTTTTCGAGGAAATCGATGGATACCGATATTTCAAAACAAATGGATGAAGTAATACGCCTTTTGAGAGAGATCCTGTACAGGCAGCGGGTCGCTACTCTTTTAGAAAAAAACGTGTTTCGCTTTAACTTCAATGGTCAGACCATCCACTTATCGCTGCCAGATGCGCAGGACGATTACATTCAAAAAGTCATCCTTCAGACAAGTTGCTTCTTCGAGGCTGCATTGCTCTCGCAGATCGCTAAAATGGGCTTGATTGGTCGCGATACAGTGGTCTGTGATATCGGGGCAAACATCGGTAACCACTCGGTGTATTTTGGACGCGTCCTTGGCGCACAGACAGTTGTATCCTGTGAGCCACAACCCCATGTTTATAGCACGCTTCAACGCAATCTTGAACTTAACGAATTGCTCACCGATAATGCCTTTAACGTCATGCTAGGCAAAAATTCGGGCCGCGGAGAGGTCGAACATTTTAATGCTAGGAATCACGGGGCCACAATGTTGAAAGCCAGTGATGAAGGCCAGTTTGAAATGATGACCTTGGATGCCTTGACTGCCCCCTATGGCGCAGTTGGGTTTCTAAAGCTGGATGTCGAGGGCTTTGAGGCATCGGTGCTTGACGGCGCAGAGCGGGTGCTTTCAAAAGACCGCCCCCCAATTTGGGTAGAGCTTGCGCACGGAGAGGAAAATATAAATGCAACACGGGCCATACTAGAAGCAAACAACTATAAAGAACATGTGCAACTAGCTAAATATGACTTTGTATTCTTACCTAAGTAGTTGGTTGAAGCCTTCACCAAAATTATAAAACGAGAGTTTGAAACGGACAGCTAAGGCGATAGCCTCTTTCACGCGCGACCCTTGGCCCTTACCCGATGGATATTTGCGGCCCGTATATCACAGTGGCCCACTTCAAACTGTATATTTTGCAAAAGGCAGGCCGTTTGCAGACTGGCATTTGAACCCTGTTTTTGCTGCGTTGCAGAAAATTAGATCAAAGCCACCCAGATTAGCCGGAGTCCAGTGGCCATCAAAAGCAGATAGGTCAGGCCAAAAAACAATTTCTCGGGGATAAGCCGATGGCCTTTTACGCCGATCCAGACACCTAAGACCGCAAAAGGCGCCAGCATCAGGTCAAGCTTTAGGCTTTCCAGCGTGAAAAGCCCCAGAAATGTATAGGGAATTGCTTTGGCGATATTTATGGCCCAGAAAACAATCACTGTCGTCGCCTGATATTCAGTTTTAGAGGGCCTCAGTGACAGTAAATAAACCGCAGCTGGCGGCCCCCCGGCATGGCTGACAAAACTGGTAAAGCCAGCGGCCACACCGGACAAAAGCCCGGCCCATGCAGGGAGTTTTTTCAAACCCGCTTTGATCAACCCGCGACTGTTTGCCATCTGCCAGATAACAAAAAGCACGCTGATCACCCCAATCAATAGGCGCAGCGCATCCGCATTGGCCAAGCTATAGAACCAAGCGCCAAGCGCTACGCCCGGCAATCCACCGAGAACAAGATAGAGCGATTCGCGCGGCATCCATTGGCGCCAGTACGGGCGTAAACTGGTGATATCCATCAACATGAGCAATGGCAGCATGATGCCTATCGCTTCGCCCGGATCAATAACAGTCGCAAGAATCGCTGCCCCCGCAAAGGCGGCACCAGAGCCGAATCCCCCTTTGGAAATTCCCGCAAAAACAACCGCCGCTGCGGCAATAATAAAAAAAACCATATCGGGCAATGGGTCGATCCAACCTGTCAATTTCATTTATTGTGTTAGATTTTAAGCATGATCTTTGCAATGCTTTAGGCAAAGCATCCGTTTCGCCGCATTGCAGCACTCTTGCCTAATGCGCCGGAAAAGACTAGGCCATGGCGCAGTTTATTAACGGAGCGGAGAGAAATTTCATGGCCAGAGCAAAAATTGCGCTGATCGGCGCAGGACAGATAGGCGGCACCCTCGCCCATCTTGCAGCAATCAAGGAACTGGGCGACGTGGTCTTGTTCGATATTGCCGAGGGCATCCCTGAGGGCAAATCACTCGATATTGCGGAATCTGGTCCATCCGAAGGTTTTGATGCCAACCTCAAAGGCACGCAATCCTATGCCGATATTGCCGGAGCAGATGTTTGCATCGTCACCGCAGGGGTTGCGCGTAAGCCGGGGATGAGCCGCGACGATCTGCTCGGCATTAACCTCAAAGTGATGAAATCCGTTGGCGAAGGTATCCGCGATCACGCCCCCGATGCTTTCGTGATTTGCATCACCAACCCGCTGGACGCCATGGTCTGGGCGCTGCGCGAATTTTCCGGACTGCCCCACCATAAAGTCTGCGGCATGGCTGGCGTGCTCGATAGTGCACGCTTCCGGCATTTCCTCAGCCTTGAGTTTGAAGTGTCTATGAAAGATGTCACCGCCTTTGTTTTGGGCGGGCATGGCGACACTATGGTGCCGCTGGCGCGTTATTCTACCGTAGCCGGCATTCCGCTGCCCGATCTGGTGGATATGGGGTGGACCACGCAGGAAAAACTTGATGCGATTATCCAGCGCACCCGGGACGGCGGCGCAGAAATCGTTGGGCTGTTGAAAACAGGATCGGCTTACTATGCCCCTGCAACCTCGGCGATCGAAATGGCAGAAGCATACCTAAAAGATCAAAAGCGCCTGCTGCCCTGCGCGGCGCGCTGCAAAGGCGAATTTGGCCTGAAAGATATGTATGTTGGCGTTCCAACCATTATCGGGGCTGGCGGGATCGAGAAAATTGTCGATATCAAATTGACCAAAGATGAACAGGCGATGTTCGATAAATCGGTTGAGGCTGTCAAAGGTTTGGTGAACGCCTGTAAAGGCATTGATGCCAGTTTAGGCTAAAACGTAACAACTCCGAGGTGGGTTTGCAGCCCAGCAGGAGCGGTTATAACCTTGTTAATATTTTTTGTGATCACAGTTTTATAGGTGTGATCACAAAACTCATAAAATCAATCATATTGTCGCCTTTCTGGCAAATTTAACTTATATTTCCAACTCAGAAGCGCATAAACCTGTCCAACATAATAAGATGGGGCAGACTTAATGAACATCCATGAGTATCAGGCAAAAGCGTTACTGCGCTCTTACGGGGCGCCGGTTTCTGACGGCCGCGTTGTATTAAAGGCAGAGGATGCCAAAACCGCTGCTGGTGAAATGGACGGGCCACTTTGGGTGATCAAAGCGCAAATCCATGCCGGTGGACGCGGCAAAGGCACGTTTAAAGAAGCCGATGCTGGAGAAAAAGGCGGTGTAAGGCTAGCCAAATCTGCCACCGAGGCCGCCGAAGAAGCCAAAAAGATGCTTGGGCGGACATTGGTCACCCATCAGACGGGCCCATCGGGAAAACAGGTCAACCGGATTTATATCGAAGATGGCGCGGGCATTGAAAGCGAGCTTTATCTAGCATTGCTCGTCGACCGGCAAACCAGCCGGATTTCTTTCGTCTGCTCGACCGAGGGCGGTATGGACATCGAAGAGGTGGCCGCCGAAACACCGGAAAAAATCCTATCGTTCGCAGTTGATCCGGCAACCGGTTATCAGGCCTATCATGGCCGCCGCATCGCTTTCATGTTGGGGCTTAGCGGCAAACAGGTCAAACAATGCGTTGGCCTAATGGGCACGCTTTATAAGATGTTCACCGATAAAGACATGGAAATGCTTGAAATCAATCCTTTGATTGTGACCGATGGCGGCGATCTAAAATGCCTTGACGCTAAAATGGGTTTTGACAGCAACGCAGTCTACCGGCATGCGGATATCGGCGAGTTGCGCGATACCACCGAAGAAGACCCCAAAGAACTTGAGGCTTCTAAATACGACCTCAATTACATCGCTCTGGATGGTGAGATTGGCTGTATGGTGAATGGCGCAGGCCTTGCCATGGCGACCATGGATATCATCAAGCTTTATGGCGCCGAACCGGCTAATTTTCTGGATGTAGGCGGCGGCGCCACCAAAGAAAAGGTCACCGAAGCGTTTAAAATCATAACCTCTGATCCCAATGTGAAGGGCATATTGGTCAATATCTTTGGCGGCATCATGCGCTGCGATGTGATTGCCGAGGGCGTGGTAGCGGCGGTCAAAGAAGTCGGCCTGCAAGTGCCTCTTGTGGTCCGGCTCGAAGGCACCAATGTGGAAAAGGGAAAAGACATCATCAACACCTCTGGGCTTGATGTGATCGCCGCCGATAATCTCAAAGACGGCGCAGAGAAAATCGTCAGAGCGGTAAAGGGGTGAAACCATGGCAGTTTTAATTGATGCAAATACCAAAGTGATCTGTCAGGGGTTTACCGGTTCGCAGGGCACGTTCCATTCAGAGCAAGCGATTGCCTATGGCACCAAAATGGTGGGCGGGGTGACCCCCGGCAAAGGCGGGCAAAGCCATCTTGACCTGCCAGTGTTCAACTCGGTGCATGAAGCAAAGCACGTCACCGGCGCCAATGCCACGGTGATCTATGTGCCGCCACCCTTTGCTGCCGATGGTATCCTTGAGGCCATTGATGCCGAAATGGAGCTGATTGTGGCCATCACCGAAGGCATTCCGGTGCTGGATATGATGAAAGTAAAAAGGGCGCTGGAAAACAGCAGCTCGATCCTGATCGGGCCAAACTGCCCCGGGGTGATCACGCCAGATGCCTGTAAAATCGGCATTATGCCCGGCCATATTCACCAGCGCGGCTCGGTCGGGGTTGTGTCCCGCTCCGGCACGCTCACCTATGAGGCGGTGAAACAGACCTCTGATGTGGGGCTTGGCCAGTCCACCTGTGTCGGCATTGGCGGCGATCCGATCAAGGGCACCGAACATATTGATGTGCTAGAGTGGTTCTTGGCCGATGATGAAACCCAGTCGATCATCATGATCGGTGAAATTGGCGGCAGCGCCGAAGAGGAAGCTGCGCAATTTATCAGGGATGAAGCCAAAAAGGGCCGCAGCAAACCCGTCGCAGGCTTTATTGCAGGCCGCACCGCGCCTCCGGGCCGGCGCATGGGCCATGCTGGCGCTATCGTTGCGGGCGGCAAAGGCGGCGCCGATGATAAAATCGAAGCCATGCGCAGCGCCGGCATTGTGGTGGCAGATAGCCCGGCCACTTTGGGTGAGGCCGTATTAGAGGCAATCGGGTAAATGCGGGGGACTGCCATAGCACTGGGCCGGACAAGCACCGGCCCTTTGATGCGAGTGTTGGCTGCAACTGCTATGGCCCCCAGCCGTTCCCTTTTGGCGTTAAATCAGAAGCTATTTTTAACCCACTCAATCCCATACGAAACTCAGGTTGGAGCGTTCCAATGACCGATCAATCCCCAAATGCGCAGTTTCACGCCTCTAGCTTTATGCAGGGCCATAACGCTGAATATCTTGAGCAGCTTTATGCGCAATATGCCAATGATCCTGCGGCAGTAGATGCAGCTTGGGCTGAGTTTTTTGCGTCCCTTGGCGATGCAGAACTGGATGTCAAAAAAGAGGCCCAAGGCCCTTCATGGGCACGCAGCGATTGGCCACCCCAGCCTGATGATGAATTAACCGCCGCACTTGACGGAATGTGGCCCGCTCCCGCCGAGGCACAGGCGGCTGGGAAAAAGATTGCGGACAAAGCGGCCGAAACGGGCGCAGAAGTTAGTGATGATGCTATCAAGCGGGCAGTTCTGGACAGTATTCGTGCCTTGATGATCATTCGTGCCTACCGTATCCGTGGCCATCTGGCCGCCGATCTTGATCCGCTGGGGATGCGTGAAAAAACCAAACACCCCGAGCTTGATCCACAAACCTACGGCTTTGCCGATGCCGACATGGACCGGCCGATTTTTATCGACAATGTACTGGGGCTGCAAATCGCTTCGATGCGGCAGATCATAGACATCGTCAAACGCACCTATTGCGGCACTTTTGCCCTGCAATACATGCATATATCCGACCCAGAACAATCAGCATGGCTGAAAGAGCGCATCGAAGGCTTTGACAAGGAAATCACCTTTACCCGTGAAGGCCGAAAAGCCATCTTAAATAAGATGGTCGAGGCCGAAGGTTTTGAAAAATTCCTTCATGTCAAATACATGGGCACCAAACGCTTTGGCCTTGATGGCGGCGAAAGCCTTATTCCGGCACTGGAACAGATCATCAAGCGCGGCGGTGCGCTCGGGGTCAGAGAGATTATCATCGGCATGCCGCATCGCGGCCGTTTATCAGTGCTTGCCAATGTGATGCAGAAACCTTACCGCGCCATCTTTAACGAATTCCAAGGCGGCTCGTTCAAACCCGAAGATGTCGACGGATCGGGCGATGTGAAATACCACCTTGGCGCCTCATCCGATCGCGCCTTTGACAATAATACTGTGCATCTGTCACTGACCGCTAACCCAAGCCACCTAGAAGCAGTGAATCCAGTGGTGATTGGCAAAGTGCGCGCCAAACAGCAACAACTTGGCGATGATGACCGCACCAAAGTGATGCCCCTGCTGCTGCATGGCGATGCCGCCTTTGCCGGACAAGGCGTTGTGGCCGAATGTTTTGGGCTTTCTGGGTTGCTTGGCCACCGCACTGGCGGCACCATGCATGTGGTTGTCAACAATCAGATTGGGTTTACTACGGCGCCGCATTTTAGCCGCTCTTCGCCCTATCCCACCGATATCGCTTTGATGGTGGAAGCGCCGATTTTCCATGTCAACGGCGACGACCCCGAAGCGGTTGTGCATGCGGCCAAAGTCGCCACCGAGTTTCGCCAGAAATTCCACAAAGATGTGGTCATCGATATATTCTGCTACCGCCGGTTTGGACATAACGAGGGCGATGAGCCGATGTTTACCAACCCGATTATGTACAACAAAATCAAACGCCAAAAAACCACGCTTTCGCTTTATACCGAACGGCTGGTCAAAGACGGGCTGATCCCCGAAGGCGAAATTGAAGATATGAAAGCCACGTTTCAGGCACGCATGAACGATGAATTTGAGGCTGGTAAAGATTACAAACCCAACAAAGCTGACTGGCTTGATGGACGGTGGTCGCATCTTGATAAACGCGGCGAAGATTATCAGCGCGGCAAAACCTCAATCTCAACCGACCTTATGGCTGAAATTGGCACTGCGCTAACCCAGGTTACAGATGGGTTTCCCCTGCATAAAACCATCGCGCGGCTGCTCGGGGCGCGGCAGAAAATGTTTGCCGAAGGGGCTGGTTTTGACTGGGCCACTGGCGAAGCGCTGGCCTTTGGCTCGTTGCTCACCGAAGGCTATCCGGTGCGGCTGTCCGGTCAGGACAGTACTCGTGGCACTTTTAGCCAACGCCATTCGGGTCTGATCAATCAGGACACCGAAGAACGCTATTACCCCCTAAACACAATCCGCGAGGGGCAAGAACAGTATGAGGTGATCGACTCCATGCTGTCCGAATACGCGGTGTTAGGCTTTGAATATGGCTATTCGCTTGCCGAACCCAATGCGCTTACCCTTTGGGAAGCTCAATTTGGTGATTTTGCCAATGGGGCGCAAATCATGTTTGATCAGTTCATCAGTTCCGGCGAAAGCAAATGGCTGCGCATGTCGGGTTTGGTTGTGCTTTTGCCGCACGGCTACGAAGGCCAGGGGCCTGAGCACAGCTCTGCCCGGCTTGAGCGTTTTCTACAAATGTGCGGGCAAGACAACTGGATCGTGGCCAATTGCACCACCCCGGCGAATTATTTTCATATCCTGCGGCGACAAATGCACCGCAATTTTCGAAAACCGCTTATTCTGATGACCCCTAAATCGCTTTTGCGGCATAAAAGGGCAGTGTCAACGGTCGATGATTTTACCAACGGGTCCTCGTTTCACCGTGTGCTTTGGGATGATGCTCAAAAAGGCAGCTCAACAACCAAGTTGGTGGATGACAAAAAAATCAAACGCGTGGTTATGTGTGCTGGCAAAGTTTATTATGACCTGCTTGAAGAGCGCGATGCACGCGGCATCGACGATATTTATCTGATGCGCTTTGAACAATACTACCCCTTCCCGGCGATCTCGGCCCTCAAAGAGCTGGAACGCTTTTCGCAGGCTGAAATGATCTGGTGTCAGGAAGAGCCCAAAAATCAGGGGGCCTGGACCTTTATGGAGCCAAATTTGGAATGGGTCCTGAGCCGGATGAAGGCCAAACACAGCCGACCGGTCTATGTGGGACGCGCCGCCAGCGCTTCAACTGCCACCGGCCTAGCCGCCCAGCACAAAGCCCAACAAGAAGCGCTGATCAATGACGCGCTGAGCCTTAAAGGAAAATAAGCTGATGACAACCGAAATTCGTGTTCCAACCCTTGGCGAATCCGTAACTGAAGCCACAGTCGCCACCTGGTTCAAAGCCCCGGGCGATAACGTCGCCGTGGATGAAATGCTCTGCGAGCTTGAAACCGATAAAGTCACGGTCGAAGTTCCCAGCTCGGTGGCGGGCACACTGGCCGAAATTATCGCTGCCGAAGGCAGCACCGTGGGGGTCGATGCCTTGCTTGCTGTGATCAGCGATGGCGCAAGCGCCGCACCGACCGCTGCACAACCGGCCGCACCGATCGCCGAAGCCCCCGCAAATGACCAACCAGCAGCCTCAACCGGCAGCCTCGATGTTCTGGTGCCGACCTTGGGCGAAAGCGTCACTGAGGCAACCGTCACCACATGGTTCAAGGCCGTTGGCGATGCTGTTGCCCAAGATGAAATGCTTTGCGAGTTGGAAACCGATAAGGTCAGCGTTGAAGTGCCCGCCCCTTCTGCGGGCGTTCTGAGCGAAATTCTGGCCGCCGAAGGCAGCACTGTGGCCGCCAATGCAAAACTTGCCGTTCTTGCTGCCAGCGGCACTGCCGCTGCCGCAGCGCCGGCTGCCACCGGTAGTGACCCAAAGGCCAAAGCCGCAGGCGCTGCAGATATAGAAGATGCGCCCGCAGCCAAAAAAGCCATGGCCGAGGCCGGTATTGGCCGTGATGCGGTGACTGGTACGGGCCGCAACGGCCGGGTGATGAAAAGCGACGTGGCTCAGGCCGTTGCCGCAACGGCCGCGCCAGCTGCGGCGGACGCCGCGCCAGCAGCGCCGCGTGCACCCGTGGCCGCAGATGATGCAGCCCGCGAAGAGCGCGTAAAAATGACCCGCTTGCGGCAAACCATCGCCCGCCGCCTCAAAGACAGTCAAAACACTGCTGCCATGCTCACCACCTATAATGAGGTGGACATGGGCGCAGTGATGGAACTGCGCAACACCTACAAAGATCAGTTTTTGAAAAAACACTGTGTCAAGCTGGGCTTCATGTCGTTTTTCACCAAAGCCTGTTGCCACGCCCTAAACGAAGTGCCTGACGTCAACGCCGAAATCGATGGCACGGATATCGTCTATAAAAACTTTGTCCATATGGGCATCGCCGCAGGCACGCCAACAGGCCTCGTGGTGCCCGTGATCCGCAATGCCGATGCAATGTCGTTTGCCGAAATTGAACAGGCGATTGCAGAAAAAGGCGCCCGCGCCCGCGATGGCAAACTTTCCATGGCCGAAATGCAGGGCGGAACTTTCACCATCTCGAACGGCGGCGTTTACGGATCGCTAATGTCTTCGCCNATCCTGAACCCGCCGCAATCGGGTATTTTGGGCATGCATAAAATTCAGGACCGCCCGATGGCGATCAACGGCGAAGTGGTAATCCGNCCAATGATGTATCTNGCGCTNAGCTACGACCACAGAATTGTGGATGGCAAAGGCGCTGTGACCTTTTTGGTGCGGGTCAAAGAGGCCCTCGAAGACCCCCGCCGCCTGTTGATGGATCTGTAATTTTAACCCCAAAACAANGAGCTTTTTCTTTGTTCAAATACTCAAAAAACGGCGCGGCATATGAAAACCCCGCAGCTCCAAGCCGGATAGGATTGAAAGGAAATATCTGATGGCCAGCTATGATGTGATTGTGATCGGTAGCGGCCCAGGCGGCTATGTGGCGGCCATTCGCTGCGCCCAGCTGGGGCTTAAAACCGCCTGTGTCGAAGGGCGTGAAACCCTTGGTGGGACTTGCCTGAATGTCGGCTGCATCCCGTCAAAAGCCCTGCTGCATGCCAGCCATATGCTGCATGAGGCGACGCATAATTTCACCAAAATGGGACTTAAAGGCAAAAGCCCCTCGGTAGATTGGACCCAAATGCAGGCCTATAAAGCCGAAACCATCGAGGGCAACACCAAAGGCATCGAGTTTCTGTTTAAAAAGAACAAGATCGACTGGCTCAAAGGTTGGGCGCGCATTCCCAAAGCCGGTCAGGTTGATGTTGGCGGTGATATCCATGACGCTAAAAACATCATCATCGCCTCTGGCTCGACCCCCTCAATCCTGCCCGGTGTCGAGATTGACGAAGAGATCGTTGTCAGTTCAACAGGCGCATTAACGCTGCCAAAAATACCCAAAAAGCTTGCAGTCATCGGCGCTGGCGTTATCGGGCTTGAGCTGGGCTCAGTCTATGCCCGCCTGGGCGCAGAGGTCACAGTGATCGAATACCTTGATGCGATCACGCCGGGGATGGACGCCGAGGTGCAAAAAACCTTTCAAAGGACCTTGAAAAAACAGGGTTTGAAATTCGTCATGGGCGCAGCNGTGCAATCCGTCGAGCGGCTAAAAACCAAAGCCAAGGTCAACTATCAGCGGCGCAAAGACGGCAGCGCTCAGCAGATAGATGTAGATGTGGTTCTGGTGGCCACGGGGCGTAAGCCCTTTACAGATGGTTTAGGACTGGCTGATCTAGGCATCGAGATCAGCGAGCGCGGCCAGATTAAAACCGATGCGCAATGGCGCACTTCGGTCAGCGGCATTTATGCCATCGGTGATGCGATCGACGGGCCAATGCTGGCGCATAAGGCCGAGGATGAAGGCATTGCAGCGGCCGAGGTTATTGCCGGACGCCATGGCCATGTGAATTACGATGTGATCCCGGGCGTGATTTATACCCACCCCGAGGTCGCCTCGGTCGGCCAAACCGAAGAGGCGNTAAAAGAAGAAGGCCGCGCCTATAAAGTGGGTAAGTTCATGTTCATGGGAAATGGCCGCGCCAAGGCAAACTTTGCCGCCGACGGTTTTGTGAAAATTCTGGCCGATAAAGACAGCGACCGGATCCTTGGCGCGCATATCATCGGACCAGCAGCGGGCGATTTAATCCATGAGGTCTGTGTGGCAATGGAGTTTGGCGCCTCTGCCGAAGATCTGGCCATGACCTGCCATGCACATCCCACCTATTCCGAGGCCGTGCGTGAAGCGGCGCTGGACTGCGGTGATGGGGCAATTCACGCCTAAGAGACTTAGGCCCCTGCCGCCACAAACTTTGGTTCGGTATCCCGATAACTTGACCAGTCTTTAAGCTGTGCGCACCACTGCGCCAGCTTTGGATAGCTTGCCAGCATCTTTGCGCCCTCTTCAGCTTGGGAAAAATAGCCAAACATCGGTGCAAGATGGCAATCTGCAAGTGTTTTTTGCCCACCCAGGCGCGCAAAGCCATGGCCGCACAGTGGCTCCAAGGCCTTTAAGACAGGCGCCGAGGCCGCGATGCCACTGGCAATTTCATCGTTGCTGGCCTCAAGTCCCTCAATGGGGCGAAAAACCTGATGTGCAAAAACCTGCCGGATCATAGGCCGGTAGCCATAATTGTCGATAATATTAATCGCCTGCGCCATCTGTGCCGCTGCCATTGGCTCTTTTGGAACCAAGGCAGGGTCTGGAAAGCTTAGATCAATATAACGGCAAATCGCAGCACTTTNATAAAGCGTAAACGCGCCTTGCTTTAAAACGGGCACCAACCCGAACGGCGTGCGTTCAAAACGGGTGTGAACCTGATCTTCGGTAAATGGATTGATTTCCAAAACCGCGTAAGAAAGCCGCTTTTCTGCAAGAGTTAACCGTGCAATCCAGCAATAGACACTATAGCGATAGCTATAAAGAACCAATGGTTGGGACATGTCTTTACTCTTTCTTGGCTTTCTAAAATTCTATCCGCTGTGCAGCGCCTAAAGGATTTGGGGCTTTAAATGTTTGCCAATTCTAGCATATTTGCCACAGAAAACCAAAACGCCTGCCAGCAGGTCATGCTTTGGCAGGCGCTTNTAGTTTTTATCGCAATGGCGGTTAAGCCAGCAGGCTTTTAGGTAGGCTCGGGGGCCATATCTCCGGTATCATCGCTAGGTTTGGATTTGGGCTTGGTTTTCGGGATCATCGTCACCGAAGGTGCATTGCCCGCATCATCGCTATCGTCTTCGCCGTCTTCCGCTTCTGGCGGATCACCGCGCATCACGCGTTTAATCTGATCTCCGGTCAGGGTTTCATATTCCAGTAGGCCCTGCGCCAGCCGCTCCCATTCTTCGTGCTTTTCTGTCAAAATGGCATAGGCGCAATCATAGGCATCACCGATCAACCGCTTGACCTCATCTTCGATCAATTCCTTGGTATTGGCCGATACAGACAGCCCGGCTGTATTGCCCGAATAACCTTCATGGGCTTCGGAATAATCAATATCGCCAACTTTATCCGACATCCCCCAGCGCAGCACCATGGCGCGCGCCAGACCCGACGCCTGCTGGATATCGCCCGCCGGACCGTTCGAGACATTTTCAGGTCCATATTTGATGATCTCGGCGGCTTTGCCCGCCATAGTCATCGCCATTTTTTCTTCGCATTCTGATTTATGCCAGTTGAGCCGGTCAATTTCAGGTAGCGATACAACCATCCCCAACGCACCGCCGCGCGGGATAATTGTCGCCTTGTAGACAGGATCACACTGGGGAAGGTTCATCCCAACAACCGCATGACCCGCTTCGTGATAGGCGGTTTTTTCCTTCTGGTCCGAGGTCAGCACCATACTGCGCCGCTCAGCGCCCATCATGACTTTGTCTTTGGCGTTTTCAAAATCAATCATATTGACCACAGAGCGCCCGATGCGCGCCGCCATCAAAGCCGCTTCATTCACTAGATTGGCCAGATCGGCACCGGACATTCCCGGTGATCCACGCGCAATCAGACGCAAATCCACGTCTGGTCCAAGCGGGGTTTTACGGGCATGAACTTTAAGAATTTTTTCACGCCCTTTGATGTCCGGATTGGGCACGGTGACCTGACGGTCAAATCTGCCCGGACGTAGCAATGCAGGGTCAAGCACATCACGGCGGTTGGTCGCAGCAAGGATAATCACACCCTCATTGGTTTCAAAGCCATCCATTTCGACCAACAACTGGTTCAGCGTTTGCTCGCGCTCATCATTACCGCCGCCATAGCCGGCGCCTCGGTTACGCCCGACCGCATCAATTTCGTCTATAAACACAATGCAGGGTGCGTTTTTCTTGGCCTGCTCAAACATGTCGCGTACACGGCTGGCGCCCACACCAACAAACATTTCCACAAAATCAGAGCCGGAAATGGTAAAGAACGGTACCCCGGCTTCGCCAGCAATGGCGCGCGCCAAAAGGGTTTTACCCGTACCCGGAGGGCCCACCAAAAGCGCGCCCTTGGGAATCTGACCGCCAAGGCGGCTAAATTTTTGCGGGTTGCGCAGAAATTCGACAATCTCTTCAAGCTCTTCTTTGGCTTCGTCAATGCCGGCCACATCATCAAAGGTGACACGGCCCTGCTTTTCGGTCAGCAATTTCGCACGCGATTTGCCAAAGCCCATGGCCCCGCCGCGCCCGCCGCCTTGCATCCGGTTCATAAAGAAGATCCATACTCCGATCAGCAACAGGAACGGGAATATTGTCATCAAAAATGATTGAATACCCGACTGCTCTTGCTGTTCAGCCCGAATGGCCACGTTGTTTTCGATCAACAGCTCGGTGACATTGGCATCATTGGGGCGAATGGTAACGAATTCACTATTATCCGTGGTGACAATGCGCACCTGTTCACCATCAAGTGTTGCTGAGGAAACCGTTCCCCCGCGGACCGATTTTACAAAGTCAGAATAGCTAATTTCGCGGGTCTGCATCGTACCAGCGCCTGAGCTGAAGACATTAAACAGCACGACAATTAACAAAAACAATACGATCCAAAAGGCGACGTTGCGATTATTGCCCAAGAGACTCTCCAAACTTAATTCAGTAAATGTGCATAGCACAGGGGTGTTATGAGTTAAATAGCCATCAAATTTAAAGGTTCAATGGGCATTCAAAGATTGATCAAAAGGCCGCAGGCTAAATTGCACATTAAAGGGCGGATTTTTGCTTAATCCGGGAACAGTTTGCAGCACCCCATCTTGGTCAAAAAGAGCTGGGCAGGCCAAGAGCGAGCGAAAAGGAATGTCCTTGGGCAAAAGTGGGCGCACTGCCTGCGCGCCCGCCTCGCCCAAAGGCTTAATCACCCAGCCGGCGGCAGTACCATGCACGGGCGGCAAAAGGTTCAAACGCCAACGGCCATCCCATAGTGCTTTTGGGGCGGCTACAACGCTCATATCCGCCACGGCATGATATTCACGCGTGATGCGCAGACGCCCTTTCCATAGGTATAGCAAGCAGCCATGTAACGACTGCGCAGCGCCCCCTGCCACGGCCTCGGAGCAGCGTCGCAGCGCCGCATAACGCGGACGGTAAGGGTTTGAAGACACCCAACAAAGCGCCGCCGCAAGCAGACGATCTGAAATCTCTGTCGGTTCCTTTAGAAGCGCCTGCAGATCAATAGTTAAATCACCGTGATACTCTTGCACCAAATCGCGCACCAGCCTGCTAAGCTGTCGATCCAACGCCTCTTTGGCCTGCCCCATTCGGGCAGCCGTTTCTGCAAGCACCGATGGGCCAAGCCCTGCCCCGCTGATCTGGTTCAGAAGCTGGCGCATTTGAATACGTTCATAGCTTGGGTCTTGGTTGGAAGGGTCTTCCACCCAATGCACATTTTGTTGATTTAAATAATCACGCAGCGCTTGACGCGAAATACCCAGCAAAGGGCGCAGCACCCAATAGCCGTCATCCCCAGCCGCAGAGCCAACAAAACGGCAGGCTGGAATGCCGGCCAAGCCATCAACGCCTGAGCCACGTTTCAGACGCATCAAAAACGTCTCGGCCTGATCGTCTAGGGTATGGCCCATCAAAACCAATTGGCTATCGCCGCGCGAGTCATCAAGTAACCGGTAGCGCGCCTGACGCGCTTGATCTTGAAGATTGCCTTGCCCGTCCCAGTCTGCCCAACACAGTGTTTTATGTGTGAGCCCAAGCTCAGCTGCTGCCTGCGCTACAAATTGCGCCTCTGATGCGCTGCCGGATCGCAGCCCATGGTCAATCGTGACCACATGGCACTGGACGGCGTGCACCTCGGCCCATTGAGCAGCAAGATGCATTAGTGCCATACTGTCCCCGCCGCCCGACACGGCCAGCGTTAAATGGCTTAAGGGCTTACCAAGTGCAGCAGGTGTATTTTTCTGAACCGCATCTGCAAAGGCCGCGGCTAAAGAAAGTGGGTCGTTTACAGACACTGCAAAGCAAGCATTTCATCTTGGGCATCAATGGCAAACTGCGTGTTGGGAAAGCGAATTTCCACCTGCGACAAAGTCTGACAGCCCGCATCAACCTGTCCCAAGCTCACCAGCGCCTTGCCAAGCCGCATCAACGCCTCTGGGGCAACCGATGCGTTTGGATAATTGCTGAAACTTTCCAAATAGGCCCGGGCACTGGCTTTATAGTCAAAATTTCCATCCAATGCCTTGCCGCGCGACAGATGCGCCTCTGCGGTCAGCGGGCTACTCGGATAGGTTTGGGTAAAGCGCGCAAAAAGTTCAGCGGCTTCCTCATAGCGTTCTTCATCCAAGGCCGCCTGCGCCATGGCAAAATCTGCCTCTTCTCCAACTGCAAGCTCGGTTTCGGCTTGGGGCTCATCATCAATGGGAAATTGCGCCACTTCGCCGCCCAGTGTCGAGGTCTCGCCCAGCGTTGAAATATCCCCGCCTTCCAACTCAACCAAACGAAACTCTAAATCACCAACCCGGTTGGTGCCGTCTTTGACCACCTGATTGATCCGGAACTCTAGCTTTTCAGTGGCTCCTGTTAACCGCCGCAACTCTGCTTCGACCGCATCTAGACGGTCGTTCACATTTGCCCCAGACCCGATGCCTGAGGGCGCTTGGGTGGTTGAAAGTTCCCTGTTCAGCCGCCGCAGTTCATAATAAAGAACCGAGAGATCCTGACGGATATCGGCTAACGTTTGCTCACGCTCCTGCGCCTGCATGGCAAACGGAAGGGCAAGAAAGACCAGTAATAAGCAAAGACCTCTTCCTATCATGACCTGCTAAAACCCAACGTTGTTCAAAACAGTCACACCACGGCGGTTTTGTGCATAGCAGCGCTCAAGACTGCAAAGTTCAACTGGGCGCTCTTTGCCATAGCTGAGGGTTTGTATTCGATCTCCGCTAACCCCTGCAGCAATGAGGTATTCTCGTACCGCGTTGGCGCGCCTGGCTCCAAGAGCAAGGTTATATTCGCGGGTTCCCTGTTCATCTGCATGACCTTCGATAATCACNGTAAATTCAGTATTACCATTCAACCATGTGGCCTGCCCATCAAGCGCAGTGCGGGCTTCTGCATTGATGACCGATTCATCGATAGCGAAAAAGACCCGGTCTCCAACCGATGTTTCAAAAAATGCTTCTGAGGTCGGATCATCAACTGATCCGCGACTGCCGCCATTGACACCTGATCCCGGGGCACTTGTTTCAGAACACCCAATTAGCACTGTCAAACACAAAACTGCGCCGACTTGGATTAGCCATCTCATTGTCTTATGTCCTCATATTTTCCATTGTATTAACACATCTTGTATCTCATGGGAACGCCAGAGCGCTTTTGCTATTGGCGGTTTAACGCCCAAGCGGTGACCACGCCGGATCCGAGGCCCCATCGGGGGTTTTCACCGGTTTTAGATTGCGCCCCGAGATATCCACCGAATAGAGCGATGCGGCGCCACTTGCGCCTTGGGTTTCACGGGTAAACATAATCACCCGCCCATTCGGAGACCAGGTTGGCCCTTCATCCAGAAAAGATGCCGTGAGCAGACGCTCTTTTGAACCATCTACGCGCATCACACCAATATGAAAGCGGCCTTTGTTTTGTTTGGTATAGGCAATCAGATCACCGCGGGGTGACCAAACAGGCGTGCCATAGCGCCCATCACCAAAACTAATACGCTTTGGCGAGCCGCCGCTTGCAGACATCACATACAGCTGCTGCGAGCCAGAGCGATCGCTTTCAAAGACAATTTGTGATCCATCGGGCGAAAAGCTAGGCGCGGTTTCAATCGAGGCGGCATTGGTCAAACGGCGGCTTTTNCCAGAGCTTAAATTCATNAGATAGATATCTGTGTTTCCGCCCTGTTCAAGCGAATAGACAACAGATTTTCCATTTGGGGCAAAGCGTGGTGCAAAGCTCATGGTGCCAGCGCTGTTTTGCAGTACTTTGCGTTTTACCGACCCTACGTCGAGCACGTATATATGCGGAAATCCAGTCTCATAACTGGTGTAGAGCACCCGGTCGCCAGTGGGTGAGAACCGCGGCGCTAAAACAATCGAAGTGCTATCGGTCAAATATTGCACATTGGCGCCATCATAATCCATAATCGCCAGACGCTTTTTGCGCGCGCCCTTCCGGCCGGTTTCGGACACGAAGACAACACGGCTGTCAAAATAACCGCTTTCGCCAGTGATCCGCCCATAAACCACATCCGCCACTTTATGCGCCATCCTGCGCCATCCATCCGCGCTGCCGGTAAAGCGCAGACCTTTGCCCAATTCCGCGCCCGCGAAAACATCGTAAATTCGAAATTTGACAGTGATTTGCCCCGTTGCACTGCCGCTGACCGTGCCTGTGATCAAGGCTTGCGCATTAATCGCCTTCCAGTCGGAATATTGCACAGGTGAGGCAAAGCTGGTGATAGTCGAGATATGCGCCGCCTCAGGTATTGCACGAAACAGCCCCGATCCGGTTAAATCCTGCGCGACAACTTCGGCCAACACCTTGGCGTATTCGGCCCCCGCAGCATTTTCGGCAATAAAGCTAGGGGCGGCGAAAGGCAGNGGTTCGANCACGCCCTCGGTGATTTTTATCCGCAGCGGGGCAGACANCGCCGCCGTGGCCAATAGCAAACTTGTTAGTAGGATCAGTATACGCATCATTATCTCGTTCTCGATTCTGGATCGAATATTATTTCAATTTCTCGCCAATGTTCATATTTTTCTTTGGGCAAATCATAGCCTTTTTTCTGGCAACGTAAAATAGCTCTTCGTGCTGCCTCAAAGGCTATTTTTTTCGCCCTGTCTGAGCCACCTTCCCCACTGATCAATCGCAAACTGCCGCCTTTTACCTTTCCCTCGGGTGTCATTGACATTGCCACCGTCACTGTGACGTTCGACACGAGGCTGCCTTCATCCACAATCCAGCAGGCTTGCACATCATCACGCAGACCTTCTTTTTCGTCTTTTGTCAATGCCGGACCTGTGGCCTCTGATGGTTCAGATCCACCTTGCATCGCTTCTTGAAGTGCAGCTTGGATCGGGTCTTCTTGCGGTGTTGGTTTCGGCTCGGGTTCCGGCGCTTGTACAGGATCTGGTGATTGATTTGCAATCTCAGGCGATGGCTCAGGCGCCTTTGGCGGCTCTGGCAGCGCCGGTCTCGCCTGTGGGCGCACCGAGCTGTCGGGCGCCATCTTTGGCGGCGTGTCTGTCTCGGCCAGACTTTCGCGTGCCGCTTCTTCGGGGGCTNTGGGGTCAACTTCGGGCTGCGGGACCGCCGCAGGGTTTTCAGACGGGGCTGCGGCTTGGCGAAATTGATCCTCTTGGGCAACGTCCGGCGGTGGCGGTGCAACGGGTTTTGGGGCAATCCGCTTGTCCGGCTGCGGGCGCGGCGCAGGCGCAGAGCGCGGCACAATAAAAGCAGCATCATTGCTTTGCGGCGCCGCCAATTTTGTTGGTTCGGTCACCTCGGGGGTCGGGATAAGCAGTGGATCAGGGGTCTGCGGGGCGCTGCGCGACGTTTCTTCCGGCTGCACCATCAGCTCCGGCTGCGGGATATTTTCAACCGCCTGTTCTTGACTGGGGCGTTCGGGCAAAGGATCTGCTTCCGTCTCTGGCTGCATCAAATCCTGTGGTTGTAGCTCGGCCTCTGGGGCGCGGTCCGTCATCACAATATCGGCGTATTCGGAAAGGCTCACTACAGAGACGTTGCTTACGTCAACCGGCAATTGCTCGGATTGAAACACACCGCCAAGCAACATCCAGCCAAGCAACCCGATATGTGCACTTCCTGAGATATAATGCCCGATATGCATGCGGCCCTCTTAGCCGTCCGTTTCGGCCAGCGTCGGCCCACCCACATCCGTCACCAATCCAATATTGGAAAATCCACCCGCATTAAGCGCGCCCATCACCTGTACCACGCGGGCATAGGAAATTGCGCCATCCGCGCGCAAAAACACCCGGTCGCTGTTGCGCTCAACGGCAATGGCTTTGAGTTTATTAATCAACTGCTCTGGAGGGATTTCGGTGTCTTGCAGCATCAGCTTGCCTTCTGCGGTCAAGGTGACGGTCAAGGGCTCTTCCTTTTCGGTCGGCAACGCATTGGCTGCCGTTTTNGGCAATTCAACAGGCACCCCAACCGTTAGCATCGGCGCCGCCACCATAAAGATGATCAGCAGCACCAACATCACATCGACAAAGGGCGTAACATTAATCTCAGACATCGGTTTATTGCGGGTACGGCGACTACGGCGCGACTTTGCCTGACTTGAAACTGTGCTCGCGCCCATATCAGCTGTCCAACTGACGGCTAAGAATGGTTGCAAACTCATCTGCAAAGCCTTCATAACCTGCGATAATACGTTCGCTATCAGTGCTCAGTTTATTGTAGAAAATGACCGCAGGGATCGCGGCAAGCAGACCCAGTCCCGTGGCGAGAAGCGCTTCGGCGATCCCGGGGGCCACTACAGTCAAATTGGTATTTTGCTGCTGCGCAATCTCGATAAAGGCATTCATAATACCCCATACAGTGCCAAAAAGACCAATAAACGGCGCGGTTGATCCCACTGTGGCCAACACCGGCAACCCTGCCTGCAAAGCTTCGGCTTCTTTCGTAACCGCCACGTCCATTGAGCGCTCGATCCGCGACTGCGCACCAGCGATCAAGGCCCCGTCCGAACGGTGGCTACGTTGCCATTCGATCATGCCCGCTGCAAATATCCGCTGCACTCGGCCTTTGGGCTCAGGGCCCATTTTTTCAAACAGCTCATCTAGGGGCTCACCTGACCAAAACAGCCGATCAAAGCGCCGCGCTTGGCGGCGGGCATGGCGATATATTATGATCCTCTGGACAATGATTGACCATGCCCAAAACGAGGCAAAGACCAAAATCGCAATGACTATTTTGACTGTAAGGGTGGCCCGGGCAAACAATGCCCAGAATGAAAAGTCGATCTCTTGCGCTAAAGCCAGCGTTTCTGCTTCCATCTGCCTGCTCTCTATCTGCTGTCTGTTTGGCCATTTTACGGCTTCTAACTCGCGCAANCCTAGACCAAAAAACAACCAAAACCAAGAATTATGCCGNCGATCCCGGCGAAATCACAAATTTTTGTTTNATTTAAAGCGAAATTCCGCTGGCAAGCGNGTCGCTTTGCCACCTTCGGTCAGTGCAATCAACGTCACNATNGCTNTAAACAGCGCCTCTTTATCGCGCTCAACTGTTTGCTCTANACGNACCCGCGCGCCGGTGATGTCCAAAACCCGCGTGCTAACCTGTAGCCGGTCGCCAAATTTTGCCGCCTGCAGATAGTCAGCTTCAATCCGGCGCACCGCAAAAACCACCCCGCGCTCGGCTTTAAGCCGCATCTGGTCAATCCCGAGCGTTTGCACCCATTCGCTGCGCGCGCGTTCAATAAATTTNAGGTAATTGGCATAATAGACGATCCCAGCCAGATCGGTATCTTCATAATATACGCTCAGATCAAATCGATGATCGATCATCATTCGGCCACCTCGGACAATGTAAGACGCGCAGACAGACGCAATGCGTGTGTGGGATCATCTGCCACCGCTGGCAGTACCGGATCATAGGCCGCGCGGATCAAATTAGCGATCTCGGGCCGCAACACGGTTTTACCACCAGGCAGAATAGCCAGCGGTGAACGTTGGGCAAAGGCGGCCTCGGACCATAGAACGATTGTTTGCACCGCTTGCGACAGGCACAGGGTTTGCGCCGGCATGTCAGCCAAAGATTTATCCATTCTTAGAAACACAAAGCAGGCTTTGATTGCTCCTGCGGTATCAAATCTAAAAATCCGATATTGGTTCGCCGCCTGATCGGTCAACCGGCCGACCAAAGCGTCCAGTTCAGGCACAAGCTTATCAAGATCACGAACGCCGAGCAGTTCATTCCAGTCCCGGCAGAAAAACACCATCAGGTTTGNCCCCAATTCCGGGTCGGTTTCCGCCATCTTATGATTGGCCAGCGTCACCACCGCTTCGATTGCGCCTTTAAGCACCGCCAGTGTCGCATCCTCTACCCCAAAAACAATCGGGGCGATTGGCCGCCCCCAGCGGGCAAAACCATAGCGTCCATTGCTGCGGTTGAAATGGGTCTCGACCTCTTGCGGTGTCATTTGAAATTGAGCTCCTTTGAGGGTCGAATTGATCTTTACCTGCGCAGGTTTAGCATTGTTTTTCGCCCTGTCCAAGACGGGATCAGGGCAGGCAGTACTGGCCAAAAATAAAATTTTTAGTCAAAATATCAAACAACAACGAGCATTTTTTGGCATAGGCTGCACTTTCGCACCCAAGATGACTAAAATTATGAGCTGTACAGCCGTAGACTCTATGCCCGCCCGGACGAAAACAGTGACGTCGGAATTACTGTTTCTCCAGATCCGGCTTCACCGGTTCGCCCCGGGCGGTGCACTTTTTCCGACCTCGTGCCCGGCGGATGGCAAGCCTTTGTTTGCGATCCGTCGGGACATTATTAAGCGGAAAATGGGTGGCAAAATCACTCCGCCGCAAAACAGANGTGATACTGACGCAAAACTGTAGGCTGTTTGAGCCGGGTTTTCACCCCATCACCGAGCTATATGCTATTCGAATAAATTGCTCTGGCCTTTGGGGGCGCTCAGCCCCAGATGGGTCCACCCAAGCTGTCCCAGCATCCGGCCGCGCGGTGTACGTTGAACCAAACCCTGTTGCAAAAGATAAGGCTCGATCACATCTTCGAGCGCATCACGGCTTTCTGAAAGCGCTGCGCTTAGGGTTTCTACGCCCACTGGACCGCCGCCATAATGTTCAGCAATGAGAGTAAGATAGCGCCGATCAGCCCCATCAAGACCAAGATGGTCCACCCCAAGACGGGTGAGCGCATGATCCGCCAGCGCCTGGGTGACACGCCCGTCGCCTTCCACCACGGCAAAATCCACCACTCGGCGCAGCAGACGCCCGGCGATCCGCGGCGTACCGCGAGCCCGGCGGGCAATTTCACGCGCCCCGCCTTCATCAGAAGGCGCCCCAAGCTTGCGCGCATTGCGGCTGACGATCTCAAAAAGCTCGTCCTCAGAATAAAACTGCAGCCGCGTCGGAATACCAAACCGATCCCGCAGCGGGGTTGTCAAAAGCCCAAGCCGCGTGGTGGCCCCCACCAAGGTAAAGGGCTGCAATTCAATCCGCACNGTGCGCGCNGCCGGACCTTCGCCGATGACCAGATCAAGCTCGAAATCTTCCAGCGCCGGATANAGCACCTCTTCCACAACCGGGTTAAGCCGATGAATTTCATCTATAAATAGAACGTCTCGGGCTTCAAGGTTGGTCAGAATAGCCGCCAGATCACCGGCTTTGGCAAGTACCGGCCCCGAGGTCATGCGGAAATTCACGCCAAGCTCGCGGCTGATGATCTGGGCCAATGTGGTTTTACCAAGCCCAGGCGGGCCGTAGAACAGGGTATGATCCATGGCCGCGCCGCGCTGGCGCGCAGATTGAATGAACACGCTTAAATTGGCCCGCGCTTCCGCTTGACCAATAAACTCATCTAACCCCTGCGGTCTAAGCGCACGGTCATTGTCATCCTCAAGCGGTGCAGGGCGCACTATGGGATCAGGATCGCTCATGCCCTAGCCTTTCGGTGCCAAAAGTTTCAAGGCTGCGCGGATCAATGCGGCTGTTTCGCCATCGTTGCCATCAGCCATAGCCTGCACCACCGCCGAGGCCGCCTCGCCCGGGCCATACCCGAGGTTACTCAAAGCGGACAAGGCTTCGGCTTGCGCCGCCGGATTGCCCNTTGCGGCTGCNGTTGGCGCATCAGGCTTTGCCGCAGCGATTGGCTCTACAACGGCATCTGGATCAGATGGATGATCTATGGCCGCCGGTACATTTCCAGCCATCGCCATCACTTTGGGGGCTTTGTCTTTTAACTCATTAACCACACGCTGAGCAGTTTTCGGCCCGATCCCCTTGGCCGCCTTCACGGATGTCCAATCGCCGAGCGCAATTGCTTTGCTGACACCGTCTGGTCCCAAAGCCCCAAGAATTGCGAGCGATGCTTTTGCACCAACCCCTTGGACTGACAGCAAAAGCCGGTGCCATTCTTTTTCNACCAGCGTCAGAAANCCAAACAATTGCATTAAATCTTCGCGCACCACCAAATCNGTNTAAAGCGCGGTAAACTCNCCANNNCCNGGCAGCGCNATNAGGGTCCGATCCGAACAAAAAACGATGTANCCCACNCCGCGNACATCCAAAAGAAGNTGNTCATCAGATTTATACTCAATGCGGCCCGACAGCTTTCCAATCATNCNACAGCCCCTGCTATTGCCCGNGANAACCGGTCCGATGATCGCGCATAATGGGCATGGCACAGCGCAATGGCCAAAGCATCTGCGGCGTCGGCGCCCTTGATTTCAACCCCGGGCAATTGAAGGCGCACCATATGGTCAATTTGCTGCTTATCCGCATGGCCGACACCAACCACAGTTTTTTTCACTTTGTTAGGGGCATATTCCGCCACCGGCAGCCCCGCCTGAGCAGGCACCAAAAGCGCCACCGCCCGCGCCTGCCCCAGCTTTAGCGTGGCCACAGCGTCTTTGTTAACAAAGGTTTGCTCGACAGCTGCTGTTTCGGGTGCCCACTTTGACACCACATCCGTGAGTTGATGGTGCAAAGATAGCAAACGCATGGCCAAATCTTCACCGCTGGAATGACATATTCCATTCGCTATATGGGCAATTCGGCTGCCTGAGACCTCGATGATCCCCCAGCCCATATTGCGTAAACCTGGGTCAACCCCGAGTACCCGCATGCTCACTGCCCTTTTTTTATATCTTGTTATTCGCAACAATTAGCACGAAACGTGAACAAATGCCAATCACAAAATACTTATGCAGGTTATTGGCCACTTCAAGCAAGACCCACGAGCGTCAAAAACCTAGCAAGACATACAGCGGCAAAAGGCGCTTATTCAAACCTGTTTCCAGTCGCGTTTAAGCCATGCAGAAAAAGCATAGAGGACATGCAAAAACGATGATTGTGCTGACAGGGTTTCGAGCCTAAGTGGGCCTCAGGAACCCCTCTTTTAAAGGACTTTAATTATGTCAGTAGTAAGCACTAGCGACTTAGCGCGCAGCTCAGGCAAAAGATCAGCACTTTTCACCAATGTCTTTGCCGCCATTAACAATTGGAATGATCGCCGTTTGACCCGTACGAGCCTATCTCGGTTATCTGACCGGCAACTTGAAGACATCGGGCTATGCCGCGGTGACATCGACAATTTCGCGCGTTTGCCCCTCGGACGCTGATTGCCCGACTTTTCTCCCTGTCGGTTATGGGTGCTATGGTTTTCCATAGTGCCCTTTTTTATTGCGATTTGCGCAAGGTGAGCGTTGACCACTCGCCAATATCTTCGCGGTGCACAAGTTCAAAGCCCACCTCGGCGTAACACGACGTCACCTGATCTGCCTGTTCGGTCAGGATACCTGATAAAATCGCATATCCTTGATCCATAATATGGGATGCCATGGCCGGAGCCAGATCAATCAACGGGCCTTTCAAAATATTGGCAAAGACAAGATCATAGGGCGCTGACGCGGATAAATCGAGGTGATCAAAGCCAGCGGCCTCAAGGCACGTAACACACCCCTCCAATTGATTGGACACAACATTAGCGCGCGCCACGTCCACCGCGACTTGGTCAATGTCGCTGGCCAGCACAGGCGACGACCAGATCGAAGCTGCCGCCATCGCTAAAACCGCTGTCCCGCATCCAACGTCAATCACGTTGCGGCCTTCAAATCCGGTCTCGGCCAGTCGGTCCAAAGCCCGCAAACAGCCCAAGGTCGTGCCATGATGTCCAGTTCCAAAAGCCATTGCGGCCTCAATTAAAAGTGCAATACTGTCCGCTGGAACCTGATCTGCATCATGACTGCCATAGACGAAGAACCGTCCCGCCTTAACGGGTTTCAATTCGCGTTTGACTTTAGCCACCCAATCAGTTTCAGGCAATTTTGAGACAGCAAAAGGGGCCGCATCAAATGCAGCAGCCAGGATTGCTAGCGCAGTATCATCAGGGGCTTGTGTAAAATAGCCGCCGACTTCCCATAATCCCGATCCATCTTCCATCTCAAATACCCCAACCCCCATTGGCTCAGGATCAAGACGTTCCATTGCTGCGCCAAGGGCTTGGGCTGATTGCTTTTCCGACAGAGTTGTCAAAGCAGTAAAAGTGGGCATTTAAATCTCCGGTTTTTGTTGGCGCTGCGTTATGCCTCCAAAGTGTTCGGGTCAACCTCTGACCGGCTCTGCTGGGCTGATTTTATAAACCGAAACCCCCAAAGCGTCGCCAATATACCCACAGTAAAGGCCACCAACCCCTGCGCATAGATCACACCACTGGCGGCAAATATCCCCGACAGCCACAGCGCGGCGGGCAATGTAAGCAAACCATCGCGCAACCAATTGAGCGCTGTTGACCACACCGGTTTTCCCATATTGTTAAACGCTGCACTAGCCACAAACATCAATCCGGTAAAGATAAAGGCGGCGGCCCCAATATGGGTGAAAGTCCACAAAATATCTGCGCCTGTTGCATCAAGACGAAAGATATCTGTAATAATATCTGACGCCAGCATCAAAACGGCCCATGCTAGAATGGTATAACCGGCACAAAATATAATCGCATTACGATAGGTCGAGCGCAAGCGGTCAAACTTCTGGGCTCCATAGTTTTGACCAAAAATGCCGCCCACCGCTCCAGAAAGAGAAAATATGCCACCAAAGGCCACAACGGTTAGTCTATTGATCACCGCCCAAGCGGCTACTGCACTGTCACCAAAATCGGAAATGACTTTAGTCAGCAAATAATTGGCAACAGGTGATGCCAATTGAGTCAGAATAATTGGAATAGAAATGGCAAAAAATATACCAGACGTCATTCTGAGTTGCTTGAAGGTCGGGCGCGCCATGAGGTTGTGTTTTCCAATCACAAACCAGAGCGCGAGACCGGCCATCGCCACCCTAGAAATCCACAGCGCCATAGCGGCGCCATCAAGCCTTAGATCAAGCGTGATGATTAAAACCGGATCAATCAGCATCGCAACACCGCCCGAAATCATGGTGACCAACATCGCCCGCAGCGCATCTCCTTCTGCTCGTAAGATTGCGCCCCCAACAAGGCCAATGGCCATGATGGGCAAAGTGGGTAGAGTGAGCAGCAGATATCTTTCGGTCAAGGCGGCCGTTTCGCCTACGGCGCCACTTAAAGCAACAACTTCATGCCGATAGATGAGGATCAGAAAGGCAACAAACGCTTGCACCAGAAACGCTAGGATCATGGCCGAGCTTGCCTGTTGGCGAGCTAGAACATATTGGTTTTGACCGATGCTCTTGGACACAATAGCCGTAGCGGCGATCATCAAACCCAAACCAAAGGATATGGAAAAAAACTGGATGGCAAAAGCAAATCCAATGGCGGCCAAGAGCTGCACATCTCCGAGCTGCGAAATCCAAATTAAGTTGGCCGCATCAACCAAAAACATAAATGTGATACCAGCTGTCCCTGCCAGCGTCATCCGCATCACATGGCCCATAGTTGAGCCAGTTAAAAATCTACCCTGAGACTGCGTCATAATATTTCTTTCAATTTATAATGTTTGCTAATGAGAACGCGCAAAAATCGTCTCTTGGCCCTTTTGAGGATGTCGGGGGATCAGCAAGGCAAGCAGCAAAGACAAAACTGCAATCCCCGCGGCCATTAAAAATACCGCCCCCGGCGATACCAGCCAGAGGTAGCCCAATAAAACCGGAAGGAAAACAGCTGCAATATGATTGATGGTAAAAGCAACCGCCGCAGTGGGTGCGATATCTTGCGGATCGGCAATTTTTTGAAAGTAGGTTTTCAATGCCAATGCGAGCGAAAAGAACAGATGGTCAATGATATAGAGCGACGCCGCCAAAATTACGCCCCAGCCAAAATAGTATATTCCGCCGTAGGCTAAAAATACACAAGCGAGACCAAAATATTCAAAACACAATGCATTGCGTTCCCCGAACCGTCCCACCGCCCGACCAAAAATTGGTGCTGCAAACATTGTCACAACTAGGTTGAGCAGAAACAATGATGTGACCTCATGTACTTCAAAGCCAAACCTTTCAACCATCATGAAACCGGCAAATACAACAAAAATTTGCCGCCGTGCACCAGCCATAAATTGCAATAAATAATAAAGCCAATAGCGCTTGCGGAGGATCATTTTTTTGATCTGAACTGACGGGGCTTCAAATCTTGGGTAAGCGACAAGACAAAATACGGCAATAAGCGCCGTCGCACCTCCAGACACAAGATATACTACGTGAAACGACAAGTCCAAGGTGCGCCAACCGATGACAATCAGCCCATAGGCCACCAAAGAAGCGGCCGATCCAACTGCCAAAAGTTTTCCCAACTGACGCGGGGCCTCTTCTTTTGAAAACCATTGTAACTGAAGCGATTGATTGACCGTTTCGAAATAATGAAAACCAATGGAACTGAGCATGGTGATGGTTAAAATTCCGCCTATGCTTGGGAACCATGCGGTCACGGCCGTGGCAACCCCCAGAAGGGCGAGCGAAACCAAGCCAAGGATTTGTTCGTGCATAAACACTAGGATGGCAATCACACCCACCGCGAAAAATCCCGGAATTTCACGCACAGTGTGCAACAGTCCAATGTCAGAGCCATCGAAATTCACAACTTCAATGACAAAATTGTTCAGCAGCGCGGACCAAACTGCGAAAGACAATGGCATTGCGGCCGCAAAGACAAACAAGAGAGCCGTTGGACGGCGCCATGCGGCGAGGTTTTGAGCTTCAGATACTGGAAAAGAGGAATTCATAAACGTGATCTAGGATTTTTATTTACCCTTGGCGAGCAAAATCAACTTTACGCAGCGCAATAATTTTTCAACACCCAATGACGCTGAATATGCGCTCTATCCCTAAAGGATTATAGAAAGCTCTGCGGATCAATATCCACCGCAAGTCGTAGATCCCCTTTGGGCGCAAGGGCTTGCAACCACTGGCGAACAGCTGCCTGAACCGGCGCTGCCTTATCACATTTAATCAAAAGCCGAACCCGGTGGCGGCCTCGGATGCGCGCAATTGGTGCTGAAGCTGGCCCAAAAACCTGCGCGCCAATGGCCTGAAGCGGTTGGGAATTTTGCGCAAGACGCGTGCCGAACTCAAAGGCCGCTTCAGGGCTAGAGGCGCTGATAATGATACCAACCATGCGCCCAAAGGGGGGTGCAGCGGCGTCTTGGCGCGCCTGCGCCTCGGCATCCCAGAACTCTTCTTCATCGCCGCTCAAGATGCTCGTTATAACCGGATGCTCAGGCTGATGGGTCTGCAATAGCGCAACGCCCGGTTTGTCCGCCCGTCCGGCGCGACCAGCCACCTGCCGCATCAGCTGAAATGTTCGCTCTGCCGCACGCAAATCAGATCCGTGCAGGCCTAGATCTGCATCAATCACGCCCACCAGTGTCAATTTCGGAAAATTATGGCCTTTGGCCACCAGTTGGGTGCCAATAATAATATCTGCAGCACCCTCCGCTATTTCTTTAATCTGTTCTTTGAGCGCCCGCGCAGTGCCAAACATATCCGACGAAAGGGTCACAACCCGGGCCTGTGGAAACAGCTCTGCTGTCTCTTCCGCAAGCCGCTCGACCCCCGGACCAACAGCGGCAAGCTTGTCTTCTGCATGGCAGGACGGACAGCTTGTCGGTTTGGCCTGACTGTTACCACATTGGTGGCACACCAAACGATTTAAAAACCGGTGTTCAACCATTCGCGCATCACATTGCTCACATTCGATTTGCGTTCCGCAAGCACGGCACAAAGTGATCGGGGCATAGCCGCGGCGATTCAGAAACAAGAGCACTTGCTCTGAGCGCTCTAGCCGCGTCTGCACCCGCGCTGCCAAAGTATCCGATATCCAGCGCGTCGAAGGCAAATTTTCCGACCGCATGTCGATGGTCTCAATCGTTGGCAAAATAGACGGTCCAAAGCGGTCAGTTAAATCAATTCGGTGATACTTTCCCGCCCCCGCATTGGTCCAGCTTTCCAAGCTTGGCGTGGCCGAGGCCAACACCACTTTCGCGCCCGCAATCGAAGCTCGTAAAACCGCCATATCACGGGCGTGGTACCGAACCCCGTCTTGCTGTTTGTACGAGCTATCGTGTTCTTCATCGACAACAATCAATCCAAGACTGCGAAACGGTAAAAACAGCGCCGAGCGGGCGCCGACCACCAGTTCTGCCTGCCCTTGTCCCACCATTTTCCAGATGCGGCGGCGTTCGGTCATGGTCACGCCCGAATGCCATTCTGCCGGCCGCACGCCAAAGCGGCTTTCAACACGCTGCAAAAACTCACCTGTCAAAGCAATTTCGGGCAGCAAAACGAGGGCCTGCTGGCCTTGGCGCAGGGTTTGTGCAACCCCTTCGAGATAGACTTCAGTTTTGCCTGATCCCGTGACACCGCGTAGCAAAGCGGTGCTATACGCGTCCTCTGTTATAAGCGCGCGTAAGTGTTCCACTGCTGTTGCTTGCGCCTCAGTGAGAGTTTTGCCAGTTTTATCCGGATTTAGACTTTCAAACGGGCGATCACGCGGCGATGCTTTTTCGACAACGGCACCAGATGGCAGCATCCCCTTGATCACCGAAGTGGACACCCCCGCGAGCCCCGCAAGCTCTTTTAGCGTAAAGCCAGCCCCACCGTAGATGTCAAAAACATCCAAAACACGTTCTCGGGCTTTGGTCTTTTTAATCGTCGTGGTGTCCCCTGGATAGTAGATTTTGCGCATTGAAGGCGGATCGCTTAACCCCGGCGCACGGGTGGCCAAGCGTAGCATCGCAGAAAAGGGGGTCACGGTGTAATCTGCGGCGCGCTGTAAAAACAACTTCATTTCAGATGTCATCGGTGCCACATCTAGCACACGCAGAACCGGCCGGATTTTAGCCGCGTCGTACCCGCCTTGCCCAGACCCCCAAACCACCCCCAATACCTTACGCGGTCCGAGCGGCACCTCGACAAAGGCGCCATCGAAACACCCACCTTCGGGCGCACGATAATCCAAGGCCCGCTCGATCGGCTGGGTTGTGATCACCGAAATTAGATCGTCTTGTCGAAAAAAAGCAGCTTGTTGCACGCTTTGCTCCGCGTTGGGGGTTTTCCAAAGGCTGAACTTGCAGTAAAGCCACAGCAACCTTAGGCCAACCCATTAGAGGATCAAAGTCATGAAATTTTTTGTAGATAGCGCTGAAATTGACCAAATTGCAGAACTTAATGATTTAGGCATGGTTGATGGGGTCACCACCAACCCGTCTTTGATTAAAAAATCTGGCCGCGACATTGTCGAAGTTACCAAAGAAATTTGCAGCATCGTTTCGGGCCCCGTCAGCGCAGAGGTTACGGCAACAGAAGCCGACAAGATGATCGCAGAGGGCCGTAAGCTTGGTGAAATTGCGGATAATATTGCCGTTAAAGTGCCGCTTACTTGGGATGGGTTGAAAGCCTGTAAAGTGCTGTCTGGCGGGGGACAAATGGTAAATGTTACCCTTTGCTTTTCCGCCAATCAAGCGCTGTTGGCCGCCAAAGCCGGAGCAACCTTTATTTCGCCGTTCATTGGCCGGCTGGATGACATCAACCTTGATGGTATGGACCTGATCGAAGATATCAGGGTGATTTACGATAATTATGGCTTTGAAACTCAAATCCTCGCGGCTTCTATCCGCACAGCAAACCATGTTTTGGAAAGCGCGCGTATTGGCGCGGATGTCATGACAGCACCTCCAGCTGTGATCAAAAGCTTGGCCAACCACCCCCTTACAGACAAGGGTTTGGCGGCATTTTTGGCAGATATTGAAAAAACTGGGCAAAAAATTCTGTAAATCTGTATAAAGCCTCATATATCTTTGATAGAGGGGCCAACAGATGACAACACCGCCCAAAATTGACAGCGCCCTGCGCGACAAGATCATAGCCCGACCGGACGTTATTCTGGATGATCAAGATTTGATGCAGGCTTTGATTGACGCCAACAGTCAATCGCTGGGGGGCAACATTGTCGATCTTAGAGGGATCGCAATGGACCGTTTGGAAACCCGGCTTGATCGGCTAGAAGAGTTGCACCGAAGTGTGATTGCCGCCTCTTATGAAAGCCTGTCTGGCATCAATCAAGTTCAACGGGCCATTTTGCGCATGATGGATGCTGTAGATTTCCAACAGTTTCTCAGTGACCTTCAAGGTGACGTTGCAGACATTTTACGTGTCCAATCTATCAAACTGGTGCTTGAAACCCGCCAGACAGATAGAAATTCAAACCATGTCTTTGGAGATTTTAACGACGCCATTACCGTTGCAATTCCCGGGTTCATCGAGGCCTATCTGACCCAAGGGAAAAATACTTTAGCGCGGGATGTCACGTTGCGAAAAATTCAATATGGCGCAGAACAGGTTTATGGGGATGCTGCCGAATTTCTGCGCTCTGAAGCGGCACTAAGACTGGATTTTGGACGCGGTAAGCTGCCCGGCCTGCTGCTTATGGGATCTGATGACCTGCATCAATTCACGCCGCAACATGGCACCGATCTGCTGGCATTTTTTGGCGGCGTGTTCGAGCGGGTAATGCGGCGCTGGCTGGCATGATATCCATTGCGCCAGCTGCCCTGCAGGTACTTAAAGAGTGGCTAGACGTAAAAATATCAATCGAAGCGAAATCGGAAAAAACCGCGCAAGCCTATCAACGCGATGTACTTGATTTTTTAGTCTTTCTTGGCCTGCATTATGGCGGACAGTGCGGGTTGAAGGCGTTGGCCAAAGTCTCTGTATCCGATATGCGCGCCTGGATGGCACAGATGCGGATGAGCAATGTTAGCCCCCGCAGTTTGGCGCGCAAACTATCAGCAGTGAAAAGTTTTTACCGCTGGCTTGCGCGGCGCGAAGGCTTTGATGCCACAGTAGTCCTATCCATGCGCGCCCCAAAATTTCAGGCCAAGCTGCCGCGGCCACTGTCTCCGCAATCGGCCCAGGATATAATCGACAGGGTCGAATTTCAATCGCTGACCCCGTGGGTGGCTGCGCGCGATGCGGCGGTTGTTACTTTGCTTTACGGGTGCGGATTACGGATTTCCGAAGCGCTGTCTTTGCTTGGCCGCGATGCACCGTTGCCGCAGGTGCTACGCATTTTTGGCAAAGGCGGAAAAGAACGGATCGTCCCAGTGATTGATATCGCACGCGACGCCGTTGCCCATTATGCACAGCTTTGCCCTTACGATCTTGTGCCGGAAAACCCTTTGTTTCGAGGCGTCAGAGGCGGTGGATTGAACCCGCGACAAGTGCAAAAAGTAATGCAATCTGCACGTTTGCAACTTGGGCTTCCTGCCAGCGCCACGCCCCATGCAATGCGCCATAGTTTCGCCACGCATCTTTTGAATGCCGGAGGGGATTTACGCGCCATACAAGAGCTTTTGGGGCACGCCAGCCTGTCGACAACCGAAGCCTACACGGCCGTGGATAGCGCGCGGTTGATGCAGGTCTATGCGAAAACACACCCCAAGGCAAAATAGCGATTTGCATTATGTACCAATCTACGGCATGACAGGTATATGACGATTAGGTTACAAGCACTTGGCGTGCATCTTTTCACAGCAACAGGCGCGGTTTTTGCAATGCTTGCGATGCTCGCGGCTTCTGAAACCAAGTGGAGCTTAATGTTCCTTTGGCTGATTGTTGCCTTTGGCGTGGACGGCATTGATGGCGCCTTGGCACGCAAATATGATGTCAAGAAAAACGCCCCGCGCTTTGATGGTGTCTTGCTCGACTTGATTATAGATTATCTCACCTATGTGTTTATTCCGGCCTTTGCGCTTTTCAAATCAGGCTTGCTCCCTGGATGGACTGGTTGGTTTGCAATCTTTGTCATCACGTTTGCCTCAGCGATGTATTTTTGCGACGGCAACATGAAAACAAAAGATAATAGCTTTCATGGTTTTCCGGGCTGCTGGAACATGTTGGTTCTAGTGCTGTTTGCCCTATCGCCCAATTTCTGGATTATTTTAATAATTGTGGCCGCGCTTGCGGTGGCCATGTTTCTGCCACTCAAGTTTATTCATCCGGTGCGTACAAAGCGTTGGCGGTGGCTATCACTGCCGCTGTCGCTCTGCTGGATTTGTTTTGCCGGTTGGGCCGCATGGGTGGATTTTCATCCCCAAAGCTGGGCACATTGGGGATTGATCATTACCTCAATTTATCTGGTGTTGGCAGGTATTATGCAACAAATCATACCGCCGGCTAAGACTTAAGCCTGTATCCGGTGTGAAACATCGCCCAAGCTATGACCGAAAGCGTCAGGGTACTTAAGGTGCAAACCAAAAGCCCAACAAGTGGCGTGCCGTCCGAGACATCAATGACCGCAAAGCGAAAACCATCAATAAGATAAAAAATAGGATTCCAAAGCGTGAGTTGCCGGATCAGGTCGGGCAAAGCCTCAATTGAGTAAAAGCTGCCCGATAAAAATGCCAATGGGGTGATGATGAAATTGGTAATTGCCGACATTTGATCGTATTTCTGCGCGTGGATGGCCGCAATGATGCCAATCGCCCCCAGCATGGCCGAACCCAAAAAGGCAAAGGCAAGCGCATAAAGAGGATGGGCGAGCCCAATGCCCAGAATGAGAAACATTCCCAACCACAGCCCTACTGCCAGGCACATGCCGCGCACCACCGCTCCGGCCAGATAACCGGCCACCAGTTCACCTGCTGACAGGGGCGGCATCAACGTATCCACAATGTTACCTTGCACTTTGGCTGTCATGATCGACGAGGTGGTATTGGCAAAGGCATTCTGGATCACCGTCATCATCGTTATCCCCGGTGCCAGAAAGACCACAAACGGCAGCCCCATGACATCGCCGCGTCTTGGACCTATAGCGATATTGAAAATCATCAGGAACAAGGCAGCGGTCACCATCGGCGCCAGTAAAGTTTGGGTTCGAACCGACATGAACCGCTGAACCTCACGCGAGGTCAAGGTCCTCAACCCCAACCAATTGACCCGACCAAATCGCCGTATTCCTATGTTATGACCAAACTGCATAGCAGACCTCTGATTTCTTTGCTCTTGGTGTCTTGTAACTCTTTCTGTGATGTATAGAATAGGCCCCTGATTAAAATTCTAAAAGCGGCTGATATTTTCGGCCGCTTTATCAGATAGGAATGACAGATGTCTTGGACCGATGAACGCGTCGAGCTTTTAAAGAAAATGTGGGGCGAGGGCCAGTCCGCCAGCCAGATTGCCAAAGAACTTGGTGGGGTCACGCGCAATGCTGTAATTGGAAAAGTCCACCGTTTGGGGCTATCGAACCGCGCCACAACCACCACAAAGTCCGATGCCAAGGCCAAGGCAGCACCAAAGCAAGAAACCAAAGCTGCGCCCAAAAGCCCCTCTCCACCAAAAGAGCCAGAGCCCAAGCCAGTGGTCACCCCTGCCCGGCGGCAAATTATCCCTGCCGGTCAACCTTTGCCGCCCCAGCCTTCGGCCAATGAAATAAGCCCAGAAGCGCTGGCCAAAGTGAGCGAAATTGAAAAAAAGGCAAAAAAGATAAGTCTTTTGGAATTGACCGAGCGCACTTGTAAGTGGCCCGTTGGCGATCCGGCAACTGATGATTTTTGGTTCTGCGGTTTGCCGACCCAAGCCGGCAAACCCTATTGCGAAGCCCATGTGGGCGTGGCCTTTCAACCCATGAGCACACGCCGCGACCGGCGGCGTTAATCTTCGATAAAATCAGCGACCGGCTCGATCCAGTCCCAGTTTCCACTGCGACCACCAAGGTGTTTGGCCAGAAAGTCTTCTACCCGCCGCGCATGTTTGACGTTGGATTGCCAGCGGTTTAGGCCGTGGCCTTCATCGTCAAAAATCAAGGCCTCAACCTTTTTTCCAAGGCCCTCGGCCGCGTCAATAAAGCGCTCTGTTTGCTCAAAACCGACCACGCGATCCTGTCGGCCGGCGACCATCAGCACCGGTCCTTTTAGATCTTCAACGCGGTTAACGGGCGAGCGCGCGCGCATTTCTTCACGCACGCCTTCATCTTCCGGATTGCCGAAATACCGGTACCANTNTTCCAAGCTAAGGCCCCANAAATNCGGTGGNAATTGNGATTGATATTNCACATCCAGCATNGCGTGTTCGNTTATTGCAGCTTTAAAGATATCTGGGTCGCGTACCATGGCCATGGCGCTGGCATAGCCGCCATAGCTGCCCCCGTTGATCGCAATTGCATCGGGATCGGCAATCTTTTGATCCACCNCCCAGTTCACCGCATCCACCAAATCATCCTGCATTTTTTTNCCATACTCGCCAAAGCCGGCTTTTTGAAATGCCCGCCCATATCCATCGGAACCACGGTAATTCAGTGCCAGCACTGCATAGCCGCGGTTGGCCAAAAACTGCCGGAAATGGTGGTATCCCCATTGCACGCGAGCAGCGGGGCCCCCGTGGACCTCGATCACCATCGGGACCGGCCTTTGGGCGTTGCGCGGCCGCACCAGCAACGCATTCAACTCAAGCCCATCACGGGCCGGAAACTGGACGACTTCTGTTTTTGCCAAATGATCTTTGAATTTATGACGAAAGGTCGACTGGCCCAACGGCGTTGTTGTTTGGTTTTGCAGATCCATCAACACAAACTCATACCCCAAAGCGTCCGGAGATAAGTCTACGCTAAGAAAGCGGCCATCTACGCTTTCAGTGAAACCACCGATTTCGACTGCATCACCATATTGCGCTACCAAATCGGCAAAGATTTTCCCACGCTCTGACAAGGGCAGAATTTTCGTGCCCAGCGCGGTACTGATGGCCGCATCAATCTGATCATCCCATGGGTCGAAATTGACCACCCAATTTAGATCGCCATCTGGATCAGTAAGTATCACTTCCTCGTTGCCATCGCTTAGGTTTACCCGCACCACAGCAGATTTATCGCGGCCACGACTAGAAACGGCAAAACCATACTCTCGGTTTGTCATAATCTCGATAAAGTAAAACTCTTCGTTGATAGGCACATCCATAAGGTGCCGCCACTCATCATCATCGGACACCATAAAGCGGGTGACTTTGCTGTTCTCTTCAGGCCGGTCATATCGCAGAACGGGCGCGTAATCTTTATCCAGTATCCATGCTAAAGTCTGGCCTTCGTTTTCGATCAAAAGCTCTTTGTTTTTGCCGTCCTGATCAACCGTATAAAGATCCGCCACACGCTCTTTGCGCCCATAGCTCAGCACCACCTGACGGTGGTCTGGCGTTGGCGGCGCTAACGCATAGCGAAATCCGGATTGAAACCCGCGCGGTGTGACATCGACCCAATCATCACGGTCTGGGTTTTCCGGATCAACCTCCCAGATCCGATCGTCATACTTAACCCGAAGTTGGTTGCTATGGGGCGCCCAAAAATAATCATTCCAGTCGGTAATTTTTGCCTTTTGCTCGCCCGTTTCCAAATCCTTGATCAATATCACCTGTTTGGTCAGACGGGTGGCACGATAGGCTGCGTAGCGGCCATCAAAGGACACCGCATAGGCCCATTCGAGCGATTGATCCGCATAGAACTGTCGCACCGGAATAAGCGGCGGCAAATCAGCCTCGACCAAAGCCGGATGCCGGGGGGCGCTGTCGAGTGACCAATACCAAACAAGACCGGCTGCGACCACACCCAAACCAATAACACCCACAAATATGAAAAAAGTGATCCGCCGAAAAAACGCCANNAAATATTCCTTAAATATAAATTATTAAAAATTATTCCACCTAGGAGTGTACATAATCTTCCATGGCTTTTCAACCGATCAAAGCTCGGATATAGGCAGGGTCATGTCCANCAACCCGCCCAGCCTNCGCCCAGATGTTGCCAATGCGCAACCGCCAAAGGTGCCCCGCCAAGGCCAGCCGACCATCGGTATGGTTTCGCTTGGCTGCCCCAAAGCCTTGGTGGACAGCGAGCGCATTCTAACCCNCCTGCGCGCCGAAGGTTATGGTATTTCACCCGATTACAGCGGCGCCGATGCGGTGATTGTGAATACCTGCGGGTTTCTCGACAGCGCCAAAGCCGAAAGCCTTGATGCAATCGGCGAAGCTTTGCAGGAAAATGGCAAGGTCATCGTCACCGGCTGTCTCGGGGCCGAGGCCGATTATATCACCGGCGCGCATCCGCGTGTTCTGGCTGTCACCGGCCCACAGCAATATGAGCAGGTGCTCGATGCGGTACATAGCGCCGCGCCGCCCAGCCCTGATCCCTTCATTGACCTGCTGCCTTCAAGCGGCGTCAAACTGACCCCACGGCATTACAGCTATCTAAAGATTTCAGAAGGTTGCAACCACAAGTGCAAGTTCTGCATTATCCCCGATATGCGCGGCCGTCTGGCCAGCCGCCCGGCACATGCGGTGCTGCGCGAGGCGGAAAAACTGGTTGAAAACGGGGTCAAGGAGCTTTTGGTTATCTCGCAGGACACAAGCGCCTATGGGGTGGATATCAAACACGCCGAAGCGCGCGGCCACCGCGCGCACATNACCGATCTNGCGCGCGATTTAGGATCGCTTGGCNCNTGGGTNCGGCTGCATTATGTCTATCCCTANCCNCATGTGCGCAATCTGGTTCCGCTGATGGCCGAGGGGCTGATACTACCCTATCTGGATATCCCGTTTCAACACGCACACCCGGATGTTCTGCGCCGCATGGCGCGGCCTGCGGCGGCGGCCAAAACACTGGATGAAATCGCCGCATGGCGCGATATCTGCCCCGATATTGCGCTGCGCTCGACCTTTATCGTTGGCTATCCCGGCGAGACCGAGGCCGAGTTTCAAACCCTGCTCGACTGGCTGGACGAGGCGCAACTGGACCGGGTGGGATGTTTTCAATACGAAAATGTTGATGGTGCACGCTCAAACGCGCTGTCCGGTCATGTGGCAGGTGAGGTTAAACAGGACCGCTGGGAGCGGTTCATGGCCAAGGCTCAGGCAATATCCGAAGCAAAACTGGCGGCTAAAGTTGGCCAAAAACTGGATGTGATTGTCGACGAGATCGACGAAAGCGGCGCAACCTGCCGCACCAAAGCCGATGCACCGGAAATCGACGGTAATCTGTTTATCGACGAAGGTTTTGAAACCCTCAGCGTTGGGGATATTGTCTCTGTAGAGGTTGACGAAGCTGGTGAATATGACCTTTGGGGGAACTGCGCACAGTAAAGGTCTAAAGGACATTCAACCGCCTTTGGGACAGGGCTGGCGACACCTTGGAATGTCTTTTCAAGTAAAATCTATGGTGGTTATCTCTTTCTTAAAATAAAGGCTGCTTTCTGCAATTTAAAGCAAAACCTGCCCTTTTATTAAAATCTGGGTTTCACCACCAATAGTTATTTGTCCTTCATCCCTATCAAGTAAATCCACATAGACCCTTCCCTCTCGACCAATCTTTTCACCTTGAGCAATAATAAGACTGTTGTCTAACCTGCCCTGACTGAACAGCCATTTAGCCAAAGCCGCGTTTAGCGAACCGGTGATTGGATCTTCAGCCATGCCACTAGAGGGGGCGAGCATTCTGACAATAAAGTCAATGTCGGACTGATCGTTATTGATCCCCAAAAAACCAATCGGACCAAAATCGCCGTATTTGACAAGAGAAGAGTTAATATTCAACACTGCTTCTGCGTCAACCAACTCAATCGCATTCCAAACCGGACCGTTTTCCAAGCGTGCAGATGTAAGAATTTTATCACGTGCAATACCAAGCTTTTTGGTGATGCCCTCCAGGCGGTTAGGCGGCAAAGCCTCGATCTTGGTCGTTGGTGCAACAAAGGCGTTTCTGCCGTCATCTAAATGGATATCTACCAGACCAATGCCACATTCCTGAACAACAGTATTTTTGCCTTGGGCTGCCCACCCCAACGCTGCGAGGCCGCGCAGCTTCCCAGTGTTGGGTGCCCCGCAAACAGCATTTCTCTGACAGGGGTGAAAATGCGCAGCTTGTAATCAGCGAAGGGATCATCAGGCTCAAGGATAAAAGTTGTCTCGGCAAGGTTGGTCCAAGCCGCGAAAGATTGCATTTGCGCTGTACTAAGGTCATCAGCATCATTGACCACTGCAAGCCCATTGCCTTTGGTGGCAAACGATGAAAATACATCACATTGAATAAATCGTCTCTGCCTGATCATCCTTTGGGCTGCCTTTTGATATTTTTTATTAAATGGAACCTGAGTAAGCGGCGCTATCCCTCAATTTTCAACAAAACCTGATTAGGAATACGAAGCATCAAACTGAACTGTAAAAGAGTTTGAAAAATGTGGCGAGCATCTGATAACCTTTAGCTGAAAGGAAAGATTTAATGCAACTAAAAACTGAACGCCTGATTTTACGCCCATTCACGTCAGGAGATCTGCCCAAGTTTGCTGAAATCAACGCAGATGCTGAGGTCATGCGGTATTTTCCAGCGCCGCTAACGGCGAAAGAAACCGCAAAGATGCTTGCGGTATGGGCCGACAAACTGGCACGGTATGGGTATGCGTTTGCCGCGGTGGAAACCCACCACGACAAACAGTTAATTGGCATGGCAGGATTATCGCGTCTCGAAGAGGGCGTGCCAATAGCGCCCTGCAGCGAAATCGGCTGGCGGCTGACCCCATCGGCCTGGCACAAAGGCTACGCTACCGAGGCGGCACGCGCATGGTTGAAATATGGCTTTGACACGCTCGGCCTGACCGAGATCTTCAGCTACACCCCAAAATTGAACCTGCCGTCGCAGCGGGTGATGCAGCGCATCGGCATGCAGCGGGCAGAGGATTTAGATTTCGACTATCCCGCCCTACCTGAGGATGATCCACTACGCCCAATGGTCGTCTACCGCTTAAAGCAAAAAACCCAGCGAATATGGCCTAGCCGCCCTGCAGGGCTGCCCGCGCACAGGCGCAAGAGGCTTTGATACTATGGTCTGCACGGGCTTCGGCCATCTGCAACCGGTGGCGGATATGTACGATCTCAACTTCCTCACCACGGGCCTCTAGGCAATCATAAAGACCCTTAAGGCTCCAGACATTATCGGGGTGTACGGTGGCGCGCGACAGCTGCCCGCCAAGCCCTAGATCTTCGCGGTAGGCCGTTTCAGCCTCGTCCACGTGACCTTGTTCAAACAGCAGCGCACCCAGCGCATGGCGCGTAGGCTGCATCCAGCCCCAGGGTTCATCATAGGGCAAGTTATCTTCTATATTGATTGCTTCGCGCAACTGCGCAAACGCCTGATCAAAGTGTCCCTGCCGATAGGCAATCTCGCCGCGCAGCATATGGGTTGCAATTTCCATCAGGTGAATAACTTTGTTGTTATGCAGAACGCGGCTGTCTGGAACTCTGGCTTTGGCCGCTAAAAACAGCTTTTCTTCGGCTTCGGCATCGGCCACATGGCCAAGTGCGGCATGGGCAACACCGCGGGCGTAATGCGTGGTCGCCGTCAAAGTGCAGAACAGCTCTTGATCGTCGGGAAGCGGCAAGGCAATAGCCTCTTCCCATTTGCCAAAGCGCACCAAAAGATGCGGCTCCATCGAAAGATAGCTTTCAAAATAATCTGCCATTGGTGGGGATGGCATACGCAGCATGTCCTCAGGGGTGGTTTCCGCCATACCGCGCAGGGCGGCCAGTGCCGGTTCAAACTGGCCCAGAAACATCGCGCCATAGATCACGAAATGGTAATTATGCTGCCGGTAGCCGGTATAGATGTTAAAAGCGCCTTCGCGCTCATAATACTTTAAATCTGCCTCAATCGCCTTTTGGTTCCAAAGCACAACATCACTGTAGTTGCCGCAAAGTACATCAATATGCGTGGGCATATGCACCAGATGGCCAGCATCGGGGACAAGGGCGCGCAGGGCATCACCCGCCTTGAGCGCGCGCTCAGGAAAGGGCGACATTTCCATCAGATGGACATAAAGATGCAGCAATCCGGGGTGCTGCATTGCCGCAGGCATTTCGGCAAAGGCCGCTTCTAGCACCTGCTGACATTCAACAGTATCCGCCCCGTCAGCGGGCAAGCCACTGGGCAGATCCCACATTTTCCAAGGAGTGCGGTTGAGCATGGCTTCGACAAAAATGCATCGGGCTTCAAGTTGGTCAGGAAAGGCCTGAAATACCCCACGCATTTCAGCCGCAAAGCGATCATCCCACGGCTGCATATCATCGATAATGCCCCGTTGCGGGTAGCGGGCCTTCAGGGCCGTGATCAAGGCTGCCTCTAAAGGCGTGACACAGTCACAAAGACCCATCGCTTTTTGAGTGGCATCATAAGCCGCTTCAAGCGCGGCTTTGCGGCCAGCCCTATCAAACAGTTTCCACGGCATATTGTAATTGGGACCCGATGCATAGGCGATGCCCCAATGGGCCATGGCGCAGCCTGGATCCGCTTCAAGCGCTTTTTTAAAACAGCTCACCGCCTCATGGTGATTAAACCCATAGGTCCAGTTGAGCCCGTGATCGAACCATTTCTGTGCCGCAGGCGAAGCGGTCATGATTGCAAAGCTATGTGTACCCAAATCGTAATATGGCATTGGTTTTCCCCAATGATTTTGAAAAATACCCCGTCAGTTTCGACTGTAGAAGCGTAGGATGTCAAATTCATTATGGTCTCTCACTGATTTTTCAGCACCGGCAATTTCTA
>PBSX01000025.1 GCA_002726375.1 Marinovum sp.
GCTGATCCCGCTGTTTCAAACGCTCAGCCAGCGACATTCCTGTTTGCGCATCACTATTAATGACCGCGGGGCATTCTTGCGGTAACACACGATCAAAAAGACTTGCTTTTGCGGCAAAATATGCCTCAAAATCATCATGATAATCCAAGTGGTCTTGGGAAATATTGGTAAAACCGGCAGCGTTTAGCCGCACCCCTTCAAGCCGGCGCTGATCCAGACCATGACTTGATGCTTCCATCGCTGCATGGGTCACGCCCGCCTCTGCGGCTGCGCATAGAATACTGTGTAAAGTAAGCGGGTCTGGCGTGGTGTGCGCCAAGGGTGCTGTCCAGGCACCTTCCACTCCTGTAGTGCCAATATTTACCGAAGAGTAGCCAAGTTCAGCCCAGATCTGTTGACAAAAACTGGCGACCGAGGTTTTGCCATTGGTGCCAGTGACGGCCACAACTGTTTCGGGCTGGCGCGCGAACCATAATGCCGCGGCCGAGGCTAGAGCGGCGCGCGGATCTTGGGCTACCACCACGGCCGCATCGAAGGATGAAATTTCACTGCGAGCCATCTCGTAACCGGCGCGGTCGGTCAATATTGTTTGCGCCCCGTTTTTCAGCGCTTGGGTAATGAACCGACCCCCATGAACCTGCGTGCCCGGCAAGGCTGCAAAAAGGCTGCCTTTAACAACCGTTCGACTATCGGATGACAGGCTGTGAACAGGTCTATCCTTGCCTCGCAGTGGAGCCAATCCAAGATCACTAAGGTATTTTTCTGTGCTGCCCATTTACGTCACTGCTCACAACAGTTTACGGGCAGTGTTAGACCATCTGCCCAAGCTGATTAGTTGGTTGATGTCAGCGTTATATCAGCACGCGTTTGTTTTTCAATCAATGGACGCATCCCAAGCAAAGGTGCAATCCGTCCAATGATTTCGGCAGCCACAGGAACTGCCGTCCACCCCGCAGTGCGGCGCGGTTCACTTCCGGTGCGATCTTCTGGTTCATCTAAAGACACCACAAGGACGTATTTGGGATCATTCGCTGGAAAAATTGAAGCAAATGTCGAGATCACCTTTTCTTCATGATAGGCGCCTTGTGGATTGGGTTTATCCGCCGTACCAGTTTTACCAGCCACGGCATAGCCGGCCACCTCTCCAAACGAGGCTGTGCCATCAGTGACAACGCTGCGCAACATCTCAACTGCCTGTTTTGAAACAGTTTGTGACATCACACGCTCGCCTTTTTCTACCCTTGGATTAGGAACTAAGGTTGGATAGACTTTGTATCCTCCATTGGCAATGGCGGCATATCCCACCGCCAAATGAAGCGGCGTTGCGGACAGCCCATGACCATAGGATATGGTCATTGTCGACAACTCGGTCCATTTGCTGGGCAAAAGCGGCCGTCCTCCGCTTGCTTCCGGCATTTCGATCTGGATCGGAGCGAGAAAGCCAAGCGAAGCTAGAAATCGCTTCTGTTCTTCGGCGCCAATCATTTGTGCAATTCTGGCCGCGCCAATATTGCTTGATTTGGTAATCACTTCAAAGACCGGCAATTTAGACCCGTAGTTATGATAATCCTTGATCCGGAATTTACCCCACCTGATTGGCCCACGGATATCAATGACGGTTTCGGGTGTGACCATCCCCATTTGCAGTGCTTGGGACACGGCAAATATTTTAAAGGTCGAACCCAGTTCATAGACACCTTGCAAAGCCCGATTGAAAAGCGGGCTATCCGCCGCCTTTAGTTTTGCAGGCAAACTTGGTCGATTGTTTGGATCAAAATCTGGCAGCGATGCGAGGGACAAAACTTCGCCGGTATGCACATCCATCAAAATGGCTGCAGCACCTTTGGCATTCAACAGCTGCATGCCTCCGTATAGCACTTGCTCAACGGCAGCCTGTACCGATAAATCAATAGAAAGCTGCAAAGGTGCGCCGGATTGGGCAGGATCGCGAAGTCTTTCATCGAAACTTTTTTCTACACCAGCAACCCCGACAACTTCGGCGGCATGAACACCTTCGCGCCCAAAGCTTGCGCCACCCAAAACATGTGCCGCCAGATTTCCATTTGGATATAGCCGCATTTCGCGGGGACCAAAGCGCAATCCCGGATCCCCAATATCATGCGCAGCTTGCATTTGCTCGGGGCTAAGCTTTTTCTTGATCCACAAAAACTTGCGCTGGCTGGTGAAGGCCTTGAAAAGCCGATCGGCATCCAAATCAGGAAAAATCTGAGCCAAGGCCTGGGCGGTGCTCTGGGCGTCTACCAAATGTGCTGTTTCAACATAGAGCGAGTGGGTTTCCATGTTGGTTGCGAGGATACGGCCCCGGCGATCAACAATATCGGCACGTTGCGCAATAATCGAAGCACCTGCCTTTTGTGATCTTGGTTCGATGGGTTCAGAGGCAGAAAGCAACCCAATGCGCACAGTGATCACCGCAAAAATACAAACGAACATAATGCCTAAAACCAATAACCTGCCCTGCGCCCGCGCGCGGCTAGGATCACGTTGGGTTTCATGGCGAAGTTCGATATTTTTTCGCTCGATGATATCGGGGTTTTCACCGCGCTCACGCGCTGGCAGTATTTGGCTGAGCGGCCGCAGAGGCGCACGCAGGGGCATATCGCTCATTGGTCAATCCTCCTGCTTGCTGCATCCAGCGGTCTTAAATCTTCTTGATCAAGGAGGGGAAGTTCGGGGTATCCCACTTGCTCAACACGGCCAAAGTGATCTGCGCTCAGCGGCAAAAGCTTTAAACCGTCATAATTTAAATCCGCCAGATCCTGCAATCGTTCAGGGCGGTTTTGATAGGCCCATTCCGCACGCAGTATTTTAAGCCGGGCCCGCGCATGTCCAATATCATCTTGCAACTCTTCTGCATGCGTCAGAACTGCCTGTGTTTTGATATTTTCTTGATAGGCCCAATAAGCCAATCCAATCACCAAAGATACTGTTATTGCATAGAGAAAGCCGCGCATTATCGTTATCCTTTCAGTACCGGCATTCCAAGCTCACGCGCTTCAAGGCGACCCCCTGGGGCGGCTGACGTACGCTTGGCGATCCGCAACTTGGCAGATCTTGCCCGCGGGTTTTCGGCAAGTTCATCGGCATCAGCTACGATTGCCTTGCGGCTAATCAGGTCAAATTGAGGCTCTTCCCTCTGGAGATCCGGCGCGAAGCGATTGGATCGACCTTTGCGCCCCGCACGGGTTTGCAAGAAGCGTTTTACCATTCGGTCTTCTACAGAGTGAAAGGTAACCACAACCAGCAGACCATCCTTTTTGAGCGCACGCTCTGCAGCTATCAAGCCTTCAAAAAGCTCGCCATACTCATTATTGACGGCAATCCGCAGAGCCTGAAAACTACGCGTGGCAGGATGAGACTGATTTGGTTTGGCGCGGGGCAAACAGCTTTCAACCACTTTGGCCAAATCAAGCGTGCTGTTAAATGGCTCTGTATTGCGCCGGGCGACTATTGCACGGGCGATACGGCGGCTGGCGCGCTCTTCGCCAAAACGAAACAACAGGTCCGCCAAATCATCTTCATTCATATTATTGACTAGATCTGCTGCAGATGGGCCGTGTTGGCTCATCCGCATATCCAGTGGGCCATCGCGCAAAAACGAAAAGCCGCGATCAGCCTGATCCAACTGCATAGATGAGACCCCAAGATCAAGCACCACTCCGTCCAAGTCTTTGGCATGGTCATCTAAGTTGGAAAAAACATCTTCAACCAATCGAAGGCGGCCATCATAATCTGTCACCCACTCAGCAGCCATTTTATGAACCGCCGGATCGCGGTCTAAAGCTATGACCGTGTTCGCGCCAGCATCAAGCAATCCTCTGGCATATCCGCCTGCTCCAAATGTGCCATCCAGCCAATCCCCCGAGATCGGTGCTGCAGCATCTAAAATTGAGCGCAATAAAACGGGGATATGAGGATCAGCCTGGGTGGTAAGAGCCGCCGGCGTCATACTCAAGCCCCTCCATCCTCATCAAGAAAGCTTAATGGATCAAAATCTTCGGGTTGCTCATGAAGCCATTGCTCGATCTTAGTCTGGTCAGCTTCATAGGTTTCCGGGTTCCAAATTTGGAATGTATCGCCTGCCGCAATAAAATAGGCTTCTTTTTCAATATTAATTTTTTGGCGCAACCGGCCAGGCAAAACAAGCCGGCCGGTATCATCAATCGAGGTTGGAAAGCTCTGTCCGTGAAAAAGGCGCTCAAGTGTTTTCCGGCCAAGTGATCCACGCGCAAGCTGATCAATTTTACGGTCGACTTCTTGGATCGCCTCGATCGTATAACACTCAAGAAAATTTCGGCGGCTATCGCCATAAACAATAACCAGCTCCGGGGGTAACCCATCGCACCAGTTTGGATCACAGGCCTGAATGACACGGCGAAAAAGGGCCGGAATAGATACCCGTCCCTTTGCGTCCACCTTTTGTAGACCTTCACCTCTAAACCTGCGTGCCACGTCTCTGTTTGCCCTCGTATAATCCCAAATCCCCCTGAAATGAAAAAACGGATTGAGCTGCTGCCACTGCCCAATCCGCCGTCATCGTCCCGCTGTGCGGGGATGTCCGACTGCACGCGCACCTGGGGGGGGTACATTTTCGCTCGCGCGCCGGATCATTTTATTTGATGAAAGCGGGGCCTGTATGAAACCTGCTCTGGGATTTTGGATCTTAACGTCCTTTTCAAAATTCCCGTCCTCATCATGGGTATTGATGCCACGAGACACCTCATGATGCAAGAATTATTTGGGATTTCATGGTATTTTTTGGGAAATTCCTTAGAAAGACAATCTCGATCTGATAGTGAGTGGAATATTGATACAACATATAGATATATATTAAATAATTTATCAATATATAGATTTCTCAAGCAGCGAGGTTTTCCCAAAGTCGAAATTGAATTTTGTATAGATTAGTGGATTTCTTAAAAACTTCGCAGCTTTTAGAGAGCAATCTTGATAATTTCTTTAGACGAATCGGTATTTTTACACATTCACCCACGATTTCCCAAATCAATGCCTTGACCCAAACGAACCAGGCTCTGCCGGCAAACAACAGGCTTTATTTTGGTTAAAACACCTTAGGTTGATTAGGCCATACCGCCTTGGATAAGGCCCTTTGCAAGCTGCGCATAGGCTTTGGCAACAGCCCCTTCACCTAGGGCCACCGGGCGGCCATCATCGCCGGCAAGCCGTGTGGCAAGGTCTAGCGGTAAAGCTCCAAGAAACGGCAGGCCCCGATCTTTTGCTTCGGTCTCAACACCACCATGACCGAATATATCGCTAGTTTCACCACAATGAGGACATTGAAAGACTGACATATTTTCCACCAAACCCAAAATCGGTGTATTTAAAGTGTTGAACATATCCATCGCCTTGCGGGCATCCAGCAAGGCTACATCCTGCGGCGTAGACACAACAATTGCGCCTGAAAGCTGAGTTTTTTGACATAGGGTCAATTGCACATCCCCAGTGCCTGGTGGCAGATCCACCAATAAAATATCAAGCTCACCCCAGGCAACCTGTGATATCATCTGCTGCAGAGCTCCCATGAGCATAGGACCGCGCCAAACAACAGCCTTGTTTTCTTCAAGCATAAATCCAATCGACATCAACGTAACGCCATGGGCGTGCAGCGGAAGAATTGTTTTTCCATCAGGGCTCGCTGGACGTTTGTTTATACCCATCATCCGTGGCTGCGAAGGACCGTAAATATCTGCGTCCAAAAGCCCAACACGTCGGCCTTCGGCGGCTAGTGCTACAGCTAAATTGGAAGAGACAGTGGATTTTCCAACCCCTCCTTTGCCAGATGCAATCGCAATGATCCGGTCGACACCAGGCGGCTTCATCGGGCCAGACTGGGGCTTTGGATGCCCCCCTACCTTTAAAGGGGGCGGCGCTTTTGTGGGTTGGGCGGATGTGTGAGCCGTCAATACAATTGACACTTTTTCAACCCCATCCAAATTGGTCAATGCGGACTGAATTTGGGGCTGCAAAGGCTCAATAGCTTTGGCAAGTTCATTGTTTGGTACTTCAATAACAAATTGCACATGGCCGTTTTCGGTTTGCAGAGCGCGTATCATATCACGGGAAACGAGTGTGCCGCCGTCGGGAAGGTTAATCTTATTAAGCGTATTCATAATTCTGTCGCGCATTGCCACTTCCTTCCCAAATTAACCCGCCTTGAAATGAGAGATTTGCTCTGCATTTGCAATTCAAAAGTTGGCAATGCTGATAAAGCCTTACACCATATTTTATCAGTCGGGTTCTGCCCAGTTCGATACCCTGTGAGACATTTAGACTTTAATAGTATTATTTTAAAGACCAAGCTTTAAGTCATTTCAAATAGTCTGGCAAAAAATTACACCTTTTCTCAACAAGCTAGCCAAAAAAAATCACAAAGAACCATGGAGCTATTTCCTTCAATTATCGGGATGCCCATGCAATTGCTGCATAGCAGCATTGCAAACATGATTATTGTGCAGCTGCAGAAAAAGAATACATTAGTGTTATCAAAGAGAGCGACAAATGCTCTCTTAGAAAAGGAACATTAAAATGGCTTATGCATCACATTCCAACGCATTGTCTTCGGGTCTAGTCGAAAGATCTGCAGCTCTTATGTCAGCTGCATCAGACTATATGGATCGCCGTCGGGCCTATCGCTCGACCATTCGCGAACTCTCCCGCCTTAGCAACCACGAACTTGCAGATCTCGGTCTGAGNCGCTCNATGATCCGTTCGGTTGCGTTAGAAGCAGCACAAAAAGGTTAAANGAGATTCGAAAGGCCCCTTCCTCCTCCCTGGGCTGGACGAAAATAGCAGCGGTGAAGGATCCTCCCCCTTCCCGCTGCTAATTTATTATGGGGTCTGCAAAAGCTCTAAAAGGGGATGTCATCGGCGCCCGTTACAAACCGAGACACAACTTTCTTTATACCTGCCTTTTCAAAGCTGATCTCAAGCTTATCGCCTTCAATACCGATCACTGTTCCATAGCCGAATTTTTGGTGAAAAACACGGTCGCCCTCTGTGTGCACTGAAATTGCAGTTGCGTTTATCGTGATCTGGTTTTGCTCTTTAGGCTGGCCAATCGGCCGCTGTGATGTGCGGGACTGCAACCGTTTCCATCCAGGCGAATTATATCCACTGGTCTCGGCTGCAGTTTTTTCTATGTCTGACTGCATTCCGGTTGCACCATATCCGCCGCCATAAAGCCCCGGAGGCGTCAAAACCTCTATATGTTGCTCGGGCAATTCATCAATAAACCTTGATGGCATTGACGATTGCCACTGGCCAAACACCCGCCGGTTGCCTGCAAAAGATATGGTGCAGATTTGCTCAGCGCGGGTGATGCCAACATAGGCAAGCCGGCGCTCTTCTTCGAGACCTTTAAGACCGCTTTCATCCATACTGCGCTGCGACGGGAAAAGCCCATCTTCCCAGCCCGGCAAAAATACAACTGGAAATTCAAGCCCTTTGGCCGCATGCAATGTCATGATTGACACTTTTTCGCCGCCCTCTTCACTGTCATTGTCCATCACAAGGCTCACGTGCTCTAAAAATCCTTGAATATTTTCAAATTCCTCAAGCGCTTTGACCAGTTCCTTTAGGTTTTCAAGACGGCCCGGTGCTTCGGGGGTTTTATTGGCTTGCCACATTTCCGTGTAACCGGATTCATCAAGAATAACTTCCGCCAGCTCAACATGGTTCATAGCGGCATCACCAGTAAGCCGGCCCCAGCGCGCAATGCCATCCAAAAGCTGTGAAAGCTCTTTTGCACCTTTTCCGCTGATCTGCTGACTTTCAAGCAGCAGCCGCGCGCCTTCAATTAATGGAACCCCATTGCTGCGCGCCATGATTTGCATTTTTTGCTGGGCTTTATCCCCCAAACCCCGTTTGGGGGTATTGACGATGCGCTCAAAAGCAAGATCATCTTCTGGGCTGGTGACCACCCGGAAATAAGCCATCGCATCCCGAATTTCCATACGCTCGTAAAACCGCGGCCCACCGATCACCCGATAAGGCAGGCCGATCGTTAAAAAGCGATCTTCAAAAGCCCGCATCTGGTGGCTTGCACGCACCAAAATAGCCATGTCATCAAGCCCGAAACCCTTTAATCCGCGGGTGCCCCGCTGGGTTGCTTCAATCTCTTCGCCAATCCAGCGGGCTTCTTCTTCGCCATCCCAATGCCCGATCAGGCGCACCTTTTCGCCGTCTGGTAAATCTGTCCAAAGCTCTTTGCCAAGCCGGCCTTGATTGCCGGATATGACCCCGCTTGCAGCGGCCAGGATATGCGGTGTCGAGCGATAGTTTTGCTCAAGTCGGACAACTTTTGCGCCGGGAAAGTCCTTTTCAAAACGCAGAATATTACCAACCTCTGCACCGCGCCAGCCATAGATGGACTGGTCATCATCCCCAACGCAGCAGATATTTTTATGCCCGCCAGCAAGCAGTCTTAGCCACATGTACTGCGCCACATTGGTGTCTTGGTATTCGTCAACCAGAATATATTTGAACCAGCGCTGATATTGCGCAAGAACATCCGAGTGGTTTTGAAAAATAGTGACCATCAACAAAAGCAGATCGCCAAAATCTACAGCATTCAGGTCCCGAAGGCGGTTTTGATACTGTGCATAAATTTCAGTGCCACGATTGTTATAAGCACCGGCTTCTGCGCTTGGCACTTTTTCTGGCATCCAGGCACGGTTTTTCCAATTATCAATAATTCCGGCAAGCTGCCGCGCTGGCCACCGTTTTTCATCAATATTTGCCGCCGAAACCAGCTGTTTTAAAAGCCGCAATTGATCATCTGTATCCAAAATTGTGAAATTGCTTTTCAGACCAACTAATTCTGCATGCCGGCGCAACAGTTTGACACAAATCGAATGAAAGGTTCCCATCCAAGGCAGACCCTCAACCGCCTGCCCCAACAAATCCCCAACCCTCGTTTTCATCTCGCGCGCGGCTTTGTTGGTAAAGGTTACGGATAGGATTTCATTGGGCCGCGCCTTGCCGGTATTAAGCAGGTGGACAACGCGGCACGTCAGCGCCTTGGTTTTTCCAGTTCCTGCGCCGGCCAGCATTAGAACGGGGCCCTCTAAGGTTTCGACCGCCTCACGTTGGGCTGGATTTAGCTGATCCAGATAGGGTTGAGGGCGCGCAGCCATCGCACGCGCCGACAGGGATGCGCCTTCAAATGCGTCCATTTCATCAAAACTGCTCATGAGGGCAAACTAGCGCGGAGAATAATGAATGAAAAGAGATGTTCAGCATATGTTCTAATTTTTTTATCCTGTTGCCTCGCTAAAAAAAGACGATTGCGGTGAATTCAGCTGTTGCTGTTGGTGATTTAAAGCTGATGGTCAGATAAAAGTTCCTGCCCTGCTAACTGTCTAAAGCTCTGGACAAATATCAATGAACTGGGGCAAATGTTCACATGACACTCGAGTACAGATATCCGGCTGTTGAATTTTTAAAACCCAAGGCACGTCGGCGCCTTCCGCATTTCGTTTGGGAATATCTGGACAGTGGAACCGGCGCTGAGGTTACGCACAAACGCAATAGGACGATCTTTGAAGACATCAAAATGATGCCTTCAATCCTGCATGGCCCAATTGAGTCAGATACACGCAAGACCCTGTTGGGCAAGACCTATGATCTACCTTTTGGGGTGGCGCCTGTTGGGATGTCCGGGCTGGTTTGGCCCAACGCCGAAAGTTTACTGGCAAAAAATGCTCATGAGGCCAACATACCCTATTGCCTATCAACAGTGGCCTGCCAGACGCCCGAGCAGGTTGGACCAAAAGCCAAGGGCAATGGGTGGTTTCAACTTTATCCGCCGCGCGATCCAGACATTCGCCGTGATATGCTCCGCCGCGTGAAACAAGCAGGTTTTGAAACTTTGGTTTTGACCGTCGACTTGCCAGAAGCCAGCCGACGCGAGCGTCAAGCCAGAGGCGGCATCACGCATCCGCCGGTTTTGACGGCAAGGTTACTGGCGCAAATTGCCCGTCGCCCGGCTTGGGCCATGGCAACTGCCCTTCATGGGCGGCCAGAAATGCCTTTTGTCAGCCAATATGGCGATGCAAGTCGCGGGCTGCCGATCACCGAACATATCGGCTATCAGCTGCGCACCTCCCCGGATATGGAATATGTGAACTGGCTTCGTGATCATTGGCAGGGGCCATTGGTTCTCAAAGGGATCATGAACCACAAAGATGTAGAGCGCCTTGAGGCCAGCGGCGTTGATGCTCTTTGGGTATCAAACCATGCGGGCCGCCAATTTGATGGTGCCCTGACCAGTTTGGAAGTGCTGCCGGACATTCGCCGTGCAACTAAATTGCCGATCATTTTCGACAGCGGTGTCGAGCGCGGAATGGACATATTACGAGCGCTTGCTTTGGGGGCAGATTTTGTCATGCTTGGGTCAGCATGGCACTTCGCGCTAGGCGCTTTAGGGCGCCAAGGCCCCGCACACCTGACCTCCATTCTTCAAAAAGACCTGATTGCAAATATGGGCCAACTTGGTCTGGTTGATCTTGACGATTGCGCTCGTTGCCTGTGTTCAAAAATTACTTAAATCGGCCCTGTTCCGCACATTGATTCCAGAACTGTTCTTAATGTTCATTTTTTTAACATTTTCAGTAATAATTTTGTTACAATTCACATTGACACCTTAATTTCTGCAATGCAGCATCCCAGCGACGCTAGGGCATCTGACCTAGTGCAGCGAAAATCAAGCTAAAAAGGACTAAAGGATGCCCGAATTTCAGAAAATTCTGATTGCCAACCGTGGAGAAATTGCCATTCGCGTCATGCGTGCCGCCAATGAAATGGGAAAGAAAACCGTCGCGGTCTTTGCTGAAGAAGACAAGCTCAGCCTGCATCGGTTCAAAGCAGATGAAGCTTACCGCATTGGCAAAGGCATGGGTCCGGTGGCCGCCTATCTGTCGATTGATGAAATTATCCGCGTGGCGCGGGAATGCGGCGCCGATGCCATCCACCCTGGCTATGGGCTTTTGTCCGAAAATCCAGATTTTGTAGAAGCCTGTGCAGCCCATGATATCACTTTTATCGGCCCCAAAGCCGAAACCATGCGGGCACTTGGTGATAAAGCTTCTGCTAGACAGGTTGCAATAGCAGCGGGGGTTCCTGTGATCCCGGCCACCGATGTGCTTGGCGATGATATGGACCTCATCCGAAAACAGGCCGCGGATGTTGGATACCCGCTGATGCTAAAGGCGTCTTGGGGCGGTGGTGGCCGCGGGATGCGGCCAATCCTTGGACCGGATGAGCTTAAAGAAAAAGTTCTTGAAGGGCGCCGCGAGGCAGAAGCCGCTTTTGGCAATGGGGAAGGCTATCTTGAAAAGATGATCACCCGTGCCCGCCATGTCGAGGTTCAGATATTGGGCGATAAACACGGTGATATCTATCATTTATGGGAGCGCGACTGCTCGGTTCAGCGGCGCAACCAAAAAGTTGTCGAACGTGCGCCTGCCCCTTATCTAAGCGAGGCACAACGCGCCGAGCTTTGTGAACTGGGCCGCAAAATCTGCGCTCATGTCAATTATGAATGTGCCGGCACTGTTGAATTCCTGATGGATTTGGACAGTGAGGAATTTTACTTCATTGAAGTGAACCCGCGAGTGCAGGTGGAGCATACGGTAACTGAAGAAGTCACTGGAATTGACATTGTTCAGTCGCAAATTCTAATCGCAGAAGGCAAACCCTTGGCCGAGGCAACCGGCAAAGCGGCCCAGAGTGAAATCAAGCTGAACGGCCATGCGCTGCAAACCCGTATCACCACTGAAGATCCTCAAAATAATTTTATCCCAGATTACGGCCGCATCACGGCTTACCGCAGCGCCACCGGCATGGGCATAAGATTGGATGGCGGCACAGCCTATTCAGGCGGTGTGATCACCCGCTATTACGACTCGCTGTTGGTAAAAGTCACCGCGTGGGCCCCCACCCCCGAAAAAGCCATCGCCCGTATGGACCGCGCCCTGCGTGAGTTTCGTATCCGCGGGGTCAGTACCAATATTGCCTTTGTCGAAAACCTGCTGAAACATCCGACTTTTCTAAGCAATCAGTACACCACCAAATTTATCGACGATACAAGCGACCTGTTTAAATTTAAAAAACGCCGGGATCGCGGCACCAAAGTTCTTACCTATATTGCGGATATTTCGGTTAATAAGCATCCCGAAACCACCGGCCGGCCGGCGCCAGATGCTGACCTTAAAGCGTCAGTGCCCCCTCAGCATTCACCAGATGTTCCTGACGGTGTGCGTCAGTTGCTTGAAGCCAAAGGCGCTCAAGGCGTAGCAGACTGGATGCTTGAGCAAAAGAAATTGCTGATCACCGACACCACAATGCGCGATGGGCATCAGTCCCTTCTTGCCACGCGGATGCGGTCGATTGACATGATCAATGCGGCGCCAGCCTATGCGGCCAATTTACCGGATTTATTCAGCGTCGAATGCTGGGGCGGTGCGACATTTGACGTTGCCTATCGGTTTTTACAAGAGTGCCCATGGCAACGCTTGCGCGATATACGAACCCATATGCCCAACCTGATGACCCAGATGCTGCTGCGTGCCAGCAACGGGGTTGGCTATACAAACTATCCTGACAATGTGGTGCAAAGCTTTGTAGCCGAGGCGGCAAAGGGCATTGATGTGTTCCGCGTCTTTGACAGCCTCAACTGGGTTGAAAATATGCGCGTTGCGATGGACGCGGTCATTGAGTCCGGAAAGATATGCGAGGCAAGCATTTGCTACACTGGCGATATCCTGAACCCTGCTCGGTCAAAATATGATCTGCAATACTATGTTACCATGGCCCAAGAGCTTAAAGCTGCAGGCGCACATGTTCTTGGGTTAAAAGATATGGCAGGCCTTCTCAAACCAGCGGCTGCTCGGGTTTTGGTAAAAGCTTTGAAAGAAGAAGTGGGCCTTCCCGTCCACTTCCACACGCATGACACATCAGGTCTTGCCGGCGCGACTATCTTGGCGGCAAGCGACGCCGGGGTTGATGCGGTTGATGTGGCGATGGACGCTTTTTCCGGCGGCACCTCGCAACCCTGCTTGGGATCTGTGGTTGAGGCGCTGCGCAACACTGACCGCGACACAGGTTTAAATATCGCATCCCTGCGCGAAATGAGTGATTATTGGGAGCAGGTGCGCGCACAATATGTGGCTTTTGAAAGCGGATTAGCAGCTCCTGCATCCGAGGTCTATCTGCATGAAATGCCGGGCGGTCAGTTTACCAATTTAAAAGCCCAAGCAAGGTCACTGGGGCTTGAGGATAAATGGCCCGAGGTGGCGCGGACCTATGCCGATGTCAACCAGATGTTCGGCGATATTGTCAAAGTGACACCCTCGTCAAAAGTGGTCGGAGACATGGCCCTCATGATGGTATCACAAGGGTTAAGCCGCGATCAGGTCGAATCCCCCGACACCGATGTGGCCTTTCCCGATAGCGTTGTAGACATGATGCGCGGAAACCTAGGTCAGCCTCCGGGCGGATTTCCGGCAAAAATCATCGACAAAGTTCTAAAGGGTGAACAGCCCTCTGTCGAACGGCCAGGGGCGCATTTGCCGCCCATTGATCTTGCGCAAACTAAGGCGGATCTAGAAAAAGAGCTTGAGGGCAAGATTGTCGATAGTGAAGATTTGAACAGCTATCTGATGTATCCTAAGGTCTTTTTGGACTATATGGGGCGCCACCGCACCTATGGCCCGGTGCGCGCTCTGCCCACAAAGACCTTCTTTTACGGCATGCAACCGGGCGAGGAAATCACAGCCGAAATTGATCCCGGAAAAATTCTTGAGATACGCCTGCAGGCTATTGGGAAAACCGATGAAAACGGCGAGGTCAAAGTTTTCTTTGAACTCAATGGTCAGCCGCGCGTCATCCGCGTTCCCGATCGTTTGATCAAATCCCAAACCGCCGCGCGGCCAAAAGCCGAATTGGGTAATCCAAATCATATTGGTGCCCCGATGCCCGGAGTGGTCGCTTCGGTTGCAGTTTCTGTTGGCCAAAAAGTCAACGAGGGCGATCTGCTGCTCACCATAGAAGCGATGAAAATGGAAACCGGCATTCACGCCGAGCGCAGCGCAACGATCAAATCGGTGCATGCGCAGTCTGGCGGGCAAATCGATGCCAAGGACCTTTTGATCGAGTTGGAATAAGCCAAAATCAACGAATTCAATGCCCAATCCGACGCTTTGTTCATCTTGGGCAATTCCTTCTGTAGGCGAGGCATTGAAAAAAATAGCAATTCGGCGTTTTTCCTCTTGCAGGTTGCGCCGGTTGTTTATATCTCTCGCTCACCCAAGGACGCGGGCGTAGCTCAGGGGTAGAGCGTTACCTTGCCAAGGTAAATGTCGTGAGTTCGAATCTCATCGCCCGCTCCAAAAATCGCCATACAAGCTTTAAAGAATAGTGAGGGTCGTAATACCGTCCTCCTTCGAGGCTGCTATTGTCACCACCAAGGGCTTAGCCAAAGCTGGGAATATAGATTTCGAAACTTGATGTGTTTCAGCTGATTGCCTAGTTTTAAACTTAGTAACTTGTAAATCAGAGTATTCTTTATGCGTAACATTTTCATAACTGCAGTGTTTCTAGCCTTTGCTGTTCCTATCTCAGCACAGGATTTTAATAGGGGCGTTGAGGCTTATAGGTCAGGTGATTATGTCACCGCCATGAATGTGTGGCGGCCTTTAGCCGAGCAAGGCAACATGATTGCCCAATACGCTCTGGGTGTGATGTATGATTTGGGTGAAGGTGTCGCTAAAGACTCTAAGGAAGCCATTAAATGGTACAGCCTAGCTGCCGAACAAGGGTATGCTTTGGCGCAATACAATCTGGGTATTATATACGAAATAGGCGAAGGTTTTTCGCAAGATTCCAAGGAAGCTATTAAATGGTACAGGCAAGCTGCTGCACAAGATTATGCTTTAGCCCAGTACGCTTTGGGTGTGATGTACGATTTGGGTGAAGGCATTACTCAAAACTCCAAAGAGGCTGTTAACTGGTACAGGCGATCCGCTGATCAAGGGTATGCTTTAGCCCAATACGCACTGGGTGTGATTTATGAAAAAGGCGAAGGCATCACTCAAGACTATAAGCAAGCCATTAAGTGGTACAGGCAAGCTGCTAAACAGGGGTATGCTATAGCCCAATACGCTCTGGGGGTGATGTACGAGAATGGCGTAGGCGTTCTACAAGACAACGTCATAGCTCATATGTGGTACAATCTAAGCGCTGCTAATGGGAATGACTTGGGCGGCAAAAACAGAAATGAAGTCGCTAAAAAGATGAGCTCAGAAGATATCTTTAAAGCCAAAGCCATGGCTAGGAAATGTATGAGTAGCGATTACAAAAACTGTGGGGAGTGAATTGAAAACAAGTATTAAACAGTGATTGTGTTCATCGCCTATAATCACTCCACTTTTAGCTGGGTCATATGTATAAGTTACCTAAGCTGCCCTTCCCCCTAAATAAGTGTCACTAATTTTGCAAAATTTCCTCAAAGAAAAACGACAGTGGCACCNCAAATTTAAAGTGANGAATACATACCGCTGCTGCTTCGNNANATCGCGGGCGGTATCTGCAGTTTAGTTCTAGAGATTTAGCTGTATCCGTTGAAANATAATTTATGCCTTCAAAGAGATGTAGATAAATCTATTTAGCAAGAACAACTCTGTTTTATAATAGTTCTACAGATTATAGCCCATAATCCTTCAAGGCTTTTGACATCATTTCATTCACCGCAGCATCCCGATACGGAAAGGCCTTGAGGAAATGTTCTTTTCGCGCATCTGGCCGTTTATGTTTTGTGGTGGCAGCCCAGTAGCGTGCTTTTTTATGATTGCCATTGAGCGCGTGGGCGATCACCGCAATCATGGTGATCAAAAAATGTGCATTAGGCGATTGCGCGCCCTTTTCACCCCAAAATGCGGCGGTTTCATAGTCTTTTGCATTAATGTAATGCAGCGCTCGGCACGCCAGCATGGCGTAGCCGAGTGGATCGAACGGGCTTAGCCGCAGGGCAATATCAACATTTTCAAAGCTCGTTTTTGACGGCACTAGAAAAATTTCACCCAAACTTCTTAAATAATGTCCTTGTGACGTGTTTGGATTGAGCGCAATAGTGCGGCCGAGCCAGTCTAAACTTTGCTCAACATTGCCTTCAAGCCAGTATGTTCGCCCCATCACCAGATTGGCAAACGGATCCATTGCGTCCAATTCAAGACTGCGCTCAGCAGATTTATGGGCTCTTTCAGCGGCGCCTGTGGCATCATCACTATGGCCTAGAAAGGCCTCTTGAAAACTTGTAAACGACAAACCCGCATGGGCGCGTGCAAACCGCGTATCTTGGGCTATTGCCTGCTCAAAATAATCTTGGGCCTTTGCATTATCGTATTTGGTAAACCGGTACATATGCTGCAATCCAAGATGATACAGCGACCAAGCGTCCATATTTTCAGACAGATTAACGCTGGCAATTTGGGCCTCGTTTAGGGGGATATGCACTTCTAGGGATGAAACCACTTGCGAAATAATCTGCTCGCGTAACTCGTGCAGAGTATCAAGTTTAACAACAAAGCGGTCGCTCCAGATCACCGCGTGACTTTGCTTATCAGACAGCTCGACCGTGATGATCAAGGACTGGCCATTTAACTCAACCGTGCCAAACAACAAATATCGAACACCCAGCACATTGCCGATCTGATTTAGATCCGATGTGGGTCCACGAAACCGAAAAGTCGACCCACGCGCAATCACCAAAAGCCACCGCAACCGCGATAAGGCCTGTATTAAATCATGCGGCAAAGCTTCTGCCAGTATTGCTGTCTGGTCTTCTCCTCCCAAGGCGCGAAATGGCAAAACGGCCACCGAGGGCCGCTGCCCAATGCCGCCACCTGTCAGATTTTTGCCAGCCTTTGATGGTATTTTCTGCGCCGCTCGAGGCACGGCTTTGGGCGGCTCTAATGGCTCTACTGACGGCTGAATTTGCACATCAGCTACAAACCGAAACCCGCGCCCATGCACCGTGCGCAGAAATTGCTGCTTCTGCCCGTCGTCGCCGAGCGCGCGCCGAACGGATTTGACCGCGGTTGAAAGCACTGCATCAGAAACCGCCCTACCCTCCCAAATATGGGTAATAATTTCATCCCGCGATAGCATACGGTGTTGATTTTCAAGCAAAAAGCAAAGCAATTTATAGGCCTTTGGCTCAATTGAAATTTCACTCTTATCAGACCGTAATACGCCACTTTCTATATCTAAATCAAACCCGTCAAACGTGTATATCATAGCTTATTAATAACGAAAATTCACAAATACTCCAGAAAATCCTCACACTTCTCTCAAGCTTGGGTAGAATTTTAACAGTATGAAAAATCAGGCACCAAAGCCGCCGCCATAGTCAATCTCAATTTATTTTTCTCAGCTATGGCGTGAATTTAAATGGAGTATTGAAATGACACCGTGGTCTGCGAAAATTGATGAATATCTTTCCTGCAATTGCGCCTATGGTTGCCCCTGCCAGTTTAGCGCACCGCCCACCTACGGAAGCTGTGAAGCGGTTGCCGGATTTCTTATCACCGAAGGCCATTATGGCAAAACAGACCTCGCTGGCGTAAAAATGGCCGCGGTCTTTCAATGGCCAGGCGCTATTCATGAAGGTGGCGGATCCATCGAAGCCATTGTCGATGAAACGGCAACTGACGTCCAACGCGACGCCGTACTTAAAATCATGACCGGTCAGGACACCGAACCGATGGCAACGATGTTTGC
>PBSX01000026.1 GCA_002726375.1 Marinovum sp.
TACTTATATCTTTTCTCTTATTACGTTCAACACATTAAAGCCGCATCGTGCTTTCGGTGTAATTTAGTTTTTGCTTTTTAAGGGTATAAAAAATGATATTTTGGCCAATTTTAGGATTATTTGTGATCGCCGCGGGATATGTTATCCGCAACAACTTTGACTTCCCTGACAATAAAAATCTTGACGGCGTGGTGAATATGGTCGGTTGGGGCGTTAAAGTTGCAGGGCTACTGCTGTTTATAATTTCTACATTTAACGGCATGTTTTTTTACGCTGAGCCTGGCTTTAAATACCATGTCCGGACTATTTTAGGCGAAGAAAAAATGGTCTCGGATACAGGGTACAACATGCATTTGTTTGGCCGCTACAATGCATGGAAAAATGCGGTCTCCGTGCAAGCAGTAAAGGGCGGTAAAGGTGACTATAGGGCCGAAACGGAAAGCGTGACCACGAGCGCAAATTTGCCGCCGAAATCACTGGTTTTTCTAGATCAAGTGGATGCGGTCGTCTCTGCCACCGCGCGGTTTGAGTTGCCTTCTGACGAAGAGGGATTTTTAACCATGGCGCGGCTTTACCGATCCCCAGAAAACCTACTGCGCACAGAACTAGTTCCAGCGTTTGAGGAAACCCTAGGCGCAAATGCGGCGTTGATGTCAGCAGAGGATTATTTTCAGGGCGGCAAAACCGAATTTAACAACGAGTTCGAGCGGCAATTGGCAGATGGTATTCATCTGGTCAGACGGATTGAAAAACGCGTCAAAGTCGAAAGCAGTCGCGCCGGCGCCGCCAATGCGGCGCTGGGTGAAAATCAAGAGCAGTTTGGCGATGAATTCAAAACGGTCTTTATTGTTGAAAAGCTTCTGGATGAAACTGGGCAGCCAAAGCGTAAAAGACAAGCGTTTGAAAAATTTAGCATCAGCGTGACATCAGCGCGGGTAACAGATGTGCGGCCAAATATTAAATTTCAGGAACGCATGGGCCTGCGGCAACAAGCAGCGGCAGACCGTGCTATCGCCCGCGAATAGCGCGTACAGGAAGAAGAACAACGCCTGCTGGCCATCACGCGCGGCGAACGGGAAGTAGCAGAGCGCCAAGCGGCCGCAAAAGTTGAACAAACTCAGAAAACAACCGAAGCCGAAACCGAAAAACAACTGGCAATCACGGCCGCCGAGCGTGAGAGAGAGTCGGCGCGTATCAGGCAAGAGCGCGCGCAGATTTTACTAGAAACCGCCCGCATTGACGCACAAGCAAAACAAGTCAGCGCCGATGCCGCCGCCTATGAAAAAACCGCCATCCTTGAGGCAGATAATGCGCTTGCGCAAAAATTAGCGGCCTATGTCGAAGTTCAAAAAGTATGNGCAGAAGCCTTTGCCANCCGTAAAGTGCCCACAACGGTATTTGGCGCACCTGAAGGCGGGGTTGGNACCGATGGTGACATCAGCNGCTTTATTGATTTGCTAACCATGCAGGCGGCAAAAGGGTTAGCCGTTGATCCTTCTATTGCGCGTAAATCAGCTGAGTGATTTTCCAGAAAGTCAATGTGTTTAGTTTCGGTTAACTGAATACTATTCCGCCAATCAAACCTCCATAGCGAATAAGCCATNTGCCAAGTAAAGCCCCTTAGAAGGGCTTTACTCCTNGTTGTTCAACAAAAAAAGATTATGCTACATCAAAAGACAGTGGCTTGACCTGCTTGAACAGGCCAGTTTGCGCCAATTGCTCAACCACCTGATCTTTGATCGGATGATCGACATAAAGNAGNGCTATNGCCTCGGCGCCTGCGGCCGCNCGNCCGAGGGTAAAGTTTGCGATATTGACCCCGTTTTCACCCATGGTGTGACCCAAAGTGCCGATAATGCCGGGGACATCTTCGTTTGTGGTATACAGCATATGTGCGCCAATTTCAGCATCAATATTGATACCTTTAATCTGAATAAACCGCGGTTTTCCATCACTAAAGACAGTGCCCGCTATTGAACGCTCACGCTGATCTGTAACAACGGTCACTTTGATGTAGCCTTCAAAGGCACCAGATTTATCCTGATTGGTGGTGCTAATCTGAATACCGCGTTCTTTGGCGATAAACGGCGCGCTGACCATGTTCACATCGGGGTTGGCCTTTTTCATGATCCCGGCGACAACCGAACAATTCAAAGCCTCAAGGTTCATTTCGGACACCGAGCCATCATAAAGAATGTTAATGGCGCTGACCGGTTCATCGGTCATTTGGCCTATAAAGCTGCCCAAATGTCCAGAAAGCTCAAGCCATGGTCCCATAACCTTGGCTTCTTCAGCCGTAACCGATGGCATGTTTAGCGCATTGGTCACCGCTCCGGTGAGAAGATAANCTGACATCTGTTCAGCCACCTGCANGGCAACATTTTCCTGAGCNTCGGTGGTGGCTGCGCCCAGATGCGGGGTACATACCACATTCGGCAGATCGAAAAGCGGATTTTCAAGTGCCGGTTCAACTGCGAAAACATCAAACGCAGCACCAGCGATATGGCCTGATTTNAATGCATCCGCCAGCGCTTCTTCATCCACCAGTCCGCCGCGCGCACAGTTGATAATGCGAACGCCTTTTTTTGTTTTTGCAAGATTTTCACGGCTCAGCACATTGCGGGTTTGATCGGTTAGCGGNACGTGCAACGTGATAAAATCAGCGCGTGACAGAAGAGCATCCAACTCGACCTTTTCAACGCCCATTTTGTCAGCTTTTTCAGCGCCCAAAAAGGGATCATAGGCCAGCACTTTCATTTTAAGCCCGCGGGCNCGATCACAAACGATGCCGCCAATATTACCCGCGCCAATGACGCCCAGCGTTTTGCCGGTCAGTTCAACGCCCATGAATTTTGATTTTTCCCATTTGCCAGCGTGGGTTGAAGCGCTGGCCGCAGGAATTTGCCGCGCCACTGCAAACATCATGGCAATGGCATGTTCGGCTGTGGTGATCATATTGCCAAACGGCGTATTCATTACAATCACACCGTTCTTACTGGCAATGTCGCGGTCAATATTGTCGACCCCGATACCCGCACGGCCAATGACCTTTAAATTGCCCGCAGCATTTAGAATTTTCTTGGTGACCTTAGTGGCCGAGCGAATGGNGAGACCGTCATATTGGCCGATAACCTCAAGCAGCTTTTCTTTGTCTTTGCCAAGATCGGGTTCGAAATCGACATCAATGCCGCGATCACGGAAAATCTGGACCGCTGTGGGGGATAACTTATCAGAAACAAGAACTTTGGGGGCCATTTTAGGCGCTCCTTCTTTGGATAGTTGTTCAGAATATGGGGGATTAAGCCGCTTGGTTTTGGGCGTTCAGTTCGCTCTCAAAGGCCCAATCGAGCCAGGGCAGCATGGCCTCTATATCGGCTGTTTCAACCGTTCCACCGCACCAGATGCGCAGCCCTGCAGGGGCGTCGCGATAGGCACCGATGTCATAAGCGGCATCCGCTGCATCAAGCCGCTTGGCCACGGCTTTGGCAAATCCTGCCGGATCGCTAATTCGTGGGTCGGTGAACTTGAGACAGACCGAGGTATTGGACCTAATCACAGGATTTTCTGCAAGAAAATCAATCCAGNCACGGGATTTTACAAAATCTGCAATAGCGCCTGTATTGGNNTTGGCNCGCCNGATTAAGCCGTCCAAACCACCCACTGAACGTGCCCAGTCGAGGGCCAGTAGATAATCTTCAACCGCCAGCATCGAGGGGGTATTGATGGTCGCGCCCTCAAAAATGCCTTCGATCAATTTACCNCCTTTGGTTAGGCGAAAGATTTTCGGCAGAGGCCAAGGGGGCGTATAGCTTTCAAGTCTTTCCACCGCCCGAGGGCTGAGGATCAGCATACCGTGCGCCGCTTCACCGCCCAGAACTTTTTGCCAGCTAAACGTTGTTACATCGAGCTTGTCCCATGGCAAATCCATGGCAAAAGCCGCCGAAGTGGCATCACAAATAGTCAACCCTTCGCGATCGGCCGGAATGACATCACCGTTAGGGACGCGAACCCCCGAGGTGGTACCATTCCAAGTAAAGACCACATCGTTCGCATAGTCTAAAGCAGCCATATCGACAATCTCGCCATACTCAGCGGTTTGAATATCTGCGTCTATTTTCAGCTGCTTAACCACGTCGGTGACCCAACCNGANCCAAAGCTTTCCCACGCCACCATNGTGGCCTTGCGAGCGCCCAAAAGCGACCACATCGCCATTTCAACTGCGCCGGTATCCGAGGCAGGAACAATCCCAATGCGGTAATCATCAGGGATGCCCAGCACGTCGCGGCTGCCTTCGATGGCCGCTTTCAGCCGGGCTTTGCCAACCGCGGCACGGTGACTGCGGCCCAAGGGCGCACCAGATAATTTATCAAGTTTAAAGGCAGGGTTTTTGGCACAGGGGCCAGATGAAAAACGCGGATTNACCGGCCGCGTTGCCGGTTCTTTTATGCTCATCAATTCTATCCTTCCAGATAAGTGCCCCTCGTTNGGGAGGGGTGTCCCACGNNCGNAGATATACTTCTAGGCANGGGCTAACAAGCGCTAAAACGTACAAAATTGCCGCATGGCTTGCGAATTTAAGGTGTGAATGACCACTATCGGAAACCTTTTCCAATGCTCAAAATAGCATGTCGGTTTGGCATCGGTATCGCAGAGGTATCGCAGCGGTGGGAAAAACACGGTGTTTTATCGCCAAATTTGNGGCAAGGGCNGTTGGCAAGCCTGGCAAAANTTGGGCCTCTAGGAAACCTTTTCGAGCTTGGAGCCTTGGCTTGCGTTCTCTTCATTTGAGTATTTGAACAAAAGAAAAGAAGCATAATTTGTGTCCACAACCCAGCGCAAAAAGAGTGTTGCGACCCAGCTGCCGGGCGCGCATTGAGATAATGAAGGGCACAAGAGATATCTGCGTGACATTCACAGTTGTTTGCGGCATCAGGCGGGAAGAACCTTGCTGTGATGGTGATGGGGTCTGACCGGCCAAATGAAGCTAGGAAAGTTGACTTTATGAAACATGCAAGGCGCCATGCGTTGGTCATCGGGGGAAGTGGCTTTATCGGGCACCAAATNGTCGAGGTTTTGTCGGATGCGGGATATATCGTCCATTCCATGAGCAGAAATACGCTCTGCCGTGGGGCGCAATTTAATCTGTTGGTTGATCGTAATGATACAGGCAGGCTAAATGCCCTGATCGCAGATCGGAAATTTGACCTAATGGTGGATACATGCGCCTTGTCGGGGTGGGATATTGACGGCATTTGCGACAGTCAGCTTATGCACCGGGTTGACCATTGGGTTCACATCAGTAGCGCCGCGCTTTATTCAGATATGTCTACTGCTTGTTTTACAGAAAGCTCTTTGACCGGCGGCGCGGCNCATTGGGNGGAGTATGGCCGCAAAAAGCATGAAGCCGAACANGCTGTNTTAAAGCGGTTCACGGCCCATGGCGCAAGGTTGACCCTATTACGGCCNCCTTATGTNTATGGCCCGAAAAACAGTTCGTACCGAGAGGCCTTTGTANGGGACCGTATGAAAGCAGGACGCGCAATTCCTTTGCCGCTTAAGCCATGCAAAGTACAATTCGTCTATGCGCGGGATTTGGCAGGGGCAATTCTTCATATTGATCGCAGTGCAGCGACTGCGCAAACCGAGATCTTGAATATAGCACCTGAAGGATGCATTGATCTAAGGCAATTTTGCCAGGCCGCTGTGCGCGCAGCAGGTCATAAAGAGTGGGAGTTTGATGTGATAGATGCAGAAAAACTTGGCATTAGTCCGCGGGAGTTCTTTCCGTTTCGCACCGAAAATCTTTGCTTGTCGGTTAAGGCTTTCACGGCCCGATATGGCGGGTTTGATTTCATGGCACTGGACGAGGGCCTGAAAGCAACATACGCCGCTTATCAGGCGGCCTAGATGTGTGGCAGCTTACGCTTCGGATATGAACACAGGAAAGACTATGCGTTACTCTTATTCAAATGCCGTTTGCGAAAACACTCTAAGGGGTTTAGTGCCCCTGCCGACACTTTATGAAAAATAACCAAGGACCCGCCTTATGTTTTCTGTCACCTTGATTTCCGCGCCCGGATTGCTTGATGCATCGCTTTTGGAAAACCTACGCAATGCTTGGGGCGGCGGCGATGCCCTGTGGCTTGCCCCGGATGAAGCAGCCGAGTTTTCCTGTGCTGCATTGCCGGAAAACCGCTGGCAGGTTTGGCAAGATCTGCAGGGTATGCAGGTGGATCTAATTGTGCAGCCGGAAGAAAACCGGCGCAAGAAAATGCTGCTTGCTGATATGGACAGTACCATGATCCAGCAAGAATGTATCGACGAGTTGGCAGATCACGCCGGTGTGGGCGCGCGGGTGAAAGACATCACCGCCCGGGCAATGAACGGCGAGCTTGATTTCGAACAAGCCCTTCATGAGCGGGTGGCGCTTTTGCAAGGGCAGCCGGCGAGCATTATCGACCAAGTGCTAGCAGAGCGGATTGAACTAATGCCCGGCGGAACAGTTTTGCTGGCCACAATGCGGGCGCATGGAGCCTATGCCGCTTTGGTGTCCGGCGGCTTTACCGCCTTTAGTGCAGTGATTGCCGAAAAGCTTGGGTTTGACACACACCGTGCCAATCAGCTGCTGATGCAAGACGGGGTGCTGACCGGCAAGGTGGCGCTGCCAATATTGGGCCGGCAAGCAAAAGTGGATGCGCTTGAGGCCTTTACCTCTTCCCTCGGCATNAGCGAAAGCGATGTGCTGGCCGTGGGGGACGGTGCCAATGATCTGGGCATGCTGGGGCGCGCCGGTGCCGGCGTGGCGCTGCACGCCAAACCCAGCGTTGCCGCNGAATGTGACATAAGGGTGAATTTTGGGGACCTTACGGCTTTGCTCTATTTGCAAGGCTTTAGCAAATCAGAATTCACACCAGCGGGCTGATCTGTTGAAACAGGGGTTTTCATTTGCAAAACAAGCCCCATTTATTATCGTGACAGTAAACGTGAGAACATTATGGGCACCTATGAACGCAATACCGATGTCATCGCCAGCTTGAGCGACGAACAATATTGGGTCACGCAAAAAAACGGAACCGAGCGCCCGGGAAGCGGACAGCTGCTGCACAACAAAGCCGCAGGGATTTATGTCGACATCGTATCNGGCGAGCCGCTTTTTGCATCGAGTGATAAGTACGAAAGTGGCTGTGGCTGGCCAAGTTTTACCAAGTCAATCGAGGCGGCGCATATCACGGAAATAAGCGATGAAAGCCATGGNATGATCCGTACCGAAGTGCGCAGCGCGCATGGGGACAGCCATCTTGGCCATGTGTTTCCCGATGGCCCAATTGATCGCGGCGGTCTGCGCTATTGCATCAACTCTGCTGCCTTGCGCTTTATTGCCAAAGCCGACATGGTGGATGAAGGATATGGCGCCTATCTGGATCAGGTGGAGGATTTGGTATGAGTGAACGTGCAGTATTAGCTGGGGGCTGTTTTTGGGGGATGCAGGATTTGATCCGCAAAATGCCCGGCGTGCTAAAAACCCGAGTGGGCTATACCGGCGGCGATGTGCCCAATGCCACATACCGGCATCATGGGACCCATGCCGAAGGGATCGAGATTATTTTTGACCCTGCTAAAATAAGCTATCGGCGCCTCTTGGAATTTTTCTTTCAAATTCACGATCCAACCACGCTAAACCGTCAGGGCAATGATCGCGGACTGTCCTATCGATCCGGGNTTTATTATCTTGATGCGGCGCAAAAATTGGTGGCCGAGCAAACCATTGCAGATGTTGAGGCAAGCGGTGTTTGGCCCGGCCCTGTCGTAACTGAGCTGGCGGCCGCTGGCGATTTTTGGGAGGCAGAACCAGAGCATCAAGATTNCCTTGAACAAAGACCTAATGGCTATNCCTGCCATTATGTTCGCCCTGATTGGGTCTTGTCATCCTAATTTAAAACGCGCATTGATCCCATGTCTGCGCTGCGCAGGCTAGGATTTTATCATGCAGCCGTTCAGGGCCATTTCTTTAAAACTGTTCTCAGTGATGGTTTTCATCACCATGATTTCACTGNTTAAAGCTACAGCGGACACCGTACCGCCGGGGCAAGCGGTATTCTTTCGATCTGCTTTTGCGATCCCTGTGATCTGCGGCTGGCTCATGTTGCGCGGTGAATTGCGTACCGGGCTGCGCGCCATCTCGCCTTTGGGGCACTTATGGCGCGGATTGATCGGCACCACGGCCATGGGGCTTATGTTTGCCTCGCTTGCCTATTTGCCGCTGCCTGAAGTGACCGCGCTTAGCTATGCTGCCCCATTGCTCACTGTGATTTTTGCCGCTGTGCTATTGGGCGAGCGCCTAAGGNTTTTTCGAATTACAGCCGTCGGACTGGGGCTTATTGGGGTATTGGTGGTGCTTGAGCCACGGCTAACTATGCTNTCCTCGGGCCAATTTGAGCCNGAGGCGGCCTTTGGTGCCGGGTTGGTGCTTTTGGCGGCTGGGTTTATCGCCCTAGCGCAAACTCACATCAGGAAACTGGTGCAGACCGAGCACCCCGCAGCTATTGCGTTTTATTTTAGCCTGACGTCAACCATCGCCGCCCTGCTGACAGCGCCGTTTGGGTGGGCAGCACTTTCACAGCAAACCGCCCTGCTGTTGATTGCAGCCGGAGTTTTGGGCGGCGTTGGGCAAATCTGTCTAACGCTGTCCTTTCGATATGCGCCGGTCACGGTGGTGGCGCCATTTGATTATGCCTCAATGCTATTTGCGCTTTTGATTGGCTATTTCGTGTTTGCAGAGGTGCCAAGCCTGCAAATGCTTATCGGAGCTACTATTGTGATCGCAGCTGGAGTTTTGATTATCTGGCGCGAAGCGCAACTGGGACTGGAACGCGGCAAAGCGCGGGCGCTAAAAACCCCGCATGGGTGAATTTAGCGATCTTGATATTCCATCAGGCTATAAATCGGCCGCAACAAGTGACGGCGAAAACGGCCCAAGGGAAATCGGCGCGGCGGCTTCTGAAAAAGCTTTGGATAAAGCCGCTTTTGCGATGCGCCCAGCGCCAGATCGGCCAGCAGCGCGCCTGCATAGCTGCCCATGGCAACACCATTGCCATGATAGCCAAAGCCCGCATAAACTCCGGGCATCTCTTGGATCGGGCCGACAAACGGGGTCAGATTACGGGTTAGACAAATCAGCCCAGACCAGTCGTGTTCAATTTCGACCTTGCGCCAGGCTGGAAACATTTCGGCAAAATTTGCGCGGATTTGCTGCGCGATTAATGCGCTGTGGTGCGGGGTTGCAAAAAGACCGCCGCGCATGCCGAAAAGAAACCGGTTGTCAGGCAGCAGCCGGAAGTAATGCAGCAATTGGCGGCTGTCTGCTGCCACCCGCGTGCTGGTATAGCCTTGGGCCTGCAGCTCGGCGTCGGTAAGGGGCCGTGTGACAATCACCGATGACTGCACCGGGATGTAGCGTGCTCGCATCCAATTGGGCAGATCATCACTGGAATATCCATTGGTTGCGATAATCACTTTTTCTGCATGGACACGCGCCTTCGGCGTTTGTAACACGTAGNCCTTGCGTGTTGGCTTGATATCCGTAACAGGGCTTTGGCCGTAAACTTTTNCACCCGACTGCTCTGCTGCCTGCAAAAGCCCAAGCGCATATTTTCGTGGGTTAAGCCCAAAGCCTACCNGGGTTGTAAGTCCGCCGTAAAAGGGACCGCCAAATCCAAGTTGGCGCAATTCGCTTTNCGCATGATACACGGCAGTAACACCGTAGTTTTCTTTGATCCGCGGGATTTCATTACGCAAGGCGATGGCATCCTTAGCGCGGTGGGCCAGTTCAGTTTCGCCGCCGGGCTGCACATCGGCATCAACCCCAAGCGCATCAAGCCGATGCCCAACCAACTCAACCGCTGCCTTTTCGCTTTGTCGGTACTCAATCCGGCCGGGCTTGCCAACCAGCCTGTCAATCTGTGCATCGCTGGCCTTGGCACCGCCAAGGCAACAAAACCCACCATTGCGGCCCGTGGCGCCAAACAGCGGATGCTCTGCCTCTAAAACACAGACCCGCGCACCGGCTTGCGACAGCTCATACGCCGCTGATAATCCGGTAAAGCCTGCCCCGATAATTGCAACATCATAGTTCTGATCACTGCTCAAAGGCGGATATTGCGGCGCGGGAACACTTGTTGCCCAAAAGCAATCCTTTATCGGATCATCCCCGTAAGCCACCGGTTCATAAATGCGCTGCATCTTTACCACTACATTTTCCCTTGCGATTGAGCTTACTCCTTGGCTTTGTAATTTGATCAAATTTACCAACCTTTGCAATATGGTAATGTGGTCGTTCGCAGGTTAAACTGACCGTAAATCAGGTATATACAACCCGCATAACACCAAAAACTTGAAAGCGCACAGATGAAAGACGATGTAAATTTAACCAATGAAAGCAAAATTCCAGCGCATGAAACGGTGTATCGCAAACTAAGGGATCTGGTTCTGTTNGGNGAAATTGCCCCCGGTCAAGCGGTTACAATCCAAGGCCTTACCGATCAGCTTGATGCCGGAGTGACCCCAGTGCGCGAAGCCATCCGCCGATTAATCGCAGAAGGCGCGCTTGATTTTATGGGCAACCGGCGCGTATGCGTTCCATACCTGTCTGTGCAGAACGTCAATGAANTGATTTTTGCCCGTCAGGCAATAGAACCACAGCTTATTTTATTGGCCACGCAACAGGCAANATCCGAAGATTTAGACCATCTTTGCCAAATTGATACAGAACTGGATCAGGCGATCAAAATAGGGGATGTCACGGCCTATCTGCGGCGCAACTATCGCTTTCATAAATCCCTGTACGNGCTATCAAAAGCCCCCATTTTAGTATCAATTGCCGACGGACTATGGCTGCGCTTTGGGCCATCGCTTCGGGTTGTTTGTGGTCGGCTTGGCACCTTAAACCTGACTGACCAACACAAAGAAACGCTCTCAGCCATGCGCGCCGGTGACGCAGAAAAAGCCGCCCGCGCCATCCGTGAAGACGTCATCCAAGGTATGGAACAAGTTCGCCATGTGATGACACAGACCTAATTACACTTCAGTTAGATTGACATCAAAAAATTTGATCATATTGTGGGGCTGGTAACATTTATCTGGCTTCATGCGGTAATATTTCAGATCAAAGAGGTGCAAAATGACGCTTTTATCAAACCAATTTCCAACGGCTGAACTACAGCGCCGAGATGCAGCGCATCATCTGCATCCTTTNACCGCGGCAGGTGAGCTTGCCGAAAAAGGGGCGCGGGTAATCACAAGTGCCAATGGCGTTTACATCACCGATTCTGAAGGCCAAGACATTCTTGATGCCATGGCAGGCCTTTGGTGTGTCAACATCGGCTATGGCCGGCCAGAGTTGGCGGATGTGGCCGCCAAGCAAATGCGCGAACTTCCCTATTACAACACCTTCTTTCAAACCACCCACTTGCCAGTGATTGATCTGTCAGAGCGCATTGCGCAACTGGCCCCCGGTGATCTAAACCATGTCTTTTATGGCAGCTCGGGATCAGAGGCTAATGATACCAACATCCGCCTTGTGCGCCAATACTGGGCGCTGCAGGGCAAGCCGGAAAAATCCGTCATCATTAGCCGCAAAAATGCCTATCACGGATCAACCTTGGGCGGGGCCTCACTCGGCGGTATGGCGGCGATGCACGCACAAGGCGGCCTTCCCATCCCTGATATCCACCACATTAATCAACCGGACTGGTGGGCAGAGGGCGGCGATATGAGCCCGGACGAGTTCGGTCTTGCGCGCGCACGCGAATTAGAACAGGCAATTGAAGACCTGGGCGAGCACCGCGTAGCTGCATTTATTGCCGAGCCGATACAAGGGGCCGGCGGGGTNATTATACCGCCCGACAGCTATTGGCCGGAAATTCAACGTATTTGCGACAAATATGAAATTCTGCTGATTGCAGATGAAGTCATTTGCGGCTTTGGCCGCACCGGCAATTGGTTTGGCAGTCAAACCTATGATATTAGACCGGACATTATCAGCATCGCAAAAGGCCTAAGCTCTGGCTATCAGCCCATCGGCGGNTCTGTGGTGAGCGATGCGGTTGCCGAGGTGATGGCAACCAGCGAATTCACTCATGGCTATACCTATTCAAGCCATCCGGTGGCCGCAGCNGTTGCATTGGAAAACCTGCGTATTTTAGAGGATGAAAAAATTGTCGACCAAGTGCGTGACGTGACCGGCCCATACCTTGCACAAAAGTGGCAAGCCCTTGCAGATCANCCTCTTGTTGGAGAGGCTAAAATCAAAGGATTGATGGGATCCATTGCACTCACACCAAACAAGGTAAATCGCGCGCNCTTTAAGACCGCTTCGGGTACGATCGGATATATGTGCCGTGAGCGCTGCTTTGCCAACCATCTGATTATGCGCCACGTGGGCGACCGGATGGTTATTTCGCCGCCTTTGATCATTTCCACTGCTGAAATTGATCAGTTAGTAGACCGCGTTCATATTGCGTTGGATGAAACTGCTGCACAAGTGCGAAGCGAAGGATTGTGGCAAGAAGCCTAAGCATGGGGTTTCAAACCCGCGCACTGAAAGCCAAAAGCCAAATTTTCTGCTTGACCCCTGTAAAACAGGAGTTTTTTTCGCAAATGGGTGTAATTAGGGAAAAACGTGATTCATAATAATCTATGATTCGCCGCAATCTAAGGGAACCAGCTTTTCACGGGAANCTAGAAGGGGCTGAATGCCAATCAATTGATCAATCCGNGAGTTAATGGTAATATTTGGGCCTAAAGTGCCGCAATATGCTTGCAATATAACCGGTGAATAGTTGTAGAGTTAGGGTCAAATGCCTAACAGCTAACCAAAATAAACAGGGAGCCAGAATTGGCAAAAGACACAGCAGGGGATGCATTCGTTCAATTTGACCGGGTTCAGAAAAGCTATGATGGCGAAACTCTGGTCGTAAAAGACCTCAATCTTGAAATGCCACGCGGTGAGTTTTTGACCATGCTTGGGCCATCGGGGTCGGGCAAAACCACATGTCTGATGATGCTCGCAGGGTTTGAAACCGCCACCCACGGCGATATTTTNCTGGATGGGGTTTCNATAAATAACATACCGCCGCATAAACGCGGTATCGGCATGGTTTTNCAGAACTATGCNCTTTTTCCTCATATGACCATNGCCGAAAACCTATCCTTTCCTTTGGAAGTCCGTAAAATGGGCAAATCTGATCGTGAAGAAAAAGTTAAGCGGGCCTTGGATATGGTGGAAATGGGCGCCTTTGGCGGCCGGCGGCCTGCACAGCTATCGGGCGGCCAACAACAAAGGATCGCTTTGGCACGGGCTTTGGTATTTGAGCCTGAACTGGTTTTAATGGATGAACCGCTTGGCGCGCTTGATAAGCAATTGCGTGAAAAGATGCAGTTTGAAATCACCGATCTTGCGCACCGTTTGGGGATCACCGTTGTTTACGTGACCCACGATCAGACAGAAGCGCTGACTATGTCGGATCGGGTCGCCGTTTTTGACGATGGGCGCATTCAGCAACTGGCAAAGCCAGATCAGCTTTATGAAGAGCCGGAAAATAGTTTTGTTGCCCAATTCATCGGTGAGAACAACACCATGGAAGGCACCGTGAAAGAGATAAAAGACGGGCTGGCAATGGTAGAATTGGAGGGCGGCGAAGTGATCGCCTGCAAGCCGGTGAATGTCAGCAAGCCCGGCGAACGGACACGGGTTTCGATCCGGCCCGAGCGGGTTGAATACAACAAAGACCGAATTCATGACAACGCACAAAAGCTAAAAGCCGAAGTGCTCGAATTCATCTATATGGGAGACATTTTTCGCACCCGTCTTCGCGTTGCCGGCAATGATGAATTTATCGTTAAAACACGAAATGCGCCCGACCAAACGCGCCTAACACCCGGTGATAAAATTGAAATTGGNTGGCTACCGGAAGACTGCCGCGCACTAGATGCATGATTGAATTTTCGAATTCGCACCAAAAGCAAAAGGTGCGATCCACTGAGGGTCCATTAGATTAGCTCGTGTCTTGGACCAGTTAGCTGAATTACGGGCGACATGGGAGACTGAAATGAAATCAACTAAAACAATTTTGACAGGCGCTGCGCTGTCATTAATGGCTGGTTCTGCATTTGCAGATGGCCATATGGCAAGCGAAATGACCATTGTGTCATGGGGTGGTGCCTACTCAAAATCACAATTGAACGCCTACCATAACCCCTATTCGGAAATGACAGGTGTTACTATTCTAAATGATGACAGCTCTAGCACAGCGGTTGCCAAACTGCGTGCGATGAACGAAGCCGGCAATATCACTTGGGATGTTGTGGACGTAGAAGCAGCGCCTGCGATGCAGCTCTGCGACGAAGGTTTGGCAATGGTCATCGATCCTGACACGATGCTCGCAGCAGCGCCTGATGGAACACCTGCTTCAGAAGACTTTGGCGATATGCTGGTGTCTGAGTGCTTTATTCCACAAATCGTGTACTCAACAACATTTGGATACCGGACTGACCTCGTCGGTGACACAGCACCAACATCTGTTTGTGACGTGTTTGATACAGCTGCCTATCCTGGCAAGCGGTCATTGTTCAGTGTGCCGATCAACACAATGGAATGGGCATTGCTTTGCGACGGCGTTGCAAAGTCAGACATCTATGACATGCTGGAGACAGAAGAAGGTCAAAATCAGGCACTCGCCAAACTGGATACTATCAAAGACGATGTGATCTGGGTTTCATCAGGTTCTGATACACCACAGCTTTTGGCAGACGGCGAAGTCATCATGGGCGCCACCTACAACGGCCGTCTTTTCTCTTTGATCGAAGAGCAGAAGCAGCCTGTTGCGATGATCTGGGATGGTCAGGTTATGGATTTGGATGGCTGGATTATCCCAGCAGGTCTAAGCCCAGAGCGTCAAGCACGCGCGCTTGACTACATCATGTTTGCCACGGACACTCAGCGTCTTGCGGATCAAGCAAAATGGATCAGCTACGGTCCAGCTCGTGCATCCTCTGCGCCGCTGGTTGGAAAGCACGCTGATTTGGGCATCGACATGGGGCCACATATGCCGACAGCACCTGAAAACCTGTCACGTGCGTTCTTGATGAACTATGACTTCTGGGCCGATTATCGCGATGACCTGGACGCAAAGTTCCAAGCATGGCTGGCTAAGTAAGCTCGTACAATTGGGAAGGGCTACATCGGCCCTTCCCGTTTTTTTCTACTTAATTTCAACTCCACAGCTGTATCAGGCAAACCATGAGCGCTTCGACCAACACCGAACCGATGCTTTCCGCAGACGGCAAACCCCTTAAACAAAGTTTAGCTCGGGCGCTGCGTCGCCAAAAGATCCGTGCTCTTTTACTGATCGCGCCACTTTTGGCATTTATCTTCATCGCCTTTATTTTGCCCATCGTGACGATGTTATTCCGTTCCGTCGAAAACGATATCGTTGCAACAACGCTTCCCCAAACGGTGGCCGCGCTGGAAACTTGGGACTCATCAACTGGTGAGCTGCCAGACGAGGCTGTCTATGCGGCCTTCGCCTCAGACATTCAAAAAGCCGCAAAAGCAAAGGTTCACACCAAAGTCGGGTTGCGATTAAACTATGAACAGTCTGGCATTGCATCGCTGTTCAAAAAGACCGCCCGCAAGGCCAAAAAATGGGATCTGGAAACAGACGGCCCTTTCAAAAAAAAGCTCATGGATGTTCACAAGGGTTGGAGCAAAATTGAAACTTGGCAAACGCTCAAAGTTCATAGCTCGAACTATACCAGCGGCTATTTTTTGAACGCGGTTGATATGCGCAAAACCATTGATGGCCCGCAGTTTCAACCAGAAAATAAACAAATTTTGCTAACGCTGTTTGGGCGAACACTGATCATGTCGCTTGCTATCATGGGTTCGTGCTTATTGCTGGGCTATCCGGTGGCTTGGCTGCTGGCCAATCTGCCGATGCGACATGCCAACCTATTGATGATTTTAGTACTATTGCCGTTCTGGACCTCCCTGCTCGTGCGCACATCCGCCTGGAAGGTGATGCTACAACAACAGGGGGTGATCAATGACGTTCTGGTACAACTTGGCTTGGTGGCCGATAGTGCCCGTCTGGTAATGATAAATAATGAAACCGGAACGATCATTGCTATGACGCATATCCTGCTGCCCTTTATGATCCTGCCTATGTACTCGGTGATGCAAACTATTCCGCCAAGTTATGTTCGGGCCGCCAAATCGCTGGGCGCGACCAACACGACTGCATTTTGGCGGGTCTATTTCCCACAATCCGTGCCCGGAATTGGGGCGGGATCAATTTTGGTTTTTATCCTGGCGATTGGATATTATATCACGCCAGAAATTGTGGGCGGTACAAAAGGCGTGTTTATTTCCAACCGAATTGCCTATCACATTCTAAGATCCTTGAACTGGGGACTTGCGGCAGCGTTAGGAACAATCTTGTTGGTTGCTGTTCTGATCCTGTATTGGGCCTATGATAAGATGGTCGGCATCGACAACGTCAAGTTGGGAGGGTGAGGTCATGGCTGCACTTACTGTGATTTCGCGCAAACCATTATCGTTCGTTTTATCCGTCACGGCTCTGCTTGGCGCGTTGGTCGGCGTGCTCATGGGTATGTCCATGGGAAATGCCCCGCTTGGGCTGATTGCAGGGGCCGCAATAACCGCTGCAATTGCCTATTTAGTAACCTCCATGGTTACCAAGGAAAAAACCGCACGCTATGGGCTTATCGCGGCGACATTGATAGCTGGTTTATATTTCTTTGGGTTGGTCGGCGCTTTAACCGGCGCGCTCTTCGGCTGGTTTTTGGGCTGGTTCATCTTTTGGCTTTTTGAGGGGCGCTACCGCGCGCGTCTTCACCCTTATCTGACCCCCAGTCAGGTCCTTTGGCATTTTACATTTAGAATTATCTGCGGGCTGATTTTCGCCTTTCTGATCATTCCGATTATTGTGGTGATGCCGCTGTCCTTTAATGCACAGGATTTCTTTACCTTCACGCCAGAAATGCTGCGCTTTGATCCAGCTGGCTATTCGTTAAAGCACTATAATGACTTCTTTACCAATAACGAATGGCAGCGGTCGTTTAAGAATTCGTTGATTATTGCCCCAATTGCGACGATAGTTTCCATATCACTGGGCACCCTCGCGGCCATTGGTCTAAGCCAAAGCCATGTACCATTTAAACGGGCGATTATGGCGATCCTAATTTCGCCCATGATCGTTCCATTGATCATTTCAGCAACCGGAATGTTTTTCTTTTATGCCGGGTTGGGCAAATTTCTGGAAAATCAAATAGGTCTGGATAAGAACCTTGTCGGATATATGAAAGTCGTTCTGGCCCATGCTGTGCTGGGCATCCCCTTTGTGATCATCACAGTCACTGCAACCTTGGTGGGCTTTGACAATTCACTGACCCGAGCGGCGGCAAATATGGGTGCCAACCCTGTTACTACATTTTTCCGGGTTCAAATGCCGCTCATTTTGCCAGGTGTCATTTCGGGCGGCCTGTTTGCCTTTATCACCTCTTTCGATGAGGTTGTGGTGATTATGTTTGTGGGGTCGGCCAGTCAGAAAACGCTGCCTTGGCAAATGTTCACGGGGCTGCGCGAACAAATTAGCCCGACAATCCTGGCTGTGGCAACGATCCTGGTCGCACTTTCTATTTTGTTGCTGACCACATTGGAATTGCTCAGGCGCCGCTCTGAAAAACTGCGGGGAATGACCCCAGGTTAAGAGAATTTGAAATCCCAAGTTGCTGCGCCATTAAAATGATAATAGCCGTGTATCGCAACGCTTTTGAATGGCGGAAAACGATCTAGACTTAGGCCAGGCATTGCGGCAAATATCTGTAAAACTTGTTTGATAGGTGAATTTGATGAAAACCGCTTTGATCACGCACGACGATTGTTTGAAACACGTGACCCCGCCGGGGCATCCTGAACAGGTCGCACGCCTTGAGCGGATTTTACAGGCGCTAGAGCCACTTGATCTGACCCGTATCAGTGCACCGCTGGCTGCCGATGATGATCTGCTGCGCGTTCATCCCAAATCACATATCGACGCCCTTTGCAACGCCGCACCAGAGGCCGGCTTTACCGCCATAGATGGGGACACGCATATGTCTTCGGGATCTTTGCAGGCGGCCTATCGGGCGGCGGGGGGCGTGCTACGGGCGGTTGATATGGTCCTGCAGGGCGACGCGCCCAATGCTTTTGCTGCCGTGCGACCTCCTGGGCACCATGCCGAAACACAAACCGCGATGGGATTTTGCCTTTTTGGCAATGTCGCGCTTGGTGCCAAACACGCCCTGGATTATCACGGGCTAAAGCGGGTGGCCGTGGTTGATTTTGATGTGCATCATGGCAACGGAACCCAAGACCTGTTATGGGATGAGCCACGCGCTTTGACCGTCACCTCACAGCAAATGCCGCTTTGGCCCGGAACTGGCGCGGAAACCGATACCGGTGCTTTTGATAATGTGGTTAATATTCCCCTGCCCCCAGACAGCAATGGCGCAACAATGCGCGCCGCTTATAATCGGATTGCCTTTCCAAAGATCATAGATTTCAAGCCTGAGCTGATTTTAGTATCTGCCGGCTTTGACGCACACCGCGATGATCCATTGGCACAATTGAATTGGAGCACAGACGATTTTATATGGCTGACTAAGCAACTTTGCGCTTTGGCCAGCGATCTTTGTCACGGACGGCTGGTTTCTGCGCTCGAAGGCGGGTATGATCTAGAGGCCTTAGCAGCATCGGTTAAGGCCCATGTCGAAATTCTTAGCGAGGCAGCACAATGACGGATACACCGATAGCGGAAATGACCTTTGAACAGGCCATGGTAGAATTGGAAAAAGTTGTCAGCGCTTTGGAACGGGGCGATGTTGCGCTAGATCAGTCTATCACACTGTATGAACGTGGCGCTGAATTAAAAAAGCGATGTGAAGCCAAGCTTAAAGAAGCCGAAGAGAAAGTTGCGGCCATAACGTTCGATAATGACGGGGCGCCATCAGGGACAACACCTGTCGAAGGTTTGTGATGTTTGGTGAACGGCTTGCAAAGCACGCCGCAACTGTTGAAACCCAGCTAGATCAGGCGATGGCGCCAATGGGCGATACCCCTGTTGTGCAGGGAATGCGCTATGCCCTGCGCGGCGGCAAACGGCTGCGGGCATTTCTGGTGATGCAAAGCGCCGCCATTTATGATGTGCCCCAAAGCCAGTCCATTTGGCCAGCTGCGGCAATTGAAGCTATTCATGCCTATTCTTTGGTGCATGACGATCTGCCTTGCATGGATGACGATGATTTGCGTCGGGGACAGCCAACGGTGCACAAAAAATGGGATCAGGCCACCGCCGTTCTTGTCGGGGATGCCCTGCAATCGCTTGGCTTTGAACTGGTATTAGACCCCCAGTGCAGCCCCCTAGCCGATTTGCGCTCTGATCTTGCCCTGCGCCTTGCGCGTGCTGCGGGCGCTGCAGGAATGGTTTTGGGCCAAGCGCAGGACATAGCCGCAGAAACTGCACCCTCCCCATTGGACCTTATGCAAGTTACCGAATTGCAACGCCACAAAACCGGGGCGCTTTTTTCTTGGTCAGCACAAGCTGGGGCGATCCTTGCACAAGAGGATCCTGCACCATTGGCAAAATATTCCGCTGCCCTCGGATTGGGCTTTCAGATCACGGATGATATTCTTGATGTTGAGGGCGATCCCAAAAAGACCGGCAAACGGCTTAACAAAGACGCTGAGGCGGGAAAAGCCACTTTTGTTTCCTTACTTGGGCTCAAAGGCGCCAAAGAGCGGGCAAAAGAGCTGATAAGCGAGGCCTGTGATGCTGTGACACCCCTCGGTATAAAAGCAGAGCCCTTGCAGCATTGCGCCAAGTTTATTATTTCAAGAGAAAGCTAGATCGGTTCAAAGAGACTTGATGACACAACGCCCGCATACACCCCTGCTCGATAAGGTCCAGTCACCAGCTGATTTAAAACAGCTTAGTGAGGCCCAGTTGCAGCAGCTTGCCAACGAATTGCGCAGCGAAACCATATCCGCAGTTGCGGAAACAGGTGGCCATCTTGGCGCTGGCCTTGGAGTTGTAGAACTGACTGTGGCTCTTCATGCCGTCTTTGATGCACCACGTGATAAAATCATCTGGGATGTCAGCCATCAAAGCTATCCGCATAAAATCCTAACCGGGCGGCGGGACAGGATTCGCACCCTGCGCCAAAAAGACGGTCTAAGCGGATTTACCAAGCGCAGCGAAAGTCCCTATGACCCTTTTGGTGCCGCACACTCCAGCACCTCGATTAGCGCCGCTCTCGGATTTGCCGTTGCACGCGATCTGGGCGGCTCTTGCGCCAGCGGGTTGGGCGATGTTGTGGCCGTGATCGGCGATGGCGCCATGAGCGCCGGCATGGCCTATGAGGCGCTGAATAATGCCGGACATCTAAAAAAGCGCATGGTTGTGATTTTGAACGATAATGATATGTCAATCGCCCCGCCAGTTGGCGCGCTGTCGTCCTATCTTTCCCAGCTATACGCCGGTGCCCCGTTCCAAGATTTAAAAGAGGCTGCCAAAGGTGCGATCGGGTTTTTACCTGAACCGTTCCGCGAAGGGGCAAAACGCGCCAAAGATATACTCAAAGGCATGGCCGTGGGTGGCACCATGTTTGAGGCTTTGGGCTTTTCTTATGTTGGGCCTATTGATGGTCATGACCTCAATCAATTACTGCCTGTGCTGCGCACTGTGCATGAACGCGCCACCGGTCCTATTCTGATCCACGCCATCACTAAAAAAGGTAAAGGTTACGCGCCCGCCGAAACTGCGCGTGATAAAGGTCATGCAACGGCAAAGTTTGATGTGCTGACAGGTGAGCAAAAAAAATCGCCCTCAAACGCTCCCTCATACACCAAGGTTTTTGCCGATGCCTTGCTTGACCAAGCCGCAGCCGACCCGCAAATCTGCGCCGTCACAGCTGCAATGCCAGATGGTACCGGGCTTGATCTATTCGCCAAACGCTACCCATCGCGTTGCTTTGATGTGGGCATTGCAGAACAGCATGGTGTGACTTTTGCCGCGGGGTTGGCCGCGGGAGGGCTTAAGCCCTTTTGCGCGATATATTCAACGTTTTTGCAGCGTGGGTATGATCAGGTGGTACATGATGTGGCGGTGCAAGGATTGCCGGTGCGCTTTGCNATAGACCGCGCAGGTCTTGTGGGCGCTGATGGAGCGACCCACGCTGGCAGTTTTGACATTGCTTTTCTTGCCAATCTGCCCGGAATGGTAGTGATGGCCGCAGCCGACGAGGCTGAGCTGGTACATATGGTGGCAACTGCGGCAGCGCATGATACAGGGCCAATTGCGTTTCGCTATCCACGCGGCGAAGGCGAGGGGGTCGAATTACCCGAACGGGCCGAGGTGCTTGAGCTGGGTAAAGGCAGGCTAATACGGTCAGGCCGCGGGGTTGCCATCCTATCGTTTGGTACCCGTCTTGGGGAAGTTCAAAAAGCCTGTGAGACATTGGTCGCACAAGGTCTGGATCCAACCATTGCCGATGCCCGATTTGCCAAGCCTCTGGATCATGAATTAATTCTGTCGTTGGCAGCAAACCATGAAGTCCTTATCACTATTGAAGAAGGCGCTGTTGGTGGGTTCGGATCGCATGTGATGCAGTTTTTGTCCAATGAAGGCGTGTTTGATAACGGGCTTAAATTCCGCTCGATGGTCCTGCCCGATCAGTTTATTGATCAGGCCAGCCCCACAGAAATGTATGCCACTGCAGGATTAAATGCTNAGGCTATTGTAGATAGGGTCTTGAACCTGCTCGGAGTTTCGAAGATATCCTCTAAAGCTTAAGCAGCGCTGCCAAGCCCTGACGGTAATCGCGATAGCGCAACGATACCCCCAATTCCGTTTTGATCAGGTCGTTTTTAACCTTCTTACTTTCGGCATAAAAACTACGGGCCATCGGGGTCATCTCAGCCTCTTCAAATTTGACTACTGGCGGTAGCGGCATGCCAAGCAATTCGGCGGCATGCGCGATCACATCTTGCGGCGGCGCAGGATAATCATCNCAAACATTATAAACCGCCCCAGAGCGCGGACGGTTGATAGACGCGTGCAGAACCTGAGCAATATCATCCACGTGAATTCGGCTAAAAACCTGATTTTTCTTTATAATTCGCCGCGCCGTACCATTTTTGACCTTGGAAAACGGGCCTCTGCCCGGCCCATAAATCCCGGCCAAGCGGAAAATATGCAGCTTGAGTTCTGAAATTTCCTGCCANTGTGCGCTCNGCCTGCAANNCGNGCTATGCCGCGTTTGGTAGCCGGTGCAAGNAGTGCATTTTCATCGATCCATTGACCTTGATGGTCGCCATAGACCCCTGTTGTGGACAAATATCCAACCCATTTGAACTGGCCAGCCCGCGCTTTGAGCGCGCAGCCAAAATCACGCAGCACCGGATCACCCTGCGCATCAGGGCCAGCGGACACCAAAACATGCGTGGATGCACCCAGCGCTGCTACTATTTCATCGGTTTTATCCCATAAAAGTGGTGTGACCCCCGCCGAGCGCATCCGCTCTGCCTTATCTGGGGTACGGGTGGTTCCGGTTACCTGCCAACCAAGCGGAATGAGCATGCGCGCAAGCGCTTGGGCCGAATAGCCATGACCGAAGGAAAGCATCTGGTTCTGCATACCCTATTTGCACATGAAGCCCGCATGGCCGCAAGCCGTTATCGGAAAACCGCTTGATTTTAGCGCTTAAGACTGCTGGGGTAGAGGCATGCGTAAAACCACACCCGATCTAGATGCCGCCTATGGCTTGAAAACCCCAGATGATAATATCCGTTTGTACGCAAGTTGGGCTGAGGAATACGACCAAAGCTTTGCCGATGAAATGGACTATCAATTGCCGCAAGAAGTGGCGCGGCTGTTTGCCAATTCCGGTGGTCTAGGCCCGGTTTTGGATATTGGCGCCGGCACGGGTTTGGCAGCAGAGGCTTTGACATCTTATGATATTGGGCCAATTGACGCTTTGGACATATCTCAAGAAATGTTGAGCGTTGCAGCCTTGAAAGGCGTGTATCGAAACTTGATGGTGAAGGATATCACAATCCCCTTTGACCTGGGATCTAACCACTATGCGGGTCTTATCAGTTCTGGCACNTTTACCACTGGCCATGTTGGACCTGAGGCATTAGATCACCTTTTAGCTATTGCACTGCCAGATGCATTATTTGCTATTTCAATCAATGCGTTTCATTGGAAAACACAGGGTTTTGAAAGCAAATTTTCTGCCTTGGATGGACAGATTTATAATTTCGNACTGGTTGATATCGCCATTTATGGAGCTCGAAACACCAGTTCGCATAAAGATGATAAGGGCAAAATTGCGCTGTTTAAAAAGCAATAAAAAGCCCTTTTTTTTACTTTTTGATCCCAAAGGCGCTTAAATTAAGGTGATATTCACCTTGATCTGAAAATTTTGTAGACAGAAATTTTTATCTGATCAGAGTGCCTTGATGAGTGTTTCTGGCAAGCTGGCAGAAGAGCGGCGCGGCCGCTTGGCTGCAGAAAGATTGCTCGAACTCAAACAGGCAGAACTGTTTGCTGCCAATCGTAAACTTGGGCGTCATGCCCAGGCGCTTAGTGAACAAATCGTTGAAACACGAGCTGAAATCTCAAGCGTTCGCACCGAAAACCAAAAGGTCAAATCCGACTTAACCGTTGCCCATCAGAAAATTGAAATTGTTGAACGGCGATTGTGGCACTCGATAGAAACTATTCGTGACGGGTTTGCTGTATTTGACATCGACAACCAGCTGGTGATGGCCAACAACGCCTATCTTTCAATTTTTGATGGCTTGGAAGAAATCCAGACCGGGGTACCCTATGCCCGTANTCTTCAGCTTTTGACCGAGNAGGGTATTGTAAATATCGGCTCAGCATCAGCCGCAGAATGGCGCGCTGAAATGCATGAACGATGGCAAAGTGATCATCCAGATTCTGTTATAATCCAGCTTTGGAACGAAGAATACATTCAATTGATTGACCGGCGAGGACATGGCGGCGATGTGGTTAGTTTGGTTTTAGATATCACTGAATCAGTCACCCATGAAAAAACTTTAAAGGCTGCTCAGGAAACCGCTGAAAGTGCAAATCGCGCAAAATCCGCATTTCTTGCAAATATGAGCCATGAGATCCGCACGCCCATGAACGGGGTAGTCGGTATGGCAGATTTGATGGCCGATACAGTTTTGAATGATGAACAACGGCTTTATGTAGATACCATCAAAACCTCTGGTGAAGCACTTTTGGTGATTATCAATGATGTGCTTGATTATTCCAAGATTGAATCCGACAAGATGAGTTTGTATCCCGAGCCTTTTGACTTAGAAAAATCAATTCACCAAATTCTAATTATGCTGCAAACAAGCGCAACTGAAAAACACATTGATCTTCTGTTAGATTATGATGTTTCTCTGGTCAGTCAGTTTATCGCTGATCCGGGTCGCATCCGCCAGGTTTTGACAAATTTGATTGGCAATGCCCTAAAGTTTACTCTTGAAGGCCATGTATTGGTTCGCGTGACAGGTCAAAAACAGTCCGCGACCGTCTGTGCACTTGAAGTTGTTATTGAAGATACTGGTATTGGCATTTCTACTGAAAAAATCTCACATATTTTTGGGGAATTCAATCAGGTCGATAATCAGAAAAACCGTCGTTTTGAAGGAACTGGTCTGGGGTTGGCGATTTCAGAACGCCTGATAAACATGATGGGTGGTAAAATTTGGGTGGAGTCTGAAGAAGGCGTTGGTTCAAAGTTTGGTTTCAACCTTGATCTTGAGCGGGTTGAAACGCCAAAGAATGGCCACCCGAATATTAGCAATAGGTTTGACCATATTGTCATTGCTGAAAAATCATCTTTTNCGGCCTNTATACTTCAAAAAGCAACTGTCAGACTTGGCCAGTAACANAACANTTTGCCACGATGGCCGCGCAACACTCNACGCCATAAATGAGCTCACAGATTTGGTATTGGTTGGGTTTGATCTGCCTGATATGGATGGCTTTGAATTGGTTCAAACTATTGCTAAGAAACCCAAGGCCCCAGCCTTTATTATGATTAGTAATTCTGCAGCNGATATTTCAAAGCACGCCAATGCGCCGTTATTAAGCGGCGTTTTACAAAAACCAATATCTCGGCCGTTACTATATTCCACCTTAGAAACCCTGAACCAAACCAAAATCCCGGAATGTGTTCCCAACAANGCCTCACCTGAGCCTTCCTCAGCAGACGCNGAGGGTAATAAAATGAAAATATTGACCGCCGAGGACAATAAAACCAATCAATTGGTTTTTAAAAAGATGGTTAAATCTTTGAATATCGACTTGGTTTTTGCCGCCAACGGAGAAGAAGCGGTAGAGCTGTATAAAACCTATAAACCAGATTTGATATTTATGGATATTTCGATGCCAAAAATGGATGGCAAAGACGCTACGCGGGCGATACGCGCTCTTGAAAGCGCATCGAAAACCCACACCCCGATTGTTGCATTGACAGCGCATGCGATGAGCGGTGATGAGGTAGATATCCTATCGGCTGGTCTTGATAAATACCTTACAAAGCCACTGCGCAAGNCGGCTATATTTGAACAAATTAGTCATCATGCCCCNAAAGGGGTCTGTTTGGGAATTTAACTCAGGCCACATTTCCCCAAATTTTAATCTTCATGATAAGATCAACAGCGGAGCGCCCTTAGTTAACTTGCTCGCGTAAAATCGATGCCGTGATGGAAATCAGAAGATAAATCCCGCATAGAATTAAAAGAACTGTAAGTGTATCTTCAAAAGCATGCGGGTGGCTTGCGCTTTCTGCACTGACCGGTTCAACCGCAAGCGTTAAATAACGGGATTGAGATGTGGCATCACTTTCGGTTGCGCGCAAATGCTCTAGGGAAGATTGAAACATCATGTCCCGAGTTGCTACATCGGCCATGGATACCTGTATTCGTGAAAGCAGTTCGGCCAATGTCATGCCGTTATCCATCGGGGCCTTTATTGTCTCTTCGGTATCAATTTTTGCCTGCCGAAGCCGCCGAATATCAGCACGCACACCTGAAACACGCGACTCGTTGGGCTTTAAATTATCCAAAAGAGCTTCGAGTTGTAATTCTTTGCTAAGAATTTGTTGCTCTAAAGTTGTTATTTGTGAACGAAGACTGGCTGCATAAGCCTCGGGGTCTAATAGAGTGGATTGTTGCAACTCAACCAGCGCTTCCTGGGCTTTTCCGCGTTCTTCCATCGCACTTTGAAGAGATTCCTTAGCATCAGCTAATTGATTTTTCTTCTTGCGTTGAGAAAGACCATCAACTTTTTCTTCGGCATAGGTAATTAGGGCTCTGGAAAATGCAACGCTCACCTCAGGATTGGCCGAGATGACCTCCATGTTCACAACACCCTCGATGGGGTCAAACCCTAATTTTATTCGTTTTTTATAGATTTTATAAGCGGACTCATTGCTGGCGTTTTCTGGTAACCTTTGGAGAACATCTATAGAAGGCTCGCTGAAATGTGCTTTAAACCCCGCATCTCTATCAAGCCGCAACATTGCTTCTTTAGACTCAAGATAAGATTGCACAGCGATTGCATCTGGCGTGGTGGCAAACTGCGTACCAGACAAAAGCCCACCTGCACCCCCAAGCCCACTATCTGCTTTGATGATTTGAAAAGCTGACTTTGACGAATACATCGGCGTTGCCAAACTGGAAAAATAGTAACCAGACATAAGAGTTGGCAAAAATATAAACGCAGCCAAGCGCAATACCAGCATCAAAATATTACGCCGCCTGCGCCTAATCATGTCTTTTTGCAGTGCCATAATCTCTGCAGCGCGCCTGACCCCCGGATTTGGATCAGATGTTTTTGTTAAAACCGCTGGAACTTTTGACAAGGCAATTTTCTGCGGTAATTGTTTTTTTCCATCCTGCGAAGGTAAATCGGTCTTTGCTTGGATATCCAAAACATTCCCGCGCTCAAAAGGATCAATACCCTGCATCCGTAGTTTCAGAACTGCTTCATGATCCGTCTCAAACGGCAACCCATGATTTTGAGCCGTTCGGCGCGCCATACGCAACTGCCGAGCGTTTAAGCCTTCCTGCCTAACTGCCTCTAAATCCTGATTAATGGTGTTTTGCGCGGCTTGCGCTGTGGCTGCTCCAGACCCTTTTGCAACATTATTCAAAGACTTCTGCGACTGATGCGTTTGCTCAGATTCTTCTTGGTTGCCGCGCTGTGCAAGCTTTGAGGCAAGGCCCTTTATACGGTATTTTTCAATTTTGTGTTTCATAGTCATATAACTGCTTTGCCTGCTCTAGGTTATCGAACAAATGCAATTTTCCGGACAACAGGACGGCGGCCTGTGTTGCATATTTTTCAAGAATTTCTGCTTGATGCGATACGATAATAATGGTCGTTGTACGCAGTCGCTCGGCCAAAATATCACCAGCCTTTTTATTGAAACTGACATCCGTGCTGTTCGGCATGCCTTCGTCGATAAGGTAGATGTCAAAATCCAGCGCCAGCATTAGCGAAAAGGTAAACCGTGCGCGCATTCCAGATGAATATACGCCGAGCGGTTGATCGAAGTATTCATCTAAATTGCAAAGCCACCGGCAATAGGATTCGACGTAATCGGGATCTAATCCATAAAGCTTGGCGATATAGCGACAATTTTCCTGCGCCGTATGCCGGTTCACAACACCGCCCATAAACCCCAAAGGAAATGAGACGTTGCAATATCGGTTGATGGTACCTTCATCGGGTTTTTCCAGACCAGCCATCATTTTANTCAATGTGGTCTTACCAGTTCCATTTGGCGCTAAAATACCCAAGGACGTCCCTAATTCAACCCTGAACGAGACACGATCAAGAATAACTTTTCGCTGAGTGCCTGTCCAAAAGGACTTGCTGACATTATTGAATTCTAACATGTAAACTGCGGACCACGTCTGTNTAGATATTTGCTTTGTAACTATAAAACAGGGGAGTTAATTTAATCTAAGTATGGCAAATATAGATCAAATATGTCTATTTTTTGCCGAAAATTAATTAATTTAGAGATGTTGCAATTGGATTGCCAAAATAGCTAAGGCAATTNGCACAGGTTGGCCNNGTTNAGTTAGCAGAAATCTTCGTAAAAACATACGGGTAAACACGGCTGGGCTAGATGTAATTCACAACTAAAACCAAGCCCAGCAATATTGCGATCCAAACCACCATTGACCCGGTGGGTAGAACTTTTGCAACCCCTGTATTTGGTCCATAAAGTTGAAATAAAATCGCAACAATACGGCTAAGCCCCAACTGAACATTACTACTAAGATTTGCCCAGGCCTGTGAAAGGCCCTGTGATACACCACCCAAAAGTCGTGGAAGGAGCCGGCGGTAAATCCAGTCAACATCCAAATTAACCGCACGTATTTCAGGGGGATGAATGCCACTGCGCATCAGCACTGCAAAGGCCAGCAATGCAAAACACAGCAATTGAAGCTGTCCAACCACATGCGCCATTGTGTAGGGATGATATTCGACATCATAAGGCAGAAGCGCATAAAGCGTATCNGGGTAAACCCCTATAAAAATACAAAGAAACGCGGTGATCCCCATTGCTAGCTGCATATGAACAGGGGCTTCTTTCGGGCGCAGGCCACTGTCGTGACTGAAAAATGTAAAGTAGGGTATTTTAATGCCTGAATGCGACAGCACACCTGCTGATGCAAAAACAAGAATAGCCCAAATAATTGGATAATGTTCGTTCGCAGTTTCATCCAAGATCAATGATTTCGTCACAAAGCCGGAAAACAGCGGAAAGGCGGAAATCGATNCAGCCCCGATTAGGCAGAAGATTGCTGTGCGCGGCATAGTGCGGCACAACCCGCCCAGTTCTGAGGCCTTTGATGTCCCAGTNCGAAACAGAACAGCTCCAACGCTCATGAATAAAAGCGCTTTGTAAAGAATATGCGCAAAGGCATGTGATGCCGTGCCGTTCAACGCCATTTCGGTGCCGACCCCAATGCCCACAACCATAAAGCCAAGTTGGTTGTTTAGGCTATAGGCCAGAACCCGGCGNAAATCATTTTCAATCTCCGCAAAGAAAATTGGGAATAAGGTCATCACAGCGCCAATATAAATAAGTATCTCGGTCCCAGCAAATCCGCGTGCCAGTGAATATACCGCCAATTTGGTGGTAAAGGCAGAAAGGATCACCGTACCGGTGACCGTCGCCGCCGGATAACTGTCCTGAAGCCAGTTGTGCAACAACGGAAAGGCACATTTCATCCCGAACGAGATAAAGATGAGCCATGTGCCAAGGCTTCCCAGCGTCATGGCCTCAAAGGCGATAGACTGGGTTTCGCGGTACAAAAGCGCTGTGCCCGCCAGCAAGATTACACCAGACGTAATCTGGATGATCAGGTAACGCATTCCGGTGTGATAGGCCCCTTCGGTGCGCCGCGCCCAGATTAAAAAGACCGATGTTATCGCAGTGGCTTCCCAATAGATAAANAAGGTAATGAGGTCGCCGGCAAAGACCGCCCCGATGGCAGCACCGGCATAAAGCAATGCCGCAAGCTGTTGCACCTTATCGCGCACATGCCATGCGTAAAGATTGCCTAAAAACGCAGCAATACAGAAAATCAGCGCAAAAATACGTGACAGCTTATCCACCCGCATGGTGTCCAGTGTCAGTCCAAGCAAATCAAATTGGCCGTAAGTTCCCTCTGGCAAGGACCANACTTGAGCGCCGGCAACCAATGGCACCAACAAAAGCAAAGCTGCACGCAGCGGACCTTTGGGCAAAGCAAGCAATAAAAACGCAGCCGCAATAAACAAAAATGCTGTTGGCATCAGGTTAAGCATCATCATGGCCCACCTGCTCTAATTCTTCCTCAGGGTAGCTTTCGCTATCAATGGCTTTCTCGCCATAGAAGTCCTCGGGCCGTTTGATAAAAATCCGCAAGGTCTTGGCCGCGAGGATGAGCGCNGTGAACATCAAAAAGCCATAGGCGGCATAAAATCCGGGGATGTATTCGACTGCAAAATGTCCATATTTCTTATAGGTAAAATCAGCCAAAAACGTCATCAGACATATCACGGCCAATGCTCCAAAAATCTTGTTTGCATTTGCCGGGTCTGTAAACCACATAAGCACCCGACCCAGTGGTGGGTAGCTGTCGGGATTGTCAGCGGGCTTTCGGTCCATCAAACTCTCCTCAGTTGGTCGCGCCAAGTGGCATTAAAAACGCTTCAATATAGCCAGCAAAGAAAAACAGAACCACACATCCAAGCGCCGTGAATGCTGGCGGCCCCCAGACGAAAGGTGATGTTTCAAGATTTTTAACCGGCACGGCAGTAGCATTATCACGTATAAAAAAGCCTTTTCCAACGATCGGCATTANATAGGCTACATTCAGTAAAGAGCTGACCAAGAGCACGGCAATGATGATCATCTGGCCTGTATCCACTGCACCCATCATCAACAGCCATTTACTCCAAGATCCCCCAAGCGGCGGCAATCCGATAATAGACAGAGCACCGATTAGAAATGCACCGAATGTAATCGGCATCGCGAGCCCTAACCCGCTCATATCGCTAATTTCGGTTTTACGGGTAGCCACGTAAATTGAACCGGCGCACATGAAAAGAGTGATTTTACCCATTGCATGCATCACCACATGTAGCCCGCCGCCAACAATGCCAATGCTGGTCGCCAACGCCATCCCNAGCGTGACATAGCTCAGCTGACTTATGGTTGAATAGGCAAGACGCGCTTTAAGATTGTCTTTGGTCATCGCAATGACCGAGGCTGCAACAATCGAAAACGCTGCCAGCCACATCAACCAGACCGATGCGCCAGTTGTTGCGAGAAAGTCGATGCCAAAGATATAGACCCCAATTTTTAGCATGGTAAAGACGCCAGCTTTGACCACGGCCACAGCATGCAGCAGCGCGCTCACCGGGGTCGGGGCCACCATGGCCGCCGGCAACCAGCGGTGAAATGGCATCAATGCAGCCTTGCCAATTCCAAAAGCATAGAGCGCAAGCAAAAGCGCGGCCATCGGCCCTGCAATATGGTCTTGCAAAATACCGCCGTGGGTGAAGTCCAGCGTTCCGGTTAGGCCAAAGGTCCAGATAATTGCCACAAGCTGCAACCCGATTGAGGTTGAAATCAGAACCCCTAAATATGTACGGGCACCCTTGATTGCTTCTGGCGTGCCTTTATGCGCAACCAAAGGATAGGTCGATAGCGTCAGTGCTTCGTAAAACAAGAACANGGTGAACATATTGGCGGCAAAGGCAATGCCCATCACCGAGAAGATCGCAAAAGAAAAACAGGCAAANAANCGGGCGTGGTGCTTTTCTTTATTGGTGCGCATATAGCCTATGGCGTAGATATGCGTNACNATCCACAAACCCGACGCCAAAAGCGCAAACATCAAGCCCAGGGGTTCAACATTAAAGGCNAGATCAAGCCCCGGCAGCACTTCAAATAGAACCAAAGGCGCGGTTGTTTGATTGCCCACGTTGTAAAGGATAACCAATACCACGGCAAAAGTTGCTGCTGCGATCACAAAGGTCAGCCCATCGCGCAGATTATCACGGTGGCGCAANACCAAATTTAGCACAACTGCCACAGCCGGCAGGATCATTGACAAAAGTATAGCTGTTGAGGTGTCCATTCCCATCGCCTGCCCTACTCCATACTCGTTGACCCGGCCAAAAGTCCTTCGGCCGCAGTTTTAGACGCACTCAGGGTCAAATCGCTATCAAGACCAAAATAAATACATGCAAGCGCCATGATCCATAGCGGGATCAACATGCTCAAGGGNGCTTCACGCGCAGTTACTTCTTGCGACGGTTCAGTCAGATAAAGCGTTTCGATCACCCGCCAAACATAGATCACTGCCAANAACGAAGAGGCAACAATCAGCACTGCAATCGGCCACCACCCGGCCTCAAGCGCTGCCTGCACCAACAACCATTTGCTGATAAATCCAGCGGTTCCAGGAATACCAATTAAGGACATCCCCGCGATGACCATGGCNGCGCTGGTCCATGGCATGGTTTTGCCAAGGCCGTTCAAANGATAATAGAACGACCCACCTGATCGAAGCACGAAAATGCCAACGCCCATAAACAAAGCCGCTTTGGTAATTCCGTGGTTGAACAGTTGGATCATAGTGGCCATCAAGCCGGCTTGTGAGAAAAATGCGATGCCAAGCAGCATATATCCGATCTGTGCAATACTGGAATAGGCCAGCATACGCTTAAGGTCGCGTTGAAAGATTGCCGTCAAAGACGCTGCAAACATAGCCACCAATGCAAACGGCAAAATGATAACTTCAAGTGTTGGAACCTGAGAAATAAATCCCGGTTGGAACACACTGAACATAAACCGAAGAAGGACATAGATTGCCACTTTGGTCGCTGTTCCAGCCAAAAACGCAGTGATTGCTGAGGGCGCAAATGTATAGGCATTCGGAAGCCAAAGATGCAGCGGATAAATTGCGACTTTAAGCCCGACGCCGACGACGATAAAGGCAAAGGCTGCGCGGACCGTTCGGCTGTCTGATTGGTTGGCGATCCGCTCGGCCAGATCAGCCATATTCAACGTGCCAGTCGCCATGTAAAGAAAGCCGATCCCTATGACAAAAAATGTCGCGCCGATCGTGCCCATGATCAGATAATCATAAGCAGCCGTCAAAGCCCGTTTGTCACGATGCGATCCCTGTGCAATGAGCACATAGGTGGACAAAGACGAGATTTCCAAAAACACAAAGACGTTAAAGGCATCCCCCGTAATCACAACACCCAAAAGCCCAGTCAGACACAGCAAATATAGCGCATACAGCAAGGTTGAGCTGCGGCGCGGTATTTCTGCTTCAAAGCTGGCACGGGCATAAGGCAGGATCACTGTGCTAATGCCGGAAACTAAAAACAGCACAAATGCATTGGCGGCATCTACACGGTACTCAATGCCCAAGGGCGGCGCCCAGCCCCCGATATGATAGGATATGTAACTGCCATCGAGAACCTGAAGCAGCAGCAAACAGGCAATTACAAATGATATCGCACTTGCGGCAAAAGCTATTGGCCATGCCAGCCGGCGGCTGCCCAGAACCACCACCAATGGTGCGGCAACAAACGGCACCAAAACTTCGAGAATCGGCAGATGGTCCGTCAATGTAAGCGCAACGTGGTGAACTTCTTGGGTGGCCATCAGCTGTGCTCTCCCGCAGCCTGCTCTGATGCCCACTGCTCACTTTTCAGCACCGCATTTTCAATCTCGGCAATCTGGTCTTCTTCGATGGAATGGTATTCTTCACGGATCCGGATGATCAACGCCAATCCCAGCGAGGTTGTGGCAATACCAACAACAATCGCTGTAAGGATCAAAACATGCGGCAGTGGATTTGAGTAGACAACATCTGGGTCCACTTTCATATCCAAAGGAAAGATAGGCGCGGTACCGCCTGTGACTTTCCCGATTGAAATATAAAGCATAAAAACCGAGGTCTGAAAAATATTCAGGCCAACGATTTTTTTCACCAGATTGCCTTTGGCAACGACAATATAAAGCCCGGTCATCATCAAGAGAATGAACAGCCAATAATTCAAATGCCCGACGATAAAGTCCAAAGTCCCACTATCCATTATCACCAGTCCTCATCGCTTAGAACCGGCGCTCTGGACGCAAACGCATAATAGACCGCAACCATGACTGCGGTCACGGTAATGCCAACGCCCAGTTCTACGATCAATATTCCGTAATGCTGACCATGTTCGGGATGGTGCGGTGCAAGTGCTGCGTAATCAAGATAAGCATAACCAGCAAACAGGCTATAAATCCCTGTGGCGGCATAAATTAGTACCCCTAGGGCAATCAACTTATGCACCAGCCAAGGCGGAAATACTTGCTGGGCTTTGTCGAGCGTAAATACGAGACCATAAAGAATGAACCCAGCGGCCATAATCACACCCGCCTGAAATCCACCGCCTGGGGAATAATCCCCATGAAATTGGACATACAGGGCAAAAAGGAAAATTGTGCCAACCAACAGCTTGGTGATCACGCGCAAGATAAGATGATGGCGCATTACGCAGACCCCCCTGTGTCGGGATCATCTTCCTCTTTTCTTCGGCGGGTACGCAGCCCGCTTATCAGCATCAAGACGCCAATGCCGGCAGCAAACACAACGGCTGTTTCGCCAAGCGTATCATAGCCGCGATATGACGCCAGAATTGCTGTGACCGCATTGGGCACACCGATTTCGTGTGGAATACGCTCTAGATAGTCTGGCCCAACATGGATTTGGGCTGGCGCATCGCTTTGGCCGAAACTTGGCATGTCAAGCGTGCCATAAACAAGCGCGGCTCCAGTTACTAAAACTGCCATTAATGGGACAAATGACGAGCGATTTGAGCTGCGCTCTGATCGCGCAGTCAAGGCCAGCGTGCCAAGCATTAAAACAGTGGAAATTCCTGCCCCAACCGCCGCTTCGGTAAAGGCTACATCAACTGCATCCATAGTGACAAACAACAACGCGGAGACAAGGCTAAACACGCCCGATAGCGTGACAACCGCAAACAAACTTCGGGTGCGCACAACCGCCAGCGCGATAACCGTTAGCATGACAAAAAGCGTTATGTTGATAAAGGTTTCTATTTTGCACCTGTAGTTTTTATTCTTACGCCAGTCTCGATTTGGTTATGCGGCATCAGGGTCGTCGCTTGAACCATCATCAGAATTCTTCGGGCGCAAACCAGACACCAAGGCCGCATTTGCCACCGCATGCGTCGAGGTCGGGCCGGTGATAAATAAGAATACGCCAATGATCAACAGTTTGACTGCAATCAAACCCCAGCCAGCCTGCACCATCATTCCGGTCAACAACAAAATCACTCCGGCCGACTCGGCAACAGAGGCCGCATGAAGACGCGTCCAAAAGTCGGGGAAACGATAGACACCAATAGCGCCAACTATAACAAAAAAGGACCCGGCTGAAATCAATGCCCAGCTTAAGATTTCAATAAAAAGTTGCCAACCGCTCATTTGTTGTTTTCCTCTTTCGGGGGTGTCCACATCACATCCCCAATAGAACGGTAGCGGAAAAACTTTAGCACCGCGATGGTACCGACAAAATTTATCAGCGCGTAGAGCAGGGCGATATCAAGGAAATCAGGCCGCCCAGCCAAAAAACCAACCACGCCAATAAACAGAACCGTTTTGGTTCCAAATGCGTTAACGGCCAGCACCCGATCATACAAGGTGGGCCCTTTGATCAATCTGGCTAAAACCAAAAACATTGCTGCAAAAACCGCAAGAGCTGCAAGAGCAAACACTATCTTAGCCCCTCTGTTTCAACAGCGCTCACTCGGCGATCCATATCCGCCAATGAGGCACCATCCTCAGGACAATAACTTAAGGCGTGAACCAAGAGCCCGTTTTCTTCTGTTTCAACTGTAATTGTTCCAGGTGTCAAAGTAATCGAGTTGGCAAATATAACCTGAGCAATGTCGGTTTTTTGACTTTGAGGAACAACCAACATTTTTTGGCGGATTGGCATTACACGCGACAGTATCACGCGGGTCACCGCCCAATTGGACTTTGCAATTTCTCCGAAGAGCCAGATGATGTAACCCAAAAACCGTAATGGGTTTAGCCGAATTTGAACATGATCGCCATCAACCTTGTCCATGCGCCAAAGAATAATCATGATTAAAAAAACTGAACCAAGCCCAAATCCGATAACAAGCGGCTTATAGACACCAGACATCAATAGCCATAAAGCCATTAGAAAAATTGCGCTGGCAATTGCCTTCAATTTCTTGTCCCCACACACCCTTTGGCGTCAACTCTCAGCCAGCTCGCCTAACCAACTTAAAACTAACCCTCTTTTACCAGATGTATATGTAGAATGTGAACATATGATTCAATCCAGATCGATAAAATTTCGTACCTTTAATACAAAAAACATCAGGGCTTTGTTGCGACAAAACCACTACAGGTTTGATTTTTGGTTTGAAAGATCCTCAAATTGCCTTTTTTCACTTTAAATTCATCAACGCGAGCAACTTTCTCAGATAACTCAAATACATCCAATGCACCGATTAACACTTTAGTGCCCCAAAATCTTCTTGGATAAATGCAAAGCTTATATGTTGGCTTCCAGACGCAGTCTAAGGTCACGCAAAACCGGCAATACTGTGCGCAGCTTTTGCGCACCCAACTCTCCAACAAAAGAGGACACAACAGGGGCCACGGCAGCCAGCGCTGTTTCGCGCGCCCGTTTACCAGCCGGGCTTAAGGCCACAAGTTTACGCCGCGCATCATCCCAGTCGGGCCGCACATGAATATAACCTGCAACCTCTAGCTTGTTGAGAGTATTGGTCATTGCACCGCGGGTAACATGAAAACTCTTGGCCAGTTGCGCAGGTGTTCTTTCCCCACCGAGGCCTGCCAATTGGTTGAGAACCGAGAAATGCGACAGCTCCATTCCTTTGGGCAAAACCCTTGCCAACCGATTTCGTAGCAACTGGTCGATCGTTAAAATCTCACTGAACAGTGAAATGGCTAACGGGCTTTGATCATCACTCATGTTCAGGTCCAGAGTACCTTTTCTGCTTCTAAAGCGATGGCACACGCGCACGTGCCCTGTCAACGTCACCAAGGTTTATGTCAACCATACAAAATCCCGTTCCCTCTGCCAAAAGTGTTAGCAACTCTCCCCATGGGGCGACTGCCAAAGTGTGCCCATAGGTGGTTCTTGGAGGGCCATTTTTACAGCAATGTTGACCATGTTGGGCCGGTGCCAAAACATAGCACCCTGTTTCGATCGCACGGGCTCTCAGCAAAGCTTCCCAATGCGCATGCCCTGTGGTCACCGAAAAGGCCGACGGAACGGAAATAATTTGTGCGCCAGAATATGCAAGATCGCGATATAAATGTGGAAATCGAAGGTCATAACAGATAGTTAATCCAATCATTCCAACATCTGTTTGGCAGATAACTGTCTGATTTCCAGGGCGGTAACCAGCAGATTCACGATAGCTTTCACTGCCAGATATTGAAACATCGAACATATGTATTTTATCATAACGTGCTTTGATATTGCCATCCGGATCGATGACAAAGCTGCGATTGGCAAAGCGCCCATCCGGGTCATTGGTTTTCAACGCCAATGATCCAATCACGATCCAGACTTTCGCAGTGCAGGCAACAGAGCGCAGCGCCGCCAGCGTAATATCATCCTGCTCAAGTTGTAATACATCTGCTTGATGACGGCGACTTGTTGAGACACAATTGGTTACTTCAGGTGTTAAAATTAATTCCGCACCCTGCGCTAGGGCACCATCAACCAAAGCAAGNGTCNCATCTAAATTTTTCTTCGGATCATCCGAGCTATTNAGTTGAAGCAGCGCCGCCTTCATAGCCCGTTTAAGAGAGGCTCTAACTTGCCAGCATGCTCTAGACTGTAAAGTTCATCACACCCGCCGACATGTATATCACCCACAAAGATTTGCGGCACGGTGCGGCCACCTTCTGATCGTTTGGTCATCTCTGCCCTTTTTGCCGGATCACCTGCAACATCAACTTCTTTAAAGGATACACCTTTTTTGTTCAAAAGCCGCTTGGCGGCATAGCAATAGCCGCAGGTTTGGGTGGTATAGATTTCAACTTTATTCATTTCACAATCCGCCTCAGTCACCGATTTAACGGTTTTTTTCCGCGCGCGCTAGTACTGCCACATTCACATTTAAAGCGCCTGCTTTTAAACAGGCTTGTGTTGCTGCGTGCAAGGTCGCACCGGATGTCATCNCATCATCCACGATCAAAACGTGTTTACCCATAAGAGCTTTCTTTCGCCTTTTATTGATCTCAATAGACGCGCTTAACCTTTTATATCTTTCATCAAAATCAACTTTTTCAAGGGCTCTCGTGTGAGCAGGCCGTCTCAATGCATTTGGCATATAAGTTAGGTTTGTGTGCTTTGCGAGAGCAGATGCTAAAAGACAGGCTTGATTATATTTACGGCGCATCTGCCGAAACCAATTCAAAGGGACCGGCATTACAACTGTCTCAGGCGTTAAAATATCATGGCAGGCCTGCGCAATCCAGCGGCCAGCTGGACCAGCGATATCGGTGCGATCAGAGTGTTTAAGTCCTAGCACCAGCTTGCGCGCCGTGCCTTGATAGATCATTGCGGCGCGTCCATTCTGCCATGGCCTTGGGGTCAAAATACAAGCATCGCATATTGCAGTGTCGCCAGTTGGTGATCCCATTAAAGATGATCCGCATAGATTACAGGTGACACCGGACGCAAATGGCATCTGGGCCCAACAGTTGCCGCAAAGACCAAAGTCGCTCTCTACAACCTTTCCACAATGTAGACATCGGGGCGGGTAAATCATGCGTAAAGCAGTTTGAAAATTGACTCGATTCATCTATGTGTTTCTCATGTCCAAAGCACCGTTACTTATCGACCGCACGTCACTTGCACGCCGCCGCGCCCGTACCAAAGCAGGCCGTGGGTATTTTTTGCATCAAGAAGCGNTCACTGATCTTCAAGATCGCCTTCAAATGATTACCAAACCCTTTACGGATATCACAATTGTCACCGGCCACCCTGCGCCTTGGGCAGAAGCTTTTCCAACAGCACAAATTGTGCCTGATGATGAGGTTTTGAACCTACTACCTGCGAGCAATGACTTGGTGATCCACGCAATGTCCCTACACTGGGCCAATGACCCGCTCGGGCAAATGATCCAATGTCGCCGCGCGCTANGCCCTGATGGTTTATTTTTGGCCAGTTTGCTAGGCGGCAAGACATTGAACGAATTGCGCTCGGCTATGTCCGANGCAGAAACCTTGGTGCGCAGTGGTGTGTCCCCACGAGTATTGCCTATGGCTGATATTCGTGACTTGGGCGCGTTGCTTTCAAGAGCAGGCTTTAATCTTCCAGTTGCCGACAGCCATAGTGTAAATGCAACCTATCCTAGCCTGAATGATCTCATGCATGATCTTCGCTCAATGGGTGAAACAAATGCACAATTGGCGCGATCACGCCAATTCACCACCCGCCACATGCTTCAAAAGGCCGAAGAAATATACCGTGCCCGTTTCAGTTTGCCCGATGGCCGATTGCCCGCCACATATGAACAAATATGTGTTACTGGCTGGGTGCCAGATGATAGCCACCCCAAACCTTTACGGCCCGGTTCTGCCAAAATGCGACTGGCAGAGGCGTTAAATGTGCCAGAAGTTCCACTCAAAGATTGACCCCGNNCCAGAATAGCTTACATCCTGACCGTCGCTTACATCAAACCGGATATCACGCATGCCCGACGCCCTTGCCCCAGCTAAAAGACCAAATAACAGCCCGGCAGATCATCCAAAGGTACCCAAGCAGAAGGTTGGTATTCTTTTGGCCAATCTGGGTACGCCTGACCATCATGATTATTGGTCGATGCGCCGCTATCTCGGTGAATTTTTATCCGACCGCCGCGTTATTGATTACTCACCTTGGCTCTGGCAACCTCTCTTACAGCTGGTGATCCTGACCTCACGCCCGTTTCGCTCAGGCGCCGCCTACAAGTCGATTTGGAATACTGCAGCGGATGAAAGCCCGCTGATGACAATCACCAAGGACCAGACCGCAAAAATAACCGNTGCAATGCGCGCGCGGTACGGCGAAGATGTTATGGTGGATTTTTGTATGCGCTANGGTAATCCCTCAACCAAATCAAAAGTNGAAANGATGACCAAGGCAGGATGCCAGAAAATCCTCTTTTTCCCGCTTTACCCTCATTACGCCGGCGCAACCAGCGCTACAGCTAACGATGAGTTTTTTCGATCCTTGATGCAGCAAACCTGGCAGCCGGCAGCGCGNATCGTGCCGCCTTATTTTGATGATCCGCGATATATAAACNCCCTTGCCGGCTCAGTTGAGCGGGCCTATGCANATGCTAANANCAAGCCTGATTTACTTGTTTGCTCTTACCATGGTGTGCCGAAGCGATACTTGATGCAAGGCGATCCCTATCATTGCCANTGCCAGAAAACCACGCGGCTTCTAAAGGAAAAACTGGGCTGGGCGGACAGTGNAATNATGACCACTTTCCAATCAAAGTTTGGCCCNGAAGAATGGCTCAAGCCCTACACCGTAAAGGAAGTCGCACGGCTGGCAGCCGAAGAGGGCAAGAAGAATATTGCCGTTATTGCACCCGCTTTTTCGGCGGATTGCATTGAAACGCTCGAAGAGATCAATGAAGAAATCAAAGAAAGNTTTGAGCACGCCGGCGGAGAAAATTTTATGTATATTCCCTGCCTTAACGATGAAGATGCCCACATAGGAGCNCTGAGCGCTTTAATTGAAGACAATTTAAAGGGCTGGCTAGACTAACAATTTATACATTCCATGCGATGCGGCCCTCTTATTAGGGGTATCAGGGCACTATTTGCACNGCCGCCCAATAAAGGTAGGCTTGCGGGCACNAAGGCTGCAAAGGATACTATATGTCACTTTATGATCAATTAAATTCTGCTTACACAACACAAGTGCANGAAAATAATTCTTTCATCGACCAGAACATNATTTTTGCCGAACAAATTGTAAATGCGCTGATCAACTTTTTAGAAATCCCTCAGAAAAATCCAGATTTAAAGGGCGTCGAGAGCTATCTTCAATATCTGCGCTTGGACCGCGAAAAGGGATATCTTGCACAGGAAAGTCTTGCGCAGGCACTATCACATTTTCCAGAAGGAAAGTTTCAATTTGGTCTTGGCCTGTTGCTTGCGGCGCAACCTGACCATCACCCAAGACAATTCGCAACTTTTGCAATCGACGGAGACCGAGATGGTGATCGGCTCAAAGTTGGCGTTCTAGGTAAAGAGTTTGAATACGAAGCAGCAACTCAATCTGAGCTTGATCTCAAGGCTCTATGTACACATGTGTTTGATGATCTAATGGCCGGGTTATCTTGGCGCATAAGTGATGAGGTTGAAAAAACTCGAATTGGCTTTGACGTAACCCCTTTAGAAGACTAAAACCGCTCAAGTATCCAGTATTTTGCCAAATTTCCGTTACGTTTTGCAATGCAAAACCCTTTTGCGATTTATTGACGCATGCAGGCCTGTAGCCTANTTTANGCCGTGGGAAATTAANGTGAAAGAGATGTGNTAGTGNACCAAAAAGATATAAATCAAGTCGTTTCTATTGAAGTAGCTGACGACTACGCGCTGATTTGCCTAAACAATCCACCAGTCAACGCAGCATCGCAGCTTTTGCGGCAGGGTTTGCAGGACGCTATGGCGTTTTGCACAGCACAGAGCGATATTAAAGCAATAGCGATTTATGGGTCTGGACGCACATTCGTTGCTGGNGCAGATATCAAGGAGTTTGGNAAACCGCCGCAGGCGCCGTTTCTGCCGGAACTTGTCAATACAATCGAACAAAGTAGCACACCGGTAATTTCTATTCTGCATGGAACGGCCTTGGGCGGTGGGCTGGAAATTGCACTGGGCACCCATGCCCGCGTTGGNATCANAGGCCTTCGGCTTGGGCTTCCAGAAATTCACCTAGGTTTATTGCCGGGCGCAGGCGGCACGCAACGCACACCGCGTTTGGCAGGGATACCTGCAGCGCTCGANATGATCCTTTCTGGACGTCATATTCCCGCAGATGAAGCATTAGAATTGGGCCTGATTGACCAACTGGGNGAAGGAGAGGCNCGCGATGTTGCTATAAATGCAGCTCAAGATGTCGTTGCCGGTCGGTTAAAGACACGCAGAACAGATCAAATCTCGGTCAAGCCAAACCACGCGCATTTGGATGAGATCGAAGCTAAGTTACTGGCCACCAAAGCCCACTTATTTTCACCCCACAAATGTGTCGAAGCTGTCCGTGCGTCAAGTTTGCCGATACTTGAAGGCCTAAAGGTCGAGCGGCAAGCCTTTATGGAATGTATGGACACCCCGCAACGAGCCGGCTTAATTCATGCCTTTTTCGGCGAACGTGCTGTCAGTAATATTCCCGAAGCCAAAGGGCCTACCCGCGACATTGCCAAAATAGGCATCATTGGTGGCGGCACCATGGGGTCCGGCATTGCAACGGCCTGTTTACTGTCCGGCTTGTCCGTCAGACTACTGGAAACAGCCCAAGAAAATCTAGACCGCGGCTTGGCAACTATCACCAAAAACCTAAAGGGTGCGGTCAAGCGTGGAAAACTATCGCAAGATAAATTTGACATGGTGTTGTCCAATCTTGATGGCAGCCTAGAGATCAGTAATTTTGCCGATGTGGATTTGGTGATCGAAGCCGCTTTTGAAGATATGGCCATCAAAAAGNAAATCTTCACCAAACTGGACNCTGTTTGCAAACAAGGCGCTGTGCTGGCGAGCAACACATCCTATTTGGATATCAATGAAATAGCTGCCGTGACCGCGCGGCCCGAGGACGTCATTGGTCTGCACTTCTTTTCCCCTGCGCATGTAATGAAACTCTTGGAAATTGTTGTTGCGGATAAGACAGCATCTGATGTGGTTGCCACTGGCTTTGCGCTTGCTAAAAAACTGCGCAAAATTGGCGTTAAAGCAGGGGTTTGNGACGGNTTTATTGGNAATCGTATTNTATCATACTANTCAAAAACCGCCTCTTATNTGGTNTTGGAAGGNGCCAGCCCNNANCAGGTTGATGAAGCTCTAGAGCGTTTCGGNTTTGCCATGGGACCGCATAAAGTGGGCGATTTGGCCGGATTGGATATCGGCTGGATGACACGAAAGCGCAAAGCNGCGACCCGCTCAAAACAAGATCGCTATGCCGGTGATGTCGCNGATAGAATTTGCGAAAATGGTTGGTTTGGCCGCAAAACNGGTCAGGGATATTATCNTTATGATAGCTCAGATATCCGCCCCAACCCCGAGGTCGGCAACATAATTGACGCAACACGCACAAAGCTTGGGATCACGCCAAAGTCCTTCACAGAAAATGAGATCGTGGATCGCTATATGNCCGCGATGATCAGTGAAGCTGTGCGGGTGCTAGAGGATAAGATTGCCGCGCGCCCCGTCGATGTCGATATGGTATTTCTGTTTGGCTACGGGTTTCCACGCCACCGTGGGGGACCACTACATTATGCCGATGAAATTGGNGCAGAAAAGTTGATCGAGCGGATTGAAGCCTATGCCAAGGATGATGATCATTACTGGAAAGTGCCAAACCTGCTTCGGGACATGGCGGCAAAGGGTAAAAAATTCGCTGACTTAAACCGATAGAGAGAAAAATGGATCTTAATTTTTCCGCCCAAGAACGGGCCTTTCAATCCGAAGTGCAATCATTTCTGGCAGATAACTTGCCAGACGATATCGCCGCAAAAGTCCGACTTGGCGATGGTTTGACCAAAGATATGATNGATCTTTGGCACANCATCCTAAATGCCAAGGGCTGGCTTGCGACAACCTGGCCTAAAGATTTTGGAGGACCCGGTTGGACACCGGTGCAAAAGCACATTTTTGAAGAAGAATGTTGCCGTGCCTATGCCCCGCGCATCGTGCCTTTTGGGTTAAACATGCTTGGACCTGTGCTGCAGAAATTTGGTACGGCAGAGCAGCAGGAAAGTATTTTGCCGCGTATTTTNTCCGGTGAAGATTGGTGGTGCCAAGGGTATTCTGAGCCGGGCGCAGGATCAGACCTTGCATCCCTTAAAACCCGGGCGATACGCGACGGCGACGAGTACATCATCAATGGTCAGAAAACATGGACCACATTGGGCCAGCACGCAAATAAGATTTTCTGCCTTGTGCGCACAAGCGGCGAAGGCAAACCCCAAGAAGGCATCAGTTTTGTATTGGTTGATATAGACACCCCTGGCATCGACATGCGTCCGATCCGCTTGATCGAAGGGGGCCATGAGGTCAATGAAGTCTTTTTTACCGACGTGCGCGTTCCAGTCAGCAATTTGGTCGGTGAGGAAAACAAAGGCTGGACGATTGCNAAATTTCTTCTTAGCCATGAGCGCACCGGGATCGCAGGCGTTGGCTTTTCGATGCAAGCGTTAGAAGAGGTTAAAACCCTTGCTCATAGCATTCGCCGAGGGGCGAAACGGCTCATTGATGATCCGTTGTTTTCCGCACGCTTGGCCAATGTTGAGATTGACCTTGAGGCAATGAAAATCACCAATTTGCGTATGTTATTTCAGGCCCAGAAGCAAGGAGCCCCGGGGCCAGAAACNTCAATGCTCAAAATCAAGGGAACTGTGATTAACCAAGAGCTGCGCGATCTTGCCCGTCGCGCATTAGGCCCTACGGCAGCGCCTTTTCCCGGGCATGTCACCGATGGCAATATTCTCTTTGGACCGGCGGACACCGCCTTTAATGCGGCAAGGTATTTTAACAATCGAAAGACATCTATCTTTGGCGGNTCAAATGAAATTCAGCGCAATATTCTAACCAAAACCATGTTGGAGCTTTAATCCATGGACTTTAACCTAACCGAAGACCGACGCATGGTTTTGGACACNATCAGCCGCTTTTTGCAGGATCAATATCCGGTCGAGCACCGTATTCAGGTCGCCTATGATGCTCCGTTCCATGATCTGNGTAAGTGGCGGGAACTTGCAGAATTAGGGCTATTTTCTGCCCTTGCTGATGAAAGTGTTGGGGGATTTGGCGGCACTGGTTTTGATATTGCTGTGATCTTTGAAGCTTTGGGGAAAGCGCTCAATTGCGAACCTNTTCTACCCCTTGTTATGGCCAGTAGACTTCTAGGTTCTGCCGGACGAGACCAACAAACTCTGTTAGAGGGCGAACAAAATTACGCTGTTGCAATATCTGAACCTGATGCGCCCTATGAGTTAACTGATATNAGTTGCACNGCGACCGCAGACCACAGATTAAGCGGNCGGAAATCAGCCGTCTATGGCGGTCAGATCGCCCAGAAATTTTTAGTTGCTGCAAAAGTTGGTAATAAAGTGAACCTGTATCAAGTCGATGCAAATGATGCAGAGGTTATAAGCTACGGACTGATCGACGGAGGCGGCGCNGCCGAAGTGTTGCTCGATGATACTCAAGCAGNACTTTTAATCGAAAATGCCGCACAAGCCTTAAGCGGCGCTATGAACGCTGGCATTGTTGCGCTCTGNGCTGAAGCTGTTGGTTTAATGGCTGTCAGTTATGAAATGACCGTTGATTATCTACGTCAGCGCAAGCAGTTTGGCCGGCCTATTGGCAGTTTTCAGGCCTTGCAGCACCGCGCGGTTGACATGCTGACCGAGATTGAGCAAGCCCGCTCAATCACAATCAAAGCCGCCGCAGAGCTTGATGGACCACAGGCCAGCCGCTATGCCTCTATGGCAAAAAATCTAATCGGTCGCGCAAGCCGATTGATCGCTGAAGAGGCCATTCAATTGCATGGCGGAATTGCGATGACTTGGGAATATCCTGTTTCGCATTATGCAAAACGATTAATTATGCTGGACCACCAGTTGGGAGATACCGATTATCATTTGTCCAAGGTTATTNATGANCTAGCATCAGGAAGCCCAAATCTANGCGAGGCCTGATTTTGCCNNACNCNAAGTTTCGCTAACTTGCAAACTGATCTAGGATTGNACTGATCTCTTTAAATTTTTCGTTCACCATTTGCGTGTCATTTCGGCTTTCTATGTTTAGCCTTACAACGGGCTCTGTATTGGAGGATCGTAGATTGAACCGCCAGTCATTAAATTCAAGGCTCACCCCGTCTGAACGGTCCTCAATCAACGCATCTTTTTTATAGGCGTCTATAACCTCTGAAATGGCTTTAGNCGGCTCTATGATTTTAAAGTTGTGTTCTCCGGATGACGGGAATTTTTTCATCCTCTCTGCCAATAAAGCCGAAATCGGTTTGCCAGTACGCCCCATAAGTTCNCAAATTAAAAGCCAGGGGATCATACCGCTATCGCAATAACTAAAGTCACGAAAGTAATGATGAGCAGACATTTCGCCACCATAAACCGCTTCATGTTTGCGCATCACCTGCTTTACAAAAGCATGCCCGGTTTTNGACTNCACGGCTTGCCCACCCTTTGCAGCAATCACATCACGTGTGTTTAAAACCACGCGCGGATCGTGAACGATTGCTGCTGCCGGCTCTTTGTCTAAAAACACATCCGCCAATAGACCAACGATATATTCACCCGGTATAAATTGACCCGTTTCATCAAAGAAAAAGCATCGGTCAAAATCACCATCAAAGGCAACACCGATATCTGCTTTTGATCCAAGTACTTTTTCGCGGGTTACTGGTTGGTTTTCCACCAAAAGCGGATTTGGAATGCCATTTGGAAAGCTCGCATCNGGTTCTAAAAACTGATCTACAAACTCAAGNGGTGCTNCCCGGTTNTCCAGTTCATGTTTNATTGCAGTATAGGCCCCAGCCGCGGCTCCATTGCCGCAATTGACCACAAGTTTAAGTGGTCTAAGACTATCCACATCTATAAAGGACAGGACTTTTTTCACATAGGCGCTGCGTGCTTCTATATGAGCGTCGCGATAAGCGCCTAGCTGGTTTTGAATCTTAAAGCGCCCGGTCTCAGCAACTTTGTGTACTTCTGCAAGTTCAGCCTCCGGATCAACCGGGCGAGACCCTTCTGCGACAATTTTCATCCCATTATAATTGATCGGGTTGTGAGAGGCGGTGATTTCTATTCCCCCACCTGCACCAAAGTGACTGGTTGCGTTATAAACTTCTTCTGTGCCTGCCAGCCTAATGTCAATCACAGCTGCTCCGGCATCGCGTATTCCGCGGGTCAAGGCAGCCGCAAGCTCTTGCGAGCTGGCACGTGCATCATAGCCTACGACAACTGAATTAACGCTGAGAACATCAACAAACGCCCTACCAACCCGATAGGCAACATCTTCATCAATGGTTTCGTTTAAAATACCACGTAGATCATATGCTTTAAAACAGGTAATTTCCCGTGGTGGCAAAACCTCTGTAATAGAATTTTTCATAATATTTTAATCTCTTTGCTGAGCGACATGTGAAATTGCATCTAGGTATCCGGAAACCGATCCACAATCAAACCTTGGATCTTTTAGCATGACCGAACTTACTTTCCCCGCTGCCGCCTGTTTATCAATGGCCTCTGCNAGCTGAATTTCACCGCCAACACCNCTTTNTTGATGTTTCAGGATATCGAATATATCCGGAGTTAACACATACCGACCGATNGAGGCCATAAGTGAGGGTGCTTTTTCAAGCGAAGGCTTTTCAANCAGCCGNCGTATTTTTNCACCCGATACATCAGGCTCAACAATCCCATATTTAGANACGTCTTTTNGGTCTANAGTCATAGTTNAAAGCNGAGTATTTCCTGTTTGCTGATAGGCATTGACCAAATCTGCAGTGACCCCAGGTTCGGTGAAAGGAATNAAATCGTCNGCCAGTAAAACCGCAAAAGGCTCATTGCCAACCACCCGCTCGGCGCAAGCCACTGCATGGCCCAATCCCAATTGTTNAGCCTGACGCACAAAAATGCATTCAACGTGCTTGGGAAGGATATTACGCACCAAGTCAGCTGCTGCATTTTTACCTTTTTTGCGAAGCGCGACTTCCAATNCAGGATTGCTATCAAAATGGTCTTCTATGGCGCGCTTATTTCGTCCCGTCACAAAAATCAGANTATCAATTCCTGCGGCAACTGCCTCTTCTGCGGCATACTGGATGAGCGGTTTGTCAATAATTGGCAAAAGCTCTTTGGGCATTGCTTTCGTAGCAGGCAAAAAGCGCGTCCCAAATCCCGCCACCGGAAACACAGCTTTTCGAATTTCTTGTTTCATTGTAGAGCTCTTCTTTGCAGCGGAGTATATCTAAAAANTTAAATCAGGGTATAGTTATTTGCCTAAGCCATCTGGTCTGAATACGTCTAACCCTTTATCGGATAATCTAACAGCCCTCTTTAACGTTCACAATTCTTTTGCTTTATTTTTCACGCCCATCTGCATCAGTAAAAACCTCAATTGGTTCACNGGANTTCATAAGTTGTTTTNNCTTGGGGAAACATCCTTGCTTGATAGTTTTCCTATTGCTAGNNTTGGTTNATTTTTCTTGTTGTNAGCTGAGTTACCCATGCAAAGCCTAANTAATATCGTTGATCTAGACACCTATCCGATCGAAGACCCGGNCTTTNGTGAAGAGTGCTTAAAGAATTTAAATACAGACGGCGTCTTAACATTGCCGGGATTTTTGCGCCAAGATGCAATAGAGCAACTTGTTGAAGAAGCGGAAAAGCAAAAGAACAATGCCTATTTCACGACGTCGACCCACAATGTTTACCTTACCCCGACGCGTTCTGACATAGAGCCTGACCACATATTCAACCGCCAGCTTTGCTCNTCCAAAGGNTGTATAACCACAGATCAGGTNCCACAAAAATCTCACCTGAACACAGTTTATAACGCAGATATTTTTCGCCAATTTATAGCAACTGTGGTNGGTGAAAAAACGCTNTATGAATATGCTGANCCCTTATCNTCTATCAATGTNCACTTTGCCAGCGAAGGTCAGGAATTNAACTGGCATTTTGACAANTCCGAATTTGCCATAACTTTATTGCTTCAATCGCCAAAAGCCGGCGGCGAGTTTGAATACGTTAAAAATTTGCGCGATGCTGATCAAAACGATATGAACTATGCCGGCGTCGAGGCTGTTCTTGATGAAAAAACTAAGTCATCACATCTCACAGTGGAACCGGGAACTTTGGTATTATTCAGGGGGCGCAATTCCATGCACCGCGTAACCCCAACAGTAGGGGATCGCACCCGCATTTTGGTGGTTTTTGCCTATAATTCGGAACCCGGCATCGCCCTTTCGGAATCTGCTCGAATGACCTTTTTTGGTCGTTTGGGGTAAATTTCCTCCTCTACAGGTGCCTTTGATTACGACCTTGCAGCTCGACTTTAGGCGGAAGTTCACTGCCTCTCTAACGGCTGCGGAGGGGAAATTTGATGCTATATAGGTGCAAGAAATGCCCTAACGGATCAAAACCACCAGCAAAAGCAATGATTGCTTCTTCAACTATTCCGAGATGGATATTCTACCACTGCGCCTATGATATGAGAACTTTAGCGCCGCCTGCCTATTTGACGAAGCACCAAGATATTTGACGCAACCAGCACACTAATGATGATGGTCCCCCCAATAAGTGCCCACTGGCCGGGATATTCACCGATCACAGCCCATACAAGCAAAGGCGCAAGAGCAGTTTCCAATAAAATCAATAAGGCGACTTCGGCCGAGCTAATATAGCGCGGCCCCAAGGTTAAGAACACGCTGGAGCACGCAATGAAGCTGCCATGCAGCAAAATTAACGTCGGCTGGGCATAAAAGGCGCTAAGCGGTTCTGCAAATGGGGCAACCATCAAAGCGCCCAATAAATAAGCCACTGGAATAGCTGGTACCATGGACACGGCTCGCAATTTACGAGCAGCAGTCATGGCGCCTGCGAAGCTGGCCGATACACAAACAGCAACCAAATCGCCCTGCCAACTAGCTTGTTCGTTTATGCTCGAACCGAAGGCAACAATTGAAAGACCTAAAAAAACTCCGATAATCGTTAAAACCATTCTACGCGTTATTGGTTCGCCTAAAAATAACCGGCTGAATATGGCTGCAAAGACGGGCATCGATGCAATGATTAAAACNACATTCGCTACGCTGGTTAGCTTGATGGCCAAAACAAAACTTGGCGCGCTCAACGCAATGAGCACGGTGTAAATTAATCCAGAATATCCAGTTTGGAAACTTTCATAGAACGGCTTTCGCCCCATAAATATGGCAACAACCAATAGCACAATGAGGCCAGATAAAATGCCGCGCCAAAAAGTGACTGTCCAAGCCGTGGCATCAATCATACGAATGAATAATGAATCAGGCACTACAAAAAGAACGCCGATAGTCGTGATCCACAATCCTTTTTTATGTTCGCCCAATTCAATACTCCGCCACAAGCTTCGATAGAGGCTAGATTTATTCAGCAGTTAGGGTCAATTCAAACAGTTGGAAAACTCNCAATTTTCTCAAAAATCATCCACTAAGACTCTTCTTTTGTGTGATCAATGTAACTTTTACCCAATTGATGGGGCCGTAAACCCGTAAATTCTGTTTGGCCTTTGTTTACAAATAAAGTTTTTTATTTTGGCAGCTGTTTNATTGTCAGAACGGTATTTTTTTCATTTTAATTTAGAAATATTCTCAGCCATTGATACTTGCCCGATAGGCTAAAATCGTTTAGCGAACTGTGNCAGTTTTCACAATTTACTGTCAACTCACATAAATTTCTGTCAACTCACAAATGTAAAATACTAATTCTGAATTTCACAACCTAAAATTTTGCGCAATGATATCACGTATTTTATATCTACAGGAAAGGCGATTTGATTGACTAAGGCTACTCTTACTCACCTAGCTCGGCTTGAGTCCGAAGCTGTTCATATCATCCGGGAAGTTGCCGCGGAAGCGGACAATCCTGTGATGCTTTATTCAGTGGGCAAGGACAGCGCCGTGATGCTGCATCTGGCGAAAAAGGCGTTTTATCCAGCGCCGCCTCCGTTTGCGCTTTTGCATGTAGATACCACTTGGAAATTTCAAGATATGTATGCTCTTCGNGATAGGGCGGCCAAAGAAGCAGGGATGGAGTTATTGGTGCACCAAAATCCCGAAGCTTTNGAAAAGGGCATTAACCCTTTTGATCATGGCGCGTTGCACACTGATATGTGGAAAACCGAGGGTTTAAAGCAAGCGCTGAATCATTATGGTTTTGATGCGGCCTTTGGTGGTGCTCGGCGGGATGAAGAAAAAAGCCGAGCGAAGGAACGTATTTTTAGCTTCCGCACAGCGCAACACCGCTGGGACCCCAAAGCACAGCGGCCAGAACTTTGGTCGCTTTATAACGCACGCAAAGCCAAAGGCGAAAGCATGCGGGTGTTTCCAATATCAAACTGGACCGAGCTTGATATCTGGCAATATATACATCTTGAAGGCATCGAAATTGTACCGCTTTATCTTTCTCAACCGCGCCCAACTGTCGTGCGCGATGGTTTGATACTGATGGTAGATGATGCCAGATTCCCATTAGATGGTGAAACACCAGTAATGCGCANTATTCGGTTTCGTACGCTTGGATGCTATCCACTGACAGGTGCTGTTGAAAGCGCTGCAACNACACTTCCAGAAGTGATACAAGAGATGCTTTTGACCTCTACATCCGAGCGGCAAGGCCGGGCCATCGACCATGATCAAGCCGCCTCAATGGAAGTCAAAAAACAACAAGGTTATTTTTAGGTTAGGTGCGAAATGACGNAATCATCATATAAAACTGACGCCCTGATCGCTGCGGACATAAACGCCTATCTAGAGGCGCATCAACACAAAAGCCTTTTGCGATTTATAACATGCGGCTCTGTAGACGATGGCAAATCCACTCTCATCGGCAGACTGCTGTATGACAGCAAGATGATTTTTGAAGATCAATTGGAACAGTTAGAATCCGACAGTAAAAAACTGGGAACGCAGGGGGATGAGATCGACTTTGCGCTTCTGGTTGATGGTTTGGCAGCGGAGCGCGAACAAGGCATTACCATTGATGTTGCTTATCGGTTTTTTGCGACGGANAAACGAAANTTCATTGTCGCAGATACACCCGGTCATGAACAATATACGCGTAATATGGTNACCGGNGCCTCCACAGCNGATTTGGCAGTCATCCTGATTGACGCGCGCAAGGGTATTTTAACACAGACCCGCCGGCATAGTTATTTGTGTCACCTCATTGGTATNAAAAATATTGTACTGGCCGTCAATAAAATGGACTTGGTCCATTACNCAGAAGAAACTTTTGACCAGATTGTCGAAGACTACAAACGCTTTGCCACAGAAATCGGCATCGNCAAATTCGCNGCCCTGCCGATNTCAGGGTTCAAAGGCGATAATATCACGGCTTTATCTGCNAATACCCCGTGGTATCAGGGTTCAACCCTGATGCATCATTTGGAAACTGTAAACCTTGAGCAGGCTCACGATGACCAAGACGCTTTTCGTATGCCTGTACAGTGGGTCAATCGACCGAACCTAGATTTTCGGGGCTTTTGCGGCAAAATTGCAAGTGGCCAAGTGCACCCGGGNGATGAAATCCGTATTCTACCCTCTGGAAAGACCTCGTATGTTGACCGTATTGTGACCCAAGACGGNGATTTAGATGTTGCGCAGAAAGACCAATCTGTCACCCTAACCCTGCGCGATGAGGTTGATTGTTCACGCGGGCAGATTATCACTGCTGCCAAGGAACCTTTGGAAGTTTCCGATCAATTTGAAACCACTTTGATCTGGATGGAAGAAGAGGCTCTAACGCCCGGGCGGGCCTATTATTTGAAAATTGGGGCGCAGACAGTTTCGGCGACTGTTGCGGAACCAAAATACCAGATCAACGTGAACACACTGGATCACAGCGCGGCAAAGACCTTGGAGCTTAACTCAATAGGTGTAGCGAATATAACCACAGACAGGGCCATTCCTT
>PBSX01000027.1 GCA_002726375.1 Marinovum sp.
TCGGCGATCTCGTCCTCGGTGCAGTCGATTAATTCATCAATAACTTCGCTGACCAGCGGCAGAGTGATTGAGCCTTCGTCGACACCGCCAGCGCAGCCGTCTGCCAGAGTATCGGTATGGGTTACTTCGACGTCATGACCTGCCCGAATACTGGCAGCCAATGCGGCAGAATTACGCGCGCTGACACCGACAAGACGGGTGGAGGGTGAAAAGGCCTTAAGCACAGCCCCGATGCCTGAAATCAGACCGCCGCCTCCAATAGATACATAGACCACATCAAGGTGCGGCAGCTGTTGCAGCAGTTCCAGCGCAATCGTTCCTTGTCCAGCGATAACCTGCGGATCATTATAGGGAGAGCAATAGATTTTACCCTGCTCTTTGGCCAGTTTTTGCGCATGTTGTTCCGCCAAGCCGGAATCGTTTGCGTGCAAAATGGTCTTAACCCCAAGTGCATTTATCCGAGACAGCTTTTCGCGTGCGACTGTTTCGGGCAATACCACGGTTAGATCATGACCAGTCATCTGCGCTGCCGTGGCAAGCGCCAGACCATGATTGCCAGACGAGGCGGTAATGGCAGGCACATCTGTCGAGAGGGATGTCAGTTTTGATATGGCGCCCCGAAATTTAAACGACCCGGTTTTTTGAAAATTTTCAGCCTTGAAGATGAGACCCGTATCGTCGTCAAACGATAGGCGGGACGGGATGCAGGGTGTCAAGGTCAACCAGCGTTTGATGCGGCGGTGGGCGGCGACTGAGAGGGCGGCTTGCTCAAGTACGGCGGAGGAGGCAGTCATCGGATGTCCTTTATTGAGTTTTTGCGCCTGCAGCAGCGTCAATGATGGTTTGAGTGATGGCAATGTCTTGTGCCGCGATCCCGGTTAGATCAACAACGGTGATCTCCTCATCCGAGGTCCGGCCCTTTTGTGCGCCAGAAAGAATATGGCCCAGTTCGGTCACTTGAAGTGAAGCATCGCCGCGCTGCGCTGTCTGAAATTCGCCATGGTGCAAAGATTGGCTTGCCATATCACAGACGCGCAAAGATGCGGTGGCAACCAGCTTTGTAGGAAGCTCCTGCTTGCCCGGACAATCGGCCCCAATTGCGGTTACATGCGATCCCTTGCGCACCAAGCCATCCGCAAACAGGGGCTTTGTTGCATTTGTCGTCGTCGTAATGATATCTGCCGCGCCAATGGCCGCGTTCAAATCGGGCACGGTGATCGCGTTGTAACCCGATGCGTTCAGGTCCGTACTCAACTCTTGCGCAGCAGAAGCATTGCGCGCCCATATGTGGAAATTCAACGCCCTATCTGTCATCAACTTTCCAAGGCATATGGCCTGAAGCCGGGCCTGAATACCAGCACCGATGATCAACACCTCGGTCGCATCGGAGCGCGCCAGAGCGCGGGTGGCCAAAGCGCCGCCGATTGCGGTGCGCATATCTGTGAGCCAGCCTTCGTCCCGCATTATGGCAAGGGTTTCCCCTGTTGTGGCAGAAAAAGCTAGCATCATGCCGTTCGAGGACGGCAGGCCTTTGGCTGGATTATCGTAGAAGCCAGAGGCGATCTTGATCACATAACTGGCGGTTCCTGCGATATAGCCGGACTTGACGTGACAATCGCCGTTCGCTTCAGGAAACGTCAAATGCACCACCTCACCCGTTTGCACATTGCCCTGCGCGGATGCGACGTATGCATCGTGGATACGCTGCACGGCGGTGTTAAATTCAAACAAAGTCATGATCTGTGCTTTATCTAGGTCTAACATCGCAAGCCTCTTTAAGAACCGTTAATCTAGTTTACTAGTCGGCGTCGCATCGATTGAGCAGCCCACCTTAGTCATCCAATTTGAAAGTTAGTGCAAGATCGGCCTTTGGTCCATCGGAATGATGGCCACCGTAGGTGGACTTTTTGTCAGATTAAACTTGGTTGAAGCGGGTGGGCCAATTTTTCTAAACTGATGCGATTAATACTANGTCTGACGGCACCCTAGAAAGGATGTCGGCAGTGTTCTGNTTTTGGGAGTGCAATGGCTACTTCCTGTTCAAAATGTTTAGACTCGCTATCTGGATAAGCCTTTGCCGCACATTGCCTCATTCTGTATCCAGNGGGAACAGGAGCTTNTTAATATAATTAGGAGTCACCAAAAGGGAAAAGGGTGCAGGATGAAAAAGAGCACCCAACCTTGTGAGCCGATGGTCACGCTATTTCATCTGCGCGATATTGCTTGCCTGTTTGAATACCCTGTTTGACCTTTTTATCGCCAACGCTGACGGCAGTGTGTGGGCAAAATCACCAACCTGTCATTGAAGGACTGAAGCCGCATAATCTCGGTTAAGTCACGCAACTGTTTTGAAGTAGGTGGAATTGGTTGAAACATATTGCAAGTTTCCCGAGCAAGTAATCTTACGTGGTCTTTTGGTGCACTATCTGCGCCAAACACTAGCCAGGATCAGGACCTATTGTGTTCCCTACGCTAGAAACCCCCGCATAACCTTTTCGGCGCCGTCCGGGTCATCCCGATGTGGGCCATGGCCGCACCCCTCAAACATATGAAGCCGTGCATTATCGCCGATCGCGTCAGCAATGGCGTGAGAGCACACTGGCGGTGTGACAGGGTCGATGGTACCTCCGATCACCAGCGTCGGACATGAGATATCGGCAATCTCTTCACGCATATCCATTTGGGCCATTTCATCCGCAAAGAAATGGACGGCCACTTCAGGACGCTGGATGGCACGATCACGGAATACACCCGCATTTGGTGCGTTCGGGTTGCTGTATAGCGGCAGACAAACCTCGCCATAGGTATCATAGGCGGCTTGGGAAGGGGTGCTAAAGAACTGACGCGCCACCTCTGCCGCGTGGTCCCCGCCAAGTTGGCGCATCATTTTCATAGTCTCATCTAAACGAAACTGAGCAGCCGTCGAAGACAGGATTAGTTTTGATAGCCCTGCAGGATGACGCGCTGCGTAATGCATCGCCACCATGCCCCCGAAAGATTGACCGAAGACCACAGGTGCGTCGATGCCCAGAGTGTTGCAAAATACTGCAAGATCGTCAGCCCATTGATCCAGATACCAACTGTTTTGTTGGCCTGTGGAACGCCCACAGCCGCGATGGTCCAGATAGATCAACTGATGTGTATCGCTGTAGCGATCAAAATAAGGGCGCAGCGTTGAGTGATCATAGCCGGGGCCACCATGCATCAAGATCAAGGTTGGGCGCTGTGCCATATAAGGGCTGGCAGCATCAAGGCCTTCACCAACCACGTCAAAAAACAGTCGGGCCGATCCAACATCAACAAACATCGCACATCTCTTTTACATTATGATACATTCGAAAGTTCCCAAGAAGGTATGATTTGCGTCAAGTGTGGAGGTTATGCGCTATGAATTCAAGGCTGCTCAGGCCAACGCCCGCTTCTGACATCTAAAGAGTTACGTTTCTGTGGCGTAAATCGGGTGTACATTCGGTGTAGTTTGGCTTTTAACAATACAAAACAGGGGTTTAAGGTTTTCTTATAAGCATTAAAATGCAAACTGATTGCGCGTTGGCATACACTAAAATTCTATGTGAAAAAGCTTGTCAGCTGATACTGTCAAGGATGTTTCGCGCTGCCAGTACAGGGTCATTGGCGCGGGTAATCGGTCGGCCAATAACGATGTGGTCCGCGCCCAAATTCAATGCGTCTGCGGGGGTTTTTACGCGTTTCTGATCGCCTAGGTCTGACCCAGGCGGGCGCACGCCCGGTGTGACCACCAACTTACTCTCACTGCTGGGCAGGCCGCGGATTTGCGTGACTTCATGCGGTGATGCGATGACCCCATCTGCGCCCGCTTCAAATGCGCGCTCTGCCCGTTCAATGACAAGGTCTTCTATTGTACCGGGCTTGAGTAAACAGCCATCAAGATCGGTGCGATCAAGCGATGTCAAAATTGTGACAGCTAGGATTTTTAGATTTTTGCCCCCAGCGCCCTCTTTTGCAGCCGCCACAACCTGCGGGTCGCCATGGACGGTTAGAAAATCTAGATCAAATTGCGCCAATCCTCGGACTGCGCTTTCGACTGTTGCCCCGATATCAAACAATTTCATATCAAGAAAAATGCGTTTGCCATGCTCGTGCTTTAGCTCGTTGGCGAGCCCTAATCCGCCGCCGGTGAGCATCCCGAGCCCAATTTTATAAAAGCTTACAGCGTCGCCCANTTTTTTTGTAAGGTTGAGCGCACTCACGGCATCGGGAACATCTAAGGCTACAATCAGCCGATCATCGTTCATCTGCGGAGCCTTTTTTTTCAATCCAGCGCGGTATACGCGGTGAATTAAAGCCGCGTCAAGCTACAAGCTCNTCTTCAAGCGCGGTGAGTTCCTTATCAAAGAAAACTTTCTCTGCGCCGCTTGAAATTTCGGGAAGTTTGGCCAATTGCCGCTTGGCATCTTTTAGCAGCTCAGCGGCGATTTGAGCGTCCTCTTTGGTATGTGTGCTGGTTTTACACTGCAATTGAATTGTCGCCNCGTTTGTTTGCATGCGCAAAACAAAGGTGTTCAAGGTGTCGTCACCTTCAAGATGTGTTGGATAGTACTCGACATTGTGGATTTCCATGACCTGTTCTTTCGCTAAACGTTCTGACTATCAAACAGTTAAATTTCTTCGTGGCACAAAAATGTTCTAATTAGATCTTCTTTCGCCCTTTTTAAAGACATTCTGCCGTAACTCTTACTTTCAAGCCATTTGATGCGCCGTGGTTGCCTTGACCGATTGCTGCGCAATTCCCATATAAAACATCGCAAGGCCCTAAAAATGCGTGCTGTTGAACAGGCGCAAAAGCAAGTGGGCGCTTATAAAAGAAGGAGAAAACCATGGACTTAACCAAGTTCACGGAACGCGCGCGCGGATTTGTACAAAGCGCACAAAGCATCGCGGTTCGGGAAGATCACCAAAGATTAGAGCCGCTACATCTGTTAAAGGCCTTGATGGATGATCGCGAAGGCTTTGCGGCAAATTTAATTACCCGATCAGGTGGAGATGCAGCGCAACTGTCCGCGCAGATAGAGCAAGCTTTTGCAAAGCTTCCCAAAGTCTCTGGTGGATCAAGCCAGATGATTTTGGATACCAGCACTGCAAAAGTGCTAAGCGAAGCCGAAAAGCTTGCTGAAAAAGCCAAAGATCAATTCGTTACGGTCGAGCGTATCCTGACAGCCTTGGCGGTGGTGCGATCCTCGGCCAAAGAGGTGCTGGTGGTAGCGAAGGTCAGTGCGCAGAATTTAAATTCTGCAATCAATGATTTACGCAAAGGCCGCACCGCCGATAGTGCTAGTGCGGAAGATAGTTATGAGGCCTTGGAAAAATACGCCCAAGATTTGACGGCGGCTGCCGAGGCTGGAAAAATAGACCCGATTATTGGCCGCGATGAAGAAATTCGCCGTGCCATGCAGGTTCTATCGCGCCGAACCAAGAACAATCCGGTTCTGATTGGTGAACCCGGGGTTGGGAAGACCGCGATTGCCGAGGGGATGGCTTTGCGGATTATCAATGGTGATGTGCCGGAATCGCTGCGCAACAAACGCTTGATGGCATTGGATATGGGCGCCTTGATTGCCGGTGCGAAATACCGCGGTGAATTTGAAGAGCGGCTCAAGTCGATCCTGACCGAAGTTTCGGCTGCTGCGGGCGAAGTTATTCTCTTTATCGACGAAATGCACACGCTGGTGGGCGCGGGAAAATCAGAAGGTGCAATGGATGCGGCAAATTTGATTAAACCGGCACTGGCACGGGGTGAATTGCACTGTATTGGCGCCACCACGCTTGATGAATATCGCAAATATGTCGAAAAAGACGCCGCTCTTGCGCGCCGTTTTCAACCGGTCTTAATCTCTGAGCCGACGGTGGATGATACGGTTAGTATTCTGCGCGGTATTAAGGAGAAATATGAATTGCACCATGGGGTGCGGATCACTGATAGCGCTTTGGTGTCGGCGGCGACCCTGTCGAACCGGTATATTACTGACCGGTTCCTGCCTGATAAAGCGATTGATCTGGTGGATGAGGCGGCCAGCCGCCTGCGGATGCAGGTGGATAGCAAACCCGAAGAGCTTGACGCACTAGACCGGGAAATTTTGCAAAAACAAATCGAAGCGGAAGCGCTGCGAACTGAAAAGGACAAGGCGTCAAAAGATCGGCTTGAGGCGCTGGAAAAAGATCTATCCGAGCTGCAGGATAAAAGCACTACCATGACCGCCCAATGGCAAGCCGAGCGTGATAAGCTTGCCGGCGCACGCGATCTAAAAGAGCAACTTGACCGTGCACGCGCCGATTTAGAGTTGGCGAAACGTGATGGCAATCTGGCCCGTGCAGGCGAGCTATCCTATGGGGTGATCCCGCAATTGGAAAAAACCTTGGCAGATGCTGAAATGGCCGATAGTCAGGGCATGATGGTGGAAGAAGCGGTAGACCCCGAACAAATTGCCCATGTGGTTGAGCGCTGGACCGGTATTCCAATGGCAAAAATGCTTGAAGGTGAACGGGAAAAGCTTTTGCGTATGGAAGACGCCTTGCAACAGCGCGTGATTGGCCAATCCCCTGCCGTACGGGCCGTGGCCAATGCGGTACGCCGTGCGCGCGCCGGGTTAAACGATGAAAACCGCCCGCTGGGATCGTTTTTATTTTTAGGCCCCACCGGGGTTGGCAAGACCGAATTGACCAAGGCAGTTGCCAATTTCCTTTTTGACGATGACGGCGCAATGGTGCGTATTGATATGTCAGAGTTTATGGAAAAACACGCGGTGGCGCGGTTGATCGGGGCGCCTCCGGGGTATGTCGGCTATGATGAGGGCGGCGTTTTAACCGAAGCCGTGCGCCGCAGACCCTATCAGGTTGTGCTTTTTGACGAGGTCGAAAAAGCCCATCCGGATGTGTTTAACGTATTGCTTCAGGTTCTGGATGACGGGGTGCTGACCGATGGGCAGGGACGCACCGTAGATTTCAAGCAGACTTTGATTATCCTTACATCTAACTTGGGATCGCAAGCCTTAAGCGAATTGCCACAAAGCGCCGATAGTGCAACTGCAAAGCGCGATGTGATGGATGCGGTGCGATCGCATTTCCGCCCAGAGTTTCTAAACCGTTTGGATGAGACAATCATCTTTGATCGTCTAAGCCGTGAAGATATGACCGGCATCGTCTCGGTGCAGTTGCAATTGCTTTATAACCGTTTGTCTTCCCGCAAGATCATGCTTTCACTTAGTGATGCGGCGTGCAAATGGCTGGCCGACGAAGGCTATGATCCGGTCTTTGGGGCGCGGCCACTCAAGCGTGTGATTCAACGGGCTCTGCAGGATCCGCTGGCGGAAATGATCCTTGCGGGTGATATTACCGAAGGTGATACGCTTGCGGTTGATGCCAGCACTGAGGGGCTTATTATCGGGGATCGCCTTAGCCAGTCAAATCAAAACCCGCCTGATGAGGCCGTGCTGCATTAAAGCATCTAGGCGTATGAAGAAGATGAAAGGGCGAGGTCCAAGCCGAGCCCTTTTGCGGTTCATTTGCCAGCTTTAGTCTGTGGTCGAGGGTTGAAAAAGCGTTTGGTACTGGGTTCGCAATTGCGCCTTTTGGACTTTGCCCATTGTGTTACGCGGCAACTGGGGCACAATCTGATAGGATCGCGGCTGTTTGAACTTGGCCAGTTTCTCCTGCATTTCGTTAGCAAGGTTGTTAGGGTTTATATCGGCATCTGGCTCGGTCACCACAACCGCCACCACCGTTTCGCCAAAATTGGGGTGTGGCACGCCGATAACCGCAGTTTCAAGCACCCCGACAAGATCATCGAGCGCTGCTTCGATTTCTTTAGGATAGATATTAAAACCGCCGGAAATAATGAGGTCTTTGTCTCTGCCGACAATCTGAAAATACCCATCCTCGTCGATCTGCCCAAGGTCACCCGTGATAAAAAATCCGTCTTCACGTAATTCAGCCGCAGTTTTTTCGGGCATTTTCCAATAGCCCTGAAACACATTTGGTCCGCGCACTTCAATCATGCCAATCCCACCCTGCGGCAGGGTCTGGCCCGTTTCCGGGTCTGTGATTTTCACCTCAATCCCGGGAAGCGGATGCCCGACGGTCCCCGCACGCCGTGCGCCGGAATAGGGGTTTGAGGTGATCATATTGGTTTCGGTCATCCCGTAGCGTTCAAGTATGCGGTGGCCGGTGCGCTGTTCAAACTGTTTGTGGGTTTCGGCCAGCAGCGGCGCGCTTCCGGAAATGAAAAGCCGCATATTTCGGGTGGCCGACTGGTCAAACTGTGGATCATCCAGCAAACGGGTGTAAAACGTGGGCACGCCCATCAAGGCAGTTGATGATGGCATATCGCGGATCAAAGTGCTGCGATCAAAGCTTGGATAAAACCGCATCGCACAGCCGGTTAAAAGGCAAATATTGGTGGCTACAAATAGTCCGTGGGTGTGAAAAATCGGCAAAGCATGTAGCAGCACGTCAGATTTGGAAAAATGCCAATAGTCAGCAAGTGTTTGCGCATTCGACAAAAGGTTGTTTTGGCTCAGCATTGCCCCTTTGGACCGGCCTGTGGTGCCTGAGGTATACAGAAATGCCGCCAAATCATCGGCAGTTCGAGGGCAGACATCAAAATGGTCTGGCTGATCATCCGCACGCTTGCTAAAGCTGCCAGAGCCATCTGAATTAAGCACCAAAAGCTCGGCCTTATATTTGGCAGCTAGGGGTGTCAGGGTTTCGTAAGCAGCGCCGTCACATAGCATCATTTCAGCGCCAGAGTTTTCAATAAAATAGTCGATTTCCGCCGCTGTATATCCGCTGTTTAACGGTAAAAAAATCACGCCGGCTGCAACGCATGCTGCATAAACTGCAAGCGCTTGGGGTGACTTTTCCACCTGCACAGCCAACCGGCTGCCCGGCGTCAGGCCTGCGCTCGTGAGCACTTGGGCAAATTGCGCGCTGCGGCGCAAGAACTGATCATGGGTCCAACGGGTTTGATCGGTCAGGATCAAAAATGTGGTTTGGGCTTTTTCGTGGGGCTTGAACAGAGCATCATAAAGCGGATTTGTCATGGGGTACGCTGATCCCTAGCTGTCCGCCAAAAGCTGCCCCATTCTATGCATGGCCAGACTATATCCTTGGGCGCCACAGCCGGCTATGACGCCGTTGGCGCGCAGCGATACATATGAATGATGGCGAAAGCTTTCGCGGCTATAGATGTTTGAGACATGCACTTCGATCACTGGCCCGTCAAACATGTTGAGCGCATCCAAAAAGGCGATCGACGTGTGGCTATAGCCTGCAGGATTGATAATAATCCCGTCTGCTTTGGTGCGTGCGTCTTGGATCCAGTCGATGATCTGACCTTCGTGATTAGACTGCTTAAGACTAACCTCAAAACCCAACTCAGTGCCTACAGCCTGACATTGCACCAAAACATCCTCAAGCGTGTCGTGACCGTAAAGCTCTGGCTCGCGGGTGCCCAACATATTCAAGTTTGGCCCATTAAGAATTTGGATATGTTTCGCCATGATGCGATTTCCTTTTGCTGGATGGCAGTCTTAAGATGCTTATGCCATGGGATGCAAGCAAATTAAAGATAGGCCCAATGGACCAAGCCAGCGCCAAGAATAACCCGGTAGATTACATACGGCGTGAAGCTCACCGATTTGAGCAGGCGCATCATTAGCCCGAGCGCAATAAAGGCCGAAATTGCAGCGAATGCTGCTGCGATGGCCGCGTCGCCCAAAGCAGAGGTTTCAACAGTGCCGATCAAATCCAAACTTGATAGCCCGCCTGCCGCAAGGATCACTGGCACAGACATAAGCATCGAAAGCCGCGCGGCATCTCGGCGCTTATAGCCCATAAGGCGTGCACCTGTGATGGTAATTCCAGACCGTGATGTACCCGGGATTAAAGCCAATGCTTGCCAAAAGCCCAAGATGATTGCCTGACGGAGGGTCCAGTCGGCGGCAGGTTTTTGCCGATCCGGCGTCCGATCTGCCCACCATAATAGCAGCCCAAAGCCTAGCATCGCCCAACCGATTAGTGCAACATTATCGCGCATCGCCAAATCCACCTCTGTGAGTTTCAGGCAAAGTCCAAACAGAACCGCAGGGACGGTTGCAACAATCAAACACAGCGCCAATTGGGCATCGGTGGATTTGGTTTTACGGCGGCGCAGCTCGAGCAAGCCCTTTAGAACACGCAGCATGTCCCGCCAGAAATAGGTCATTACTGCCACTAGTGTTCCTAAATGTACTGCAACATCAATAAGTTGGCCTTGGTCTTTTAAATTTGTGAGATTTGGCAAAAGGATAAGATGTGCACTTGAGGAAATTGGCAGAAATTCGGTAACGCCTTGGATAATTGCCAGTAAAATCAGATGGAGAATTGGCATCAAAGCAACCCTGTTGAAGTATTTTCTAAGCTATAAACGCTCGGTTTAGAAAGAAAAGCCATTTTTTATGTCCGAATCGGAACTAAAAATAGTTGTTGAACCAAATTTTTAGATAAGATAATACACAAAATTCAAAAATAGGTCAGTACCTATGACTTTTATCGTGTGTTGGTTTCCTCTAAAGACAGGTAGATTGGAATCGGAGATCCTAAATGGCCAAGCAACCTATGCTAAAATTCGTGTCGCTCGACAGATCGATGCCGAACAAACGCAGCGCTCAGAATAGAGCGCAGGATTTTGACGAAATTTATGCTGAGTTTGCTGCCGCAAAAGCAAAGGAACAAGCCAGCCGCTGCAGCCAATGTGGCGTGCCCTATTGTCAGTCGCATTGCCCATTGCACAATAACATACCGGACTGGCTTTTGCTCACTGCCGAGGGCCGTCTGGAAGAGGCTTATGATGTATCCCAAGCGACCAATACTTTTCCGGAAATTTGCGGTCGGATTTGTCCACAGGACCGTCTGTGCGAGGGCAATTGCGTCATTGAGCAATCAGGCCACGAAACGGTCACGATTGGTGCGGTCGAAAAATATATTACAGACACGGCTTGGGAAAATGGGTGGGTAAAACCGATCTCCCCTATCACCGAGCGGGATCAATCCGTTGGTATTATTGGTGCGGGCCCCGGCGGGTTGGCCGCAGCAGACCACCTGCGGCGTGCAGGCATTCAAGTGACCGTTTATGACCGGTATGATCGGGCGGGCGGTTTGCTGACCTATGGCATCCCGGGTTTTAAGTTGGAAAAAGATGTCGTGATGCGGCGCAACGAGCAATTGGTAGCTGGCGGTGTTACGCTAAAGCTAAACTGTGATATCGGCCGTGATATTTCATTTGAAGATCTGCGCAGCGCACATGATGCTATTATCATTGCAACCGGCGTGTATAAAATTCGTGATTTGGACATCGCGGGCAGCGCCCTAAGCGGTGTCGTGCCGGCATTAAACTTCCTAACGGTTTCGAACCAGATAAATTTCGGTGATAAAGTCCCGGATTTTGAAAACGGGGTGCTAAATGCCAAAGGCAAAAAAGTTGTTGTCATCGGTGGTGGAGATACCGCTATGGACTGTGTGCGCACCGCCATCCGGCAAGGCGCAACAGCGGTAAAGTGCCTTTATCGCCGGGATCGCGCAAATATGCCCGGATCCCAGCGCGAGGTGCAAAATGCAGAAGAAGAGGGCGTTATATTTGAGTGGCTCTCGGCGCCTGAGGGTTTTGTAAACGATGGAAGCGCCCAAGGGCTGACGCCTGAAACCACAGAAAATGGAGCCGTCAAAGGCGTTATGGCCCGAAAGATGCGACTTGGTGCACCTGATGCAAGCGGCCGCCGTCAGCCTGAGATGATTGACGGCAGTGACTATATAGAAAAAGCTGATCTCGTGATCAAAGCCTTAGGTTTTGAGCCAGAGGATTTGCCAACATTGTTTGATCAACCCGAACTACCGGTCACCCGTTGGGGGACCGTCAAGGCTGAATTCGAAACTGGCAAAACCAACATGCCGGGTGTTTACGCTGTTGGTGATATCGTTCGTGGCGCATCACTGGTTGTTTGGGCCATCAAAGATGGGCGCGATACAGCAGAAGGCATTCTAAAAGACTTGGCACCGGCCGCCTCATTTGCTGCCGAGTGATCTGCATCATGCCCAACAAATCAATAGGTGCCATGATTGCACCCGCTACAACAAATTCAAGCCGTTTGCCGTCAAAGGAGACATGCCATGACTAATTTTGATTCAGACTGGGCCGCAGCACAAAAGGCCAAGCGGGCATGGATGTCTGAAAATAGCCTGTATCGCCATGAAGACGAGCACGCTTCATGTGGCGTAGGCCTTGTGGTTTCGATTGATGGAAAACCGAGCCGGAAAGTGGTTGAAAACGGAATTGAAGCGCTGAAAGCGGTTTGGCACCGCGGGGCTGTTGATGCCGATGGTAAAACCGGTGATGGGGCTGGCATCCACGTGCAAATTCCTGTGCCGTTCTTTTACGATCAAATACGGCGCACTGGGCACGAGCCACGCAAAGGCGAATTAATCGCGGTCGGTCAAGTGTTTTTGCCGCGCACCGATTTTAGTGCACAGGAAACCTGCCGGACAATTGTTGAAAGTGAAGTTCTACGGATGGGCTACTATACCCACGGTTGGCGTCATGTGCCGGTAGAAGTGGATTGCCTTGGCGAAAAAGCAAATGCTACGCGCCCGGAAATCGAACAGATTTTGATCAGCAATAGCAAGGGCGTCAATGAAGAAACCTTTGAGCGTGAACTCTATGTGATCCGCCGGCGCATCGAAAAGGCCGCCACCGCTTCCGGCATTGGAGAGCTCTATATTGCATCGCTGTCCTGCCGTTCGATCATATACAAAGGCATGATGCTGGCCGAACAGGTCGCCGATTTCTATCCGGATTTGCGCGACGAGCGCTTTGAAAGTGCCTTTGCAATCTATCATCAGCGCTATTCGACCAATACGTTTCCGCAATGGTGGCTTGCACAGCCATTTCGCATGCTTGCCCACAACGGGGAAATCAACACCCTTAAGGGCAATGTAAACTGGATGAAAAGTCATGAAATCCGGATGACCAGTGCAACCTTTGGTGACATGGCAGAAGACATAAAACCAATTGTTCCAAGCGGATCATCCGATTCAGCGGCATTGGATGCCGTGTTTGAAATGCTGGTGCGGGCGGGCCGCAATGCCCCGATGGCCAAAACCATGATGGTGCCGGAAAGCTGGTCACAGCAAGCCAAGGAATTGCCGCAGGCTTGGCGTGATATGTATTCTTATTGCAATTCGGTTATGGAGCCATGGGACGGTCCCGCTGCGCTTGCAATGACCGACGGGCGCTGGGTCTGCGCTGGGTTGGACCGTAACGGTTTGCGGCCAATGCGCTATGTGGTGACTGGCGATGGGCTTTTGATTGCCGGATCTGAAGCAGGCATGGTGCCGATTGACGAGTCAACTGTGCGCGAAAAGGGCGCATTGGGCCCTGGGCAGATTTTGGCCGTGGACATGGCAGAGGGTCAGCTGTTTCACGATACCGATATTAAAAATAAACTGGCCGCCAGTCAGCCGTTCGGCAGCTGGGTCAAGAAAATCAACGAACTTGATGATGCTTTGGCAAAAGTGACAGAGCAGCCTTTATTTACCGGCGCCGAGCTTCGCAAGCGGCAAATTGCGGCGGGCTATTCAGTCGAAGAACTGGAACAAATCCTTGCCCCAATGGCCGAAGATGGCAAAGAGCCGCTGGCCTCGATGGGCGATGATACGCCCAGCGCTGTTTTATCAAATAAATACCGCCCGCTGTCGCATTATTTCCGTCAGAATTTTTCACAGGTTACCAACCCACCCATCGACAGCCTACGAGAATATCGGGTGATGAGCCTTAAAACACGGTTTGGCAACCTAAAGAATGTTTTGGACGAAAGCAGCGCGCAAACCGAGATACTTGTTCTCGACAGCCCCTTTGTGGGTAATGCCCAATGGCAAGAGTTGACGCGGCAGTTCAACGCAAATCTGGTTGAAATAGACTGTACCTTCGATCTGTCCAACGACGCGATGGCGCTTCAATCTGGGCTTGAGCGCATTCGCTCAGAGGCCGAAGATGCAGTGCGCTCGGGCGCTGGGCATTTGGTGCTGACCGACCATCATTCTGGACCTGAAAAAGTCGCCATGCCGATGATTTTGGCCACGTCTGCGGTCCACAGCCATCTAACCCGCAAGGGTCTGCGCACTTTTACATCGCTTAATGTGCGTAGCGCGGAATGCGTTGATCCGCACTATTTTGCAGTGATCATCGGAGCCGGTGCAACAGTGGTGAATGCGTATCTGGCAGAAGACAGTTTGGCCGATCGGATTGAGCGTGGGCTGCTTGAGGGGTCATTAACCGAAATCGTTTCCCGCTATCGCAACGCGATTGATCAGGGCTTGCTTAAAATCATGGCCAAGATGGGAATTTCGGTAATTTCATCCTATCGCGGCGGTTTGAACTTTGAAGCCGTTGGCTTGAGCCGCGCTATGTGCGCCGAATATTTCCCCGGCCTCATCAGCCGAATTTCCGGGATCGGTGTCAGTGGTGTGCAAAAAAAGACCATGGATATCCATGTCACAGGGTGGGGCGCCACAGATTCTGTATTGCCAATTGGTGGTTTTTACAAATCCCGCAGATCCGGTGAAACCCATGCGTGGGAAGCGCAAAGCATGCATATGATGCAAGCGGCCTGTAGCAAAGCGAGCTATGATTTATGGAAGCAGTACTCGGCGCGGATGCAGGCCAACCCGCCAATTCACCTGCGCGATCTTCTGGCGATCAAACCGCTCGGAGCGCCGGTACTGTTGGAAGAAGTGGAAAGCATCACCTCAATACGCAAACGCTTTGTCACCCCGGGGATGTCACTCGGTGCGCTAAGCCCCGAGGCTCATAAAACATTGAATGTCGCAATGAACCGCATTGGCGCAAAATCTGATAGTGGCGAGGGCGGTGAAGATCCGGCACATTTTCATCCAGAACCCAATGGCGATAACCCGTCGGCCAAAATCAAACAGGTTGCCTCAGGCCGCTTTGGCGTGACAGCAGAATACCTCAACCAGTGCGAAGAGTTGGAAATTAAGGTTGCCCAAGGGGCCAAACCCGGTGAAGGGGGTCAGCTGCCGGGGATGAAGGTGACCGATTTGATCGCGCGGCTGCGCCATTCAACCAAAGGCGTGACGCTCATCTCGCCGCCGCCGCATCATGACATTTATTCCATCGAAGACCTTGCACAGCTAATCTATGATCTCAAACAGATCAATCCGCGCTGCAAGGTCACCGTCAAATTGGTGGCCGCTTCTGGGGTCGGCACCATTGCGGCCGGCGTTGCCAAAGCTGAGGCGGATGTAATTTTAATCTCTGGTCACAACGGCGGCACCGGCGCGTCGCCCGCTACGTCGATCAAATTTGCCGGTCTGCCATGGGAAATGGGTCTGACCGAGGCGCATCAGGTGTTGGCGATGAACAATCTGCGCGACCGTATTACGCTGCGCACCGATGGGGGTCTGCGCACCGGGCGCGACATCGTGATGGCGGCCATGATGGGCGCCGAAGAATATGGCATTGGCACCGCTGCACTTATCGCGATGGGCTGCATTATGGTGCGGCAATGCCAGTCCAACACCTGCCCTGTTGGCGTGTGCACGCAAAATGAAGACCTGCGCGCCAAATTTACTGGCTCTGCCGAAAAGGTTGTCAATCTGATTACTTATTATGCTCAGGAGGTGCGTGAAATTTTGGCCAGAATCGGCGCCCGATCGCTGGACGATATTATTGGTCGCGCTGATTTACTTAGCCAGGTCAGCCGTGGATCAGACCATCTTGACGATCTTGATTTGAACCCGCTTCTCATTACTGTCGATGGCGCTGATAAGATTGTCTATGACCGCAACCGGCCAAGAAATTCAGTGCCTGAGACGCTTGATTCGGAAATTGTGCGGGATGCAGAGCGTTTCTTGAAAGAGGGCGAAAAGATGCAGTTGAGCTATTCGGTTCAAAATACGCATCGTTCTGTGGGTACGCGAATATCAAGCCACATTGTTCAAAATTTTGGCATGCGCAACACCCTACAAGATGATCATTTGACGGTGAAACTGTCCGGCAGCGCCGGACAGGCGCTTGGCGCCTTTGCCGCGCCGGGCTTAAAGCTGGAAGTGTCTGGCGATGCCAATGACTATGTTGGCAAAGGCCTGTCAGGTGGTACGATTACAGTTCGTCCGCCAATGTCCAGCCCGTTGATTGCCGCGGACAATACAATCATTGGCAATACAGTGCTCTACGGCGCTACAGATGGCTATTTGTTTGCAGCGGGCCGGGCTGGTGAACGCTTTGCTGTACGAAACTCAGGGGCAAAAGTCGTCGTTGAAGGCTGCGGCAGCAATGGNTGTGAATATATGACGGGCGGNGTGGCTGTTGTGCTTGGCTCAATAGGCGCGAACTTTGGGGCCGGAATGACCGGCGGCATGGCGTATCTTTATGACCCGCAGGGTCAGGCGATGGAGATGCTCAATATGGAAACCCTCGTGACCTGTCCGGTCGCTGTGCCCCATTGGGAAGATCAGCTCAAAGAGTTGGTCAGCCGTCATACTGCAGAATCCGGCAGCCAGAAAGCTGCAGATATNCTGCAGCGCTGGGATTTGGAAAGACANCATTTTGTGCAGATTTGCCCAAAGGAAATGTTGGTTCATCTACCGCATCCTTTAAGCATGGAACCGAAAAGCATTCCGGCGGAATAACCTCAGGCTAAGATATAAAACCGACTGGCTTAGCCCTTGCAGAATTATGAATGTTCTGCAGGGCGCCGGCCNTTTCAAGGATTGAATTATGAACTATAAACAGGCATTGATGCGGGACAATTCTTTTTCTGGACCTGCTCAATGCTGCGCTTGTATCACTCTCCTTTATCGCCCTTTTGCCGAAAGGTGCGGCTTTGTCTTGCTGAAAAGCGGGTGGAAGCGGAACTTGTTGAGGAAAAATACTGGGAAAGATCTGCTGACTTTTTGCGCCGAAATCCTGCAGGCAAAGTCCCTATTTTAAGAATTGAAGGCAAAGCCTTCACTGAGAGCACGGCGATTTGCGAATATCTTGAAGATATTCATCCAGACCCAGAGCTTATTCCAAAGGCNCCAGAAGAGCGATACGAAGTGCGCCGCTTGGTGGCTTGGTTNGATGATAAGTTTCATCAAGAAGTAACTTCAAAATTGCTCTATGAGCGGGTTATCAAGAAAATATCCGGACAGGGGTTTCCTGATAGCAAAAATGTCAAACAGGGCGCTCGCAGTATCAAATTTCATATTAGCTATATGGAATGGTTGCTGGAGCGCCGGCGCTGGCTTGCGGGTGAGGAAATGAGTTTAGCCGATTTTGCGGCGGCGGCGCATTTTTCCGCGTTGGATTATATCTCGGATGTCGACTGGACGCGGTCACATGTGGTCAAAGACTGGTATGCAAAGATAAAATCGCGCCCGGCGTTTCGCAGTATCTTGGCGGATCAGGTGTCAGGGTTTCCTCCGCCGCTGCATTACAATGATNTGGATTTTTGATCGCACCGGTTTAACTTGGGGGCGTTGCCCNCGCTTGGGCNCACCCAAGCCCCCCCAGAGGTATTTTGCGAAGAAAAAACTGGAGGGAGTATGCAGCAGTTGAAAGCAGACTTGGAATTCAAGGCCCGCGAAGAAGGCTTTGACGATCTGCGCATCTGCCGCCCTTGGGAGGTGCCAGATGTGCTAGAGCAGTTAGAGGCTTTTTTGCAAAAAGGCTATCATGGGCAAATGCACTGGCTGGCGGAGCGCCGCGCCTGGCGCGGAGATCCCAGCCAATTATGGCCAGAGGCCAAATCGGTGATTATGCTGGCCGAGAATTATGCGCCGCAAGACAATCCAATGACGGTGNTCGGGCAAAGTGACTGNGGNGCCATATCGGTTTATGCGCGCGGCAAAGATTATCATGATTTGGTGAAAAAAAGGCTTAAACGGNTNGCGCGCTGGCTACTNTCGGAGGCCGGCGGCGAGGTAAAAGTATTTGTTGATACTGCGCCCGTGCCAGAAAAACCGCTGGCCCAGGCTGCAGGACTGGGCTGGCAGGGCAAGCACACCAATTTGGTAAGCCGAACTTTGGGAAACTGGTTCTTTATCGGGTCGATATTCACCACCTTGGATTTGCCGGTTGATGCGGCTGAGATTGATCACTGTGGGTCTTGCACAGCCTGTTTGATGGCCTGTCCGACTGATGCATTTCCAAAGCCTTATCAGTTGGACGCGCGACGCTGTATTTCCTATCTGACGATTGAGCATAAAGGCCCGGTGGTGCCAGAATTGCGCCCAAAGCTGGGCAACCGAATTTATGGCTGTGATGATTGCCTTGCGGTCTGTCCATGGAATAAGTTCGCGCAAAGCGCCCGTGAATTGCGCTATCAGGCCCGTGATGATTTGGCGGCCCCCAAACTTAGAGACCTGGTGGCTTTAACAGATGCTGCATTTCGCGAAAAATTCTCGGGAAGCCCGATCAAGCGCATTGGCCGCGATAGATTTGTGCGCAATGTGCTTTACGCCATTGGCAATTCAAAAGACCCGAGCCTGATTTCAGCAGCGCGCGCATTATGCGGCGATCCCGATACGACTGTGGCGGATGCGGCGAACTGGGCTGTGGNACAATTAACCGCATCGTCCTAGTTCTCTGGCTATTCTGCTGGCTAGGAGTTTAAACCTGCTTTTTGCATCATTGATGCCAACAGCATTTGTAGCTTAATGAATCGGGTTTAGAAATTCTGTTAGGCTGTTTCGAACCGAATACCATCGGGTTGGTATTTCTCGGTTATCATCTTCGTATTTCTTTAAAATTGAGCCGTCACAAAAATAAATCTGCATGCCTGTTCTAGGATAGACATCTAGCCAATAGGCTTCTCTTGGGATTGGGTAATGCCCATCCTCTAAGGCTTGATCAAAAATACTTTCCAATTCTTCAAGGCAGATTTTTCTTTGTTTTAGATCTAACTCGTCCAAAGGTCTTGGATAGTCATGAATTTCTGTGAGAATAATCTCTTGGAGTGTCGGTTCTGTTCCAAAAAGACTTGTGTTTTCATTTTTTATGCCCAGCTCTTGAAAGGANTCGGGCTGTGCTTCGGCGGCTGGTCTGGAAAATAGATTTGAAAAAAAGCTGCCGCCTTGAGCTGGTGCCTGATCCTGGCTCTGCTGGGCTGTGGCAGGCAATGCAAAANCAATGCAAGTTGCAATAGCAAGAAAGCGCATCGCTACTCCNAAAAANCAAACAACAACAGAAAATANGGTATATTGAACCCGTCTTGGTCAGGATCCAACAGTCTCTTTCCAACATNTGNTAAAGAAATTACCGAGGCTCTGTCACAGTTCATTGTACTNTTCACAATCTTGATGGCGATTAACTCAAATGCTGGCTGCGTTTGTTTATCGGCTTAGGCGGTCAAACGCTTAAGAATTGATATAGGGTGTAGTCAAATTATTCAACACCATCTAAATCATACTGAAAAGAAGCTATCGCGGTTGCCTAAACTCAATTTTTTTTTGCATGCTTGACTGGCTTGGCTTTGCAAAAGCTGATCTGAAAAGCCAATAGGGTTTGGCAGCGTTCACATTTCGTATAGGGTGATTTTCAAGCAGTTGTGCGACCACCTCAAGTGGTTTATTTTAAGACTATAATTGTCTTTGGAGTGACGAATGACCGAAGTAATATCTTGGAGAGATTTATTTCCGACCCAGCCTTTGATCGATTTCTCGATGAACTTGTTGGCGGCAATATTAGTCATAATTTTTACACTTTTTGTGTCTCGGTTGATCAAATCTTGGATCGCGCGTTTGGGTTTTAAATATAGCCAACTTGATGACACACTTTTTGTGTTCTTAAGCAAGTTTGCTCAGATTGTGGTCTTGCTGGTTGGGGCGACTTTTGTCCTGAACAGTTTTGGTGTTCAAACCACATCTATCGTNGCGCTTTTGGGCGCTGCGGGNTTGGCCATTGGTTTGGCCCTGCAGGGNACTTTGTCGAATTTTGCGGCAGGCATCATGCTGGTCATATTCCGGCCNTTCAAGCGNGGTGATTTTGTTGCGGTGTCTGGTCAATCTGGCACAGTGCGAGAGATATCTATATTTACAACGGAACTGGCCTCACTGGACAATCTTCAACTGATCATTCCAAACAGTCAGGTTTGGGGATCACCAATTACCAATTATTCAGTTTATGACAAGCGCCGCCTNGATTTGACCTTTGGCGTTGCCTATGACAGCGATTTGACAAGGGTGCAGGCGGCGCTGGAAAAAACTATCGCTGCAGAGGACCGTGCGCATCAAGATCCACAGCCTTTGATTAGCGTGAGCGCGCTTAATCAAAGTTCGGTGGATTTTCTGGTTCGGGTGTGGTGTGATGCGGCAGATTATTTNAGTCTAAAGTTTGATTTAACGCGGCAGGTTAAAGAAACGTTTGATGCAGAAGGAATTGAAATCCCGTTTCCGACGACCACAATCTTAACGNCAAAAGATTAAATTCTTGGAATCACTTTTAAGCAATTTCAAAATGACGTTGTGTAGACTTAAGGGGACTTAGTGAAAGTTCTTAGAAAAACAAAAAGGCGAAAGGGCAGAATGACCGTCCTTTCGCCTTAATTAGATTATAGATAAAGCTCTCTTAGAGCTTGCCGCTTGATGGTGCCTCTGGAACGACAGTCGTTACCATAGGCTCAGCGGTTTCGCAGCCAGCAACGAATAGAGTACCAAAAAGAGCTAAGCAGATTACAACCAGTTTTTTCATAATTTTTCTCCTCTTCACATAATGTGAATTCTATTAAGAACTGTGCACTCGTATTGGATACTGTAAACCATGATCGACAATCAAGCGAAAAGATAGCGGTTTAGTGCTTTAGTACAGTTTTGAGGATTTAGTGCCGCAGGACTAACCAAGATAGATAGCTTTCGAAGAAATAGATCAACAGTCGCTGTGAGTTCCAAGGCTTTTTGGGACTGCTCACAGAATTACGAATTGGGATTTTTTTTGAATTGACAAACCCGAGTAATTTTGTCAACTTAAAAAGAAGCTGAATAATTTNATCAAATTATCTGGCTTTTTTAAGTTCAATACCTTTTGGAGATCGGCATGACTGACAGCCCAACCAACCAAAACAGCGAAAGTTCGCGTCAAACCCTTAGGCAGGGAT
>PBSX01000028.1 GCA_002726375.1 Marinovum sp.
CTTTAACGGCGTGAGCAAAGTCTCAGGACGAACCTCCCGAGCCGCCGTGAATAAACTAAACGTCTGATTAACGTAGTTAACTGCAGCCGAAATTTGCAAAAGATAGTTTTCAAGCTCTGGTGTTCGTTCAGCCTCAACAACTTGAAAACTGCGTTCGGGGTTATCTAGCTCAAACTGACAGTAAAAAAGCGGTTGGCCGCGTTTTAATCGGATCGGTTTATCTGTGTTGTGCCACTCAAAAGCCCACATTAACGGCCGTGGCCAGATATCTATTGGAAAACGACCCCCAAAAATCGTTCCCGGAAGAGGATCAGAGTCTTGATAATGTAAAAAAGGTGATACTTGGGATATGAACACAGGCTCATCAGCGATGAAAAGATAGGGAAGGCTAAGTTGAATGATCGGACGATCTGCATACCTCCATTCACTTTCTGCAACGACAGTCAGTAAATTATTTAGCTTAGATCGTCGGACTGGAGATTTATCGCCCAACAGATTTTTTAGGAGGGGTTTTCCATTTTTATCGCGGTCAAATCCAAGGTGAAGATCAAAAGGACAGCGCACTATAACATATCGATGCTCTAGTCCTATTATCGCTGGGCAGCGAGATGCAGACTTTGCATGAGATCGATTAACGTCGGCTGATCGCAATCGCTCTGGCGGAAAATAGACAATTGAGGAAAGCGGTTTATCAAATAGCCAACCAATTTTGGCCGGACCACTGCGTGGATCGCCCACTGGGCGTATGTAATTAATTGAAATTTCCATGGTATATAACAAAACCTCTTAAATCAAAAAACATAAACTGGAAAAATTAGAGAATGTATTTTGGCATGAGCTTATCTCTATTTTGTATAAAAAAAACCAAAAGACAATTAATTATAAAACGTAACGGCTAAGATCCATATTCTTGGTAAGATCGCCAATATGGGCTTCAACAAAACCTGCATCAACCGTAATTTTTTCACCAGGTTTGTCTGGTGCTGCAAAAGACAGCTCTTCAAACACGCGTTCTAGTACTGTGTAAAGCCGGCGCGCGCCAATGTTTTCCACAGAATGATTAACCTGCGCTGCTATTTTCGCAAGTGCTGAGATGCCGTTTTGAACGAAGGTCACTTCTACACCCTCGGTGGCCATTAACGCAGTGTATTGCAGTGTAAGCGCATTGTCTGTTTCTGTTAAAATACGAACAAAGTCAGCTTCGGTTAAAGCCCGTAGCTCAACGCGGATTGGTAAACGCCCTTGCAGTTCAGGCAGCAAATCTGAAGGTTTGGCAACATGAAAAGCCCCAGAGGCGATGAAAAGGATATGGTCAGTTTTTACAGACCCATGCTTGGTACTGACGGTTGTGCCTTCAATAAGTGGCAATAGATCACGTTGAACACCTTCGCGACTAACTTCGGCGCCCCGCGCATCGCTGCGTGCACACACTTTGTCAATTTCATCAAGAAACACGATACCGTTTTGTTCAACCGCCTCAAGCGCGAGCCGGGTGACGGCTTCATCATCAAGCAATTTATCGGCTTCTTCGCCTACCAAAACGTCATGGCTTTGAGAAACAAGCATCTTGCGTTTTGTCGTGCGTTGCCCAAAGGCTTTGCCAAAAATATCACCTAAATTCATCATGCCCATTTGGCTACCCGGTTGACCGGGAATATCAAGCATTGACATCGGGTTGCTGGTATCGGAGACCTCAAGCTCAATTTCATGGCTGTCCAAATCACCGGCACGTAATTTTTTCCGAAACATCTCGCGTGTTGACTCGCGTGCATCTGTCCCAGCTATGGCCTCAATGACGCGGTCTTCTGCTGCACGGGCGGCTTTTACGCGGACATCCTCGCGCATTTGCTCGCGGATCATGGCGATCGCACTGTCTACCAAATCACGAATGATTTGTTCAACATCGCGCCCAACGTATCCCACTTCTGTAAATTTTGTGGCCTCAACCTTGATAAATGGTGCTCTGGCGAGCTTTGCCAGCCGACGACTGATTTCCGTTTTGCCAACGCCTGTTGGGCCGATCATCAAGATATTTTTTGGAAAAACCTCATCTCGAAGATTCACATCCAGTTGTTTGCGCCGCCAGCGTGATCGAAGAGCCACAGCAACCGCTCGTTTTGCGTCTTTTTGACCAATGATAAAGCGATCTAGCTCGGACACAATATCCCTTGGGGTCAAATCAGTCATTGTGACAATTCCTCAACCGTTAACTTGCCATTCGTGTAAACACAAATGTCTGCTGCTATGGCCATGGCTTCGCGCGCAATCGTTTCTGCATCTTTATCACTTTCCATCATCGCGCGAGCCGCTGCCAATGCGTAATTTCCACCCGACCCTATTGCCGCCACATCATGTTCGGGCTCAAGCACATCTCCAGCTCCTGTAATAACCATGAGCTGAGTGCCATCAGTAACAATCAACATGGCTTCGAGTTTTTGAAGGTACTTATCTGTACGCCAGTCTTTGGCCAAATCCACAGACGCACGGGCCAGCTGTCCGGGTGTTGCCTCTAGCTTTGCTTCAAGCCGCTCAAGAAGTGTAAAGGCATCAGCTGTTGAGCCAGCAAAACCGGCAATAACCTCATACCCACCGGGCGAAAGCTTGCGCACTTTACGGGCAGTTCCTTTAATCACTGTTTGGCCAAGTGATACTTGCCCATCACCCGCGATTACAACTTTGGCACCTTTTTTAACGCCAATAATCGTAGTTCCATGCCATCCGGGAAAGGTATCGTCCGCCATAGATATCTCCTATAATTCAATTGTATATGGAAGTTATGGGCTTCGGGCGCAAGGCTTTCACTGGGGAAAAGTCAATTTAGTGGATGCAGCCTATCCATAACCATATCCAGTTCAATAGCGCAAATTAACGACTTTGCTGACTTGGTCAGGTTTGCCAATGGTCTTTAGGGTAATAGCCCCTCTGACCGAAAACTAAATTCGGAGGACTTTCCAATCACCAGATGATCATGAACAGTAAGCCCCAAAATAGCTGCAGCTGTCACAATTTCATCGGTCATCTTTATATCTTCGGACGAGGGTGTGGGGTCGCCAGATGGATGATTGTGCACAAGAATTAAAGCCGACGCATTCAGCTGCAAGGCCTGTTTAATGATTTCCCTAGGATAAACTGGAACATGGTCTACTGTGCCGCTGCCTTGCTTTTCATCGGCAATAAGGTTGTTCTTGCGATCTAAAAAAGCACACGAAATTCCTCAATAGACCTATGGGCGAGTGTTGTTTGGCAATAGGAAAGCAACGCGTCCCAGCACGATAAAACTGGCTGCCCAATGATTTTTGCCTTGGCCAACCGGTGCGCAGCAGCTTCTACTATTTTAAGTTCCTCAAAAACGGCTGACGAAACCCCTGGCACTGTACTCAAGCGATCAAAAGGAGCGGAAAGAACCCCATTGAAATCTGCAAATTGATCCAACAAAGCACGCGCCAATGGCTTAACGTCACGGCGCGGAATGGCGCGAAATAAAACCAACTCAAGCAACTCATAATCAGGTACAGCCGAAGCCCCACCATCCATAAAACGATGCCGAAGGCGTTTGCGATGACCTTTTATATAGGAGGGAAGTTTAGCGCCGCCTTTTAGAAAAGGCGACATTTCACCTTGCAAAAATAGTGGTAATTCGGCTTCGTCTGCATCGCTTTCATGCTCCATCATTTCTTTTTCGGTGATGTGCATTAATGCAGGGTTAACAATGCCAACCTGCTTTGCAGTAAGATTAGCCTTTCATCGTATCCCAAAAAGAGCGAACGGTCGAAAAAAAACTTTTGCTTTCCGGGTTATTGTCCTCGGACATTGCTTCAAATTCGCGCAGAAGTTCCTTTTGCCGCGATGTCAGGTTGACCGGAGTTTCAATCGCAAGTTCGATAAACATATCCCCGATTTGTGATGATTTGATCGAAGGCATCCCTTTATTTCGGAGCCGCATTTGTCGCCCTGATTGGCTGCCNGATGGGATTTTTACCCGACTNCGCCCACCGTCAATTGTGGGCACTTCAATATCACCACCNAAAGCAGCNGATGTCATCGAGACAGGCACACGGCAGAATAGATTGCCNCCCTCGCGTTGAAAAATACCATGTTCCCGAACTTCAATAAAAATATAAAGATCGCCTGAGGGTCCGCCGCGCAGCCCGGCCTCACCTTCGCCCGAAAGACGTATGCGCGTGCCTGTTTCAACGCCTGCTGGTATATTTACGCTCAACGCGCGGTCTTTTTCCGCCCGACCTTGGCCGCCACATTTTTTGCAGGGGTTTTTAATCATTTGCCCAATGCCTGAACATGTTGGGCAGGTTCTTTCGACGGTGAAAAAACCTTGAGTNGCGCGCACTTTTCCCATCCCAGAGCAGGTTGGGCAAGTGGTCGGTTCCGATCCGCCTTCTGCGCCTGTGCCATTACAAGACCCGCACTCTACAGAGGTGGGAATATTGATCGACTTTTGAAGACCGGAATAGGCGTCTTCTAGCGTGACTTGCAGATTATATCGCAGATCAGAGCCGCGGGATGCGCGATTTCTGNTGTTCCCACGACCGCCGCCCATAAAGTCTCCGAATAGATCATCAAACACATCCGAAAAGGCACTTGAAAAATCACCCGGCCCGCCACCGGGGCGGCCACCACCGCCTATACCACCTTCAAATGCGGCGTGGCCATAGCGGTCATAAGCTGCCTTGCGATCTGCATCTTTGAGCACATCGTAGGCTTCGTTGACTTCTTTAAACATGGTTTCTGCGTTGGGATTGTCAGAATTGCGGTCTGGGTGCAACTCTTTAGCTTTGGCACGGTAGCCTTTTTTGATCTCATCCGCCGAGGCGCCCTTTGATAGGCCTAATACCTCGTAATAGTCACGTTTTGACATCGATCAAGTTCCTCAATAAACGCAGAAACCGGCCCATTGGTTCTGGGCCGGCTTATTCGGTATAACTACAGAAGTTATTGCCGTTTTCCGTCGTCCAAGTCTTCAAAGTCGGCATCAACGATATCATCATCCATACCTTCNGCATCGGCTGCCATTGGTTCGTCATCTGCTTCACTTTGGCCAGCCTTGTAGATCGCCTCGCCAAGTTTCATCGCAGCTTCCGTAACATTTTGAATGCCAGATTTGATTTTAGAAGCATTTTCGGTTTCGAGTTCGTCCTTCAGTGCCACAATAGCCAGTTCAATGGCTTCTATAGTTGTTGGATCCACTTTATCGGCATGTTCTTCCATTGATTTTTCGGTCGAATGGATCAAGCTTTCAGCCTGATTTTTAGCTTCAATCAATTCACGACGCTCTTTGTCTGATTCTGCGTTTTCTTCTGCGTCGCGCACCATTTGATCAATATCATCATCTGANAAACCGCCAGATGCTTGGATTGTGATGGTTTGCTCTTTGCCAGTGCCTTTGTCCTTGGCTGACACAGAAACAATACCGTTTGCATCAATATCAAAGGCAACTTCAATCTGCGGCATTCCGCGCGGCGCTGGTGGTATATTTTCTAAATTGAATTGACCAAGGATTTTATTGTCCGTAGCCATTTCCCGCTCACCTTGGAAGACCCGGATGGTCACTGCGCTTTGATTATCTTCTGCAGTCGAAAAGATCTGCGACTTTTTGGTCGGGATTGTGGTGTTACGTTCGATCAAACGTGTGAAGACACCGCCCAAAGTTTCAATGCCCAACGACAAAGGCGTCACATCAAGCAAAACCACATCTTTTACATCGCCTTGCAAAACACCGGCCTGAATGGCGGCGCCCATCGCAACAACTTCATCCGGGTTGACCCCTTTATGTGGCTCTTTACCGAAGAACTTGGTTACTTCTTCGATCACTTTGGGCATACGTGTCATGCCACCGACCAAGACGATCTCATCAATATCGTCAGTGCTCAGAGCGGCATCTTTCAACGCTGCTTGGCAGGGTTTCATCGAGGCTTTGATGAGGTCATTGACCAAGCTTTCTAGTTTGGCTCGGGTCATTTTCATAACCATGTGCAACGGTTGGCCGGTTGCGCCGTCCATTGAAATAAATGGTTGGTTGATTTCGGTTTGATTGGATGAAGACAATTCGATTTTGGCTTTTTCNGCAGCTTCTTTAAGCCGCTGCANGGCCATCTTGTCCTTTTTCAGATCGACGCCGTTTTCTTTTTTAAACTCTTCTGCAAGGTAATTGACAATCCGCATGTCAAAATCTTCACCGCCCAGAAAGGTATCTCCATTGGTGGATTTAACTTCAAACAGTCCATCGTCGATTTCCAGGATGGTAACATCAAAAGTCCCGCCGCCAAGATCATAAACCGCTATGGTTTTTGTTTCTTTTTTATCCAATCCATAGGCGAGCGCGGCTGCAGTTGGTTCATTGATAATGCGTAACACTTCAAGGCCAGCAATTTTACCAGAATCTTTTGTTGCCTGACGCTGAGCGTCGTTGAAATACGCCGGAACGGTGATCACCGCTTGCGTGACTTCTTCGCCAAGATAGCTTTCGGCGGTTTCTTTCATTTTTTGCAATATGAACGCTGAAATTTGGCTTGGGCTATATTTTTCGCCTTTTGCTTCAACCCATGCGTCCCCATTCCCGCCATCGACCACTTCAAAGGGCAGGTTTTTCTTATCTTTGGCAAGATCAGCGTCGTCATCGCGGCGACCGATTAATCGCTTAACACCGAAAATAGTATTATCAGGGTTTGTTACAGCCTGCCGTTTTGCGGGCTGGCCTACAAGGCGTTCATCATCTGTAAAGGCAACAATTGACGGGGTTGTCCGCGTGCCTTCAGAGTTTTCAATGACACGAGGCTGCGATCCGTCCATGATCGCGATACAGCTGTTTGTGGTTCCAAGGTCAATACCGATAACTTTGGCCATATTTTCTATCCCTCTTAGGTTCAGGCAATAACACGCGACACAAACCCTTTTTGGCGCTTGTGTCGCAAAATCAGCAATTTAGTTCATGCGCATGATCTGCGTTGCGTGTATATAGTCAGGCTGTTGGGTGCCTGCAACCTTTGCTAGACTTTTGAGACGTAAAATTTAGCAAAATTACCAGTCATTTTGGAAAGTTTTGGGCTAGTTCTTCGCACCCCAGCTAGAAGATGCCCTTTTTCGCGTGTAATATTCACCAATAAGACCCAGAGCCATAAGAGCAATTCCGACATTAATCGGATAAATGATCGAACTGTTGTGAGGGTTATAATTGATAAATGCAAATCCACGCGCTTGGTCGATTGTGTGAAATAGCGGGTTCCAATCAAACATCGCCAACATAAAACTGGGCAATGTGTTTGCTACAAACATTTTACCCGAGGCGATCATATTTGCTCTTTGATAGAGGGTCCTTAGAACGGTTGTGAACGTAGGGGCCCAAGGCTTTATGGCAAACATTAAAAGCCCAACAGCACAGCCCGTGAACCAAGCCAAGAGGAACATCGAAAACGCGCCAACTGGATCATCAATCACAAAAGGTGTAAATACGACGTAGTAGATTAATAGAATTACCAGCATGGATAATGTCTGCAAGTAAAGAGAGCCCAAAGCTGCGGAGCTGATCGCAATTGCGGTGTTCATAGGCGCGTGTTGCATCATTGGAGAGGTTGGGCCTTCCGCACCTGCAACGGCGGATACAGCCTTATTGTGGGTCATAAAAAGGAAAATTCCACTCATAATATAAATCACAAAATCGCCGCGAAGCGCCGAACCCCTAAGCCCAAGAACTTGGAAAAAAATTAGAAAGACAACAACCAACATAGCAGATCGCATCATTTCTGACATTAAGCCCACTATTGGTGAACGATGTTTTTGTCTGATGCTGCGCACGGTGGCATGAAAAATCTGCAACGATATATTCAAAGCAAAGCAAAGCAAAGCCAGCTGAGCTTTGAGATTTATATGTTCTAAACATTAAAAGCACCTAAATAACCGATGGGAAATGTGACCCAGAATACCTTGCTGAAAAGTGAATTAAGTAGCATAAGCAAAAAATAATGTTCTATAATAGCATACTTTCAAGTGGGAAAGTCAAGTAGAGCCAAAAATAGCAGAAAGTTATTTACATTGGATTACGAAAAATTAACGCGTGTTTTGCGTGACCTCTCCTTGAGATCGGGCAAAGCGATCATGGATATTTATAATGCAGATCACCTCTCATTTGAAACAAAAGCTGACGACAGCCCAGTCACCTTAGCCGACAAAGCTGCAGATCAGATAATTTTTGCTGGTTTGAAACTGGCGTTTCCTGATCTCCCCGTCGTGACGGAGGAGCAGGCAAGCTCGCAAGAGGAGCAGCACAAAACATTTTTGATCGTCGATCCCTTGGATGGTACCAAAGAATTTATCAAAAAAACCTCTGAGTTCACTGTGAATATAGCTTTAATTGAGGAAGGCGTTCCAACTCGTGGAATTGTTTACGCCCCGGCCATAGAACGGCTTTTTTACACTGATGCCACAGGACAGCCGTTAGAGGAAAAAGGCTCTTTTGAAGAAAAAACAAAGGGGCAGCTTCTACCCATTTCAGTCAAACACCCTAACAATGAATCGTTGATCGTCGTAGCCTCAAAATCACATCGTGATAAAAATACAGATGACTATATATCTAAATATTCAGTGGCAAAATCAACCAGTGCTGGATCATCTTTAAAGTTCTGCTTGCTTGCGGCTGGTGAGGCCGATTTTTACCCACGGTTGGGCAGAACTATGGAGTGGGATACAGCTGCAGGTCATGCGATTCTAAATGCAGCCGGTGGTGCAGTGGTTCGATTTGATACGCATGCGCCTCTAGAGTATGGCAAATCTAAGTATGAGAATCCGCATTTTATAGCCCTGGTAAAGGGCGTAAATTTAAAAAAATAAAATAGTCACCGTCATGGCTGTTCAGTGACATTTTTTGCCATTTGTATTGATGACTGAACGGGCCTAGTTTCCCAAAATTGGCCACATTTCTACCTTTTTTAATTCACACATATCCCCTAGGGTACAGGGATATACTATGGGGTAATTTCAAAATGCATACAAAAATCACAAAAGCAATATTTCCGGTGGCAGGGCTTGGCACTCGGTTTTTACCGGCCACGAAGTCAATTCCAAAAGAAATACTAACGCTCGTTGACCGTCCCCTGATTCAATATGCAATTGACGAAGCAAGAGCCGCCGGTATTACCGAGTTTATTTTCGTAACAGCCCGGGGCAAGAGCGCCCTAGAGGATTATTTTGATCATGCTCCACAGCTTGAAGCTATATTAAGGGAAAAGGGCAAAAATGAGCCCGCGGGCACGCAGGTTTTCCGGTTTTTCCAGTTCTTCAAATCCTAATGCCATAGCCCAAAATCTACGACAAAGTTGTTCGGAATTTTCTGGTATTGCCAATTGGATATGATCAATTTTCATTTAAAATCTGTCAGTAGTGGATTCCTAGACTGCCTCCGGCGGGAGTATTTTTGCAAAGAAAAAGCCTAATGGTTCGGGCTAAGCAATAGATCTGCTTCAATCCGCTAGAGTTAAAAATTGAGCGTTACATCTGGCAGGTTCAAGGCCTTGATCAGATCGCGCAATTCCTGCCGCGCGGCAATATTTGAGATATTGAGTTGCTTGACGCCTACATCTTTGAGATCAAGCAAAGTAAGGCCGCGGGGAAACAGTTCGCGAAACACGACACGTTCATTGAAGCCCGGTGCAATTCGAAACCCGATGCGACTGGACAGCTTTTCCAAAGCGCGCTCCATTTTTTGTTTATTAACCATCTGCTGTGCGCCAACACGGTTGCGTAAAACCACCCAATCAATTGGGGACAGATCGGCCTGAGCGCGCAGTTGACGCGCGTTCCAAACCATTTCGGAATATACAGAAGGCCCCTCAATGGTTTCACCATCACTGCTAATATGCGCCAGCAGGTCAAAATCAACAAAACTGTCATTCAGTGGTGTTACCAGACTATCAGCAAGTGAATGCGCAACCTGACTTAAGCGCGTGTGTGAGCCCGGACAGTCGATAAGAATAAAGTCGCTTTGTGGCTCCATCCGGGCAATTGCGGCGGAAAGCCTATGGTCAAATATGTTTTCGTCTTCGGGCACGCTGGCTTTGTCAATTTCTGGTAATTCATAGCTTGTTGGACCGGGCAATTCGAGCCCATCTTGAGAAATATGAGTGCTACGATTAAGGCAATAGCGGGCCAATGAACGTTGTCTAAGGTCCAGATCTAATGCGCCGACCCTAAAGCCCATGCGGGCCAATGCGGTTGCCACATGCATGGAAACGGTAGATTTTCCAGCGCCGCCTTTTTCATTGCCTACAACAATTATATGGGCCATTTATTTCGTCCTGCAAACTGCAACTCTTTTCACAGAGCCTATAAGCCCTTGTGCTGTCAAGGTGAAGAGAAATGATTATTCAACTTTAATGAAACAGTGGTGTTTGAAACAAGTGGCACAGAGTTAAAAGGTTTTGCCCAGTTGCACTGTGGCTGCTGAGCACCCCACCGCAGAGTTAGTTTAAGGTTCCAGCCACAGCGCTTCTGGCATCATCGACCAAAAGCTGCCCATCCAGGCCTTTGGCATTGGCATCAGCAATCCATTCTTGAATGACCGCGTCGCCGAGGGCCTTGATCTCGTCTGTTTCAGCCTGACCTAATGTGGCAATCTGGTTTCCGGATGCGGCCATTAAGTCACGGCCTTCGGTGTCGCCTATATCATGTGCCCGGCCGGCCCAGGCCGATGTTTCTGCCCCCGAGTTGGCATCAATAACAGCGCGCAGATCATCCGGCAGCGCGGCATAGCTATCGCGGTTCATAGCCCAGATAAAATAAAGGTTATAAAGCGATTTGTTACCAGCAACATCAGTATGGCTATCGGTCAGGTCGTTCAATTTGAGCGATGGAGCCATTTCCCAAGTGATAACACCGCCGTCAACAACACCCTTTGACAGAGCTTCAGGGAAGGCAGGGACAGGCATCCCAAGCGGATACGCGCCAAGCTTTTCCAGCAGCAATGTTGCAGGGCGGGACGGCCCACGCAACTTAAGCCCGGTGAAATCAGCGACAGATGAAATCGAAGGGCCCTTTTTATGTACAATCCCGGGTCCGTGCATATGGGCCGCAATCAGGTGGACGTCGGCAAAATCGTCGGCAAGGTGTTTTTGGGTGAATATCCAAGCTGCGCGGCTGGCAGCCTCTGCCGATTTTGTGACCATAAAGGGCAGTTCCATGGCTTCGGCTTCGGGAAAGCGTCCGGGTTGATAGCCGGGGATGACCCATCCGCCATCTAGTACCCCATCGCGTACCAAATCATATTGGTTCTTGGCGGCGCCGCCCAACTGCATGAACGGATAGATTTCAACTTTAATCCGTCCCTTGCTATCTTTTTCAACTTTACGCGCCCACGGTTCGATGAAGTATTTAGGGTTTGCCGATTGTGGAGAAACAAAATGTTGAAACCTTAGCGTCACTTCTTGTGCTTGAGCTGTTACAGAAAATGTTGCAAGTGAAGCTGTGAAGGCAAGAGTACTGGCAACAATGGTTTTCAGAAATGACATTTTTGGTCTCCTGACAATGCCTGATATGTCGAGCAAGATAATGGGTTGGACTAAACCTTGAGACCAGTTGATACAAGGTGAAAATTTTACGCAAAACCCCATGAGGACGAAAATTCCATATTTCAGGGTGCAGNTAGGAAATTTTTTCCATTGAAAAGAACTATTGCAGGTGTTGGCTGGTTAAACCGCAATGGTCTTNGCCATCTTTTTAGCAACGCGTATCACGAATTGGGCTTATGGTTTTTCAAGGGGGATCGGCGAGGGATCACTGGTATTGGCCAGTTCTTCAAAATCAAAATTGTNCAGCCGCCGCGCCCGTCGTCCTGCTTTGTCAGCACTGATTTTTATCTCAGACAGGTCTTTTGCTGCTTGCCCAAAATGCCGATCAAGGTTTTCAACTCTGGTTCCAAGGCGCTCAACATCCTGAAATAGAAGCCCTAATTCGCGCCGAATTGCGCCGGTCTGCTCACGCATGCGGGCATCTTTTAATATGGCCCTCATTGTATTTAAGGTGGCCATGCAGGTGGTTGGTGATACAATCCACACCCGCGCAGCAAAACCTTCTTGCACCACATCAGAAAAATTCGCGTGCAATTCGGCATAGACCGCTTCAGATGGTAAAAACATCAACGCCCCATCGGCAGTTTCGCCTTCTAGGATATATTTTTCAGAAATATCCCTAATGTGTTTTCTGACTGCTGTGCGCAGGGCTTTTCTTGCTTCGCTTACCTCCCAGTCCGTGGATGCATTGCGCAGCGCTTCATAGCCTTCAAGGGGAAATTTGCTATCAATCACAATTGGCCCCGGGGGATTGGGCAGATGGATTAGGCAGTCCGCACGGCGACCATTAGAAAGTGTGGCTTGTAAAGTGTAGCTGTCGCTGGGCAGTGCATTTAAGACGATATCATTCAGCTGAATTTCCCCAAAAGCACCACGGGTTTGTTTGTTCGACAGGATATCTTGCAGGCTAAGCACATCACCGGATAGTTTCGTGATGTTTTCCTGTGCTTTATCAATGGTTGCCAAGCGTTGTTGAAGATCGCCTAAAGACTGTGCTGTGCGCCGCGCTGTTCCGTGAAGGTTTTCGTTCATCTGCTGTTGGACCATCGCCAATCTTTGTTCCATCAGCTTTAGCATATTAGCCTGCGCTTGGGCTTGAGCTTCTGAGACATGATGAAGCCCGCCAGCCAAACGTTCCTGCCCATCTCCAAGGGCTTGCACACGTTGGCCAAGGTCCGACATATGACGCGCCAGAGGCGCGATAACTTTAGCTGACTTAGTGGCGGCGCGCACCATTAGAAGCAGCAGGATGATAAAAATGCCAGCGCCCAGAAAGGCCAACTGTATTACAGGATTGCTAAAGTCGATGTCCATGGTCATGTACGCCCGAAAAGCCGTTCGATATCAGCCAGTTTTAGTTCAATATAGGTTGGCCGACCGTGATTGCATTGACCGGAATGCGGGGTTGCCTCCATCTCGCGGAGCAAGGCGTTCATTTCTTCGGCGCGCATACGGCGGCCCGAGCGCACCGATCCGTGACAGGCGACGCGGCTGAGAACCGCATCCACTTTATCACTAAGGACTTGTGATGTGCCGCTATCCGTCAGTTCATCAAGAATATCTAAAATCAAGCTTTTTACATCCACATTGCCCAAAACCGCAGGAGTTTCTCGAACGGCCACAGCACCGGGGCCAAAAGCCTCAAGAACCAATCCCAATGGCTTCAAGGCCTCTGCAAAATCAATTAGCTTTTGGCAGTCTGTGTCAGAAAGTTCAATAATTTCTGGAATTAAGAGTGCTTGCGCGGCCACACCGTTTTCGGCCATTTGCTTTTTGAGTTTTTCGTAAACCAGCCGCTCGTGCGCTGCATGTTGATCGACAATTACGAGACCGTCTGTGGTTTGGGAAAGGATATAATTTTCATGCACCTGACCCCGTGCAGCCCCNAAGGGAAAGTCATTTTCTGCTGGGTCCGTTTGNGTTTGGGACTGGGAGGGGTCGTTTGCCTCAGGGGCNGGCGTTTTATCCTCATAAATGCGTGCAAAGACTGCGGCCGTTTCGGCAAATTGTGGCGCTTGGGCTTGATAGCTATTGGAAAGGGTTCGGCTGCTTGGCCGATCCATTTGATATATTGGCCTTTTATCTGTTTCGGGCCGCATTGCCCCCAAAGCGGCCCCGGCGACCGTGCTCGACGCGCGGTGCCCAGCTTCGGCCAAAGCGTGNCGCAGGGCTGAGANGATTAATCCACGCGCNNTTCCAGGGTCGCGAAAGCGAACCTCGGTCTTGGCGGGATGNACGTTAACATCCACCAAATGCGGATCGCAATTGATGAAAAGCACGGCAGCCGGATGGCGNTCNCGTGATAGAAAATCTGAGTAGGCACCGCGCAGNGCCCCGTATAGCAGTTTGTCACGAACTGGNCGGCCGTTGACAAAAAGATGCTGCATNANNGCNGCGCCGCGCGAAAAGGTNGGNAGNGCNGCAAAGCCGGACAGCTTNAGCTGATCCCGCTCTGCATCTATGGGCAGGGCATTGGCCACAAAATCACGCCCTAAAACCTGAGATAGGCGGCCTTGTAAGGCGTCAAACATATCGCCACTTTGGCGGGCGACCCGAAATATGGTTCTCGGTGTGTCGCCGCCGACATCACGTAGCCAAAATCCAATCGTTGGCTGCGCCATCGCAAGGCGTTTAATGATGTCATTAACGGCTTGGGCTTCGGCGCGGTCGCTGCGTAGAAATTTTAATCGCGCCGGAGTGGCATAAAACAAATCGCGCAGCTCAACCACAGTGCCTTGGTTCAAAGCCGCAGGTTTGACGTCTGAGATAACACTGCCAGCACAGGTGATCTGCGCCGCGTCTTGTCCTTTGGTTTTGCTGGTTAAAGTCAACCGGCCAACAGCGCCCAGTGAAGGAAGTGCCTCGCCGCGAAAGCCAAAGCTGTGGATATTCAACAGGTCTGATCCGTCAATTTTGGACGTGGCATGACGCGCCAAGGAAAGCGGTAGGTCAGCGGGTGAAATGCCCCATCCATTGTCGGTCACGCGGATCAGGGTTTTGCCGGCGGCGGCGGTGTCTATGGTGATGTCTGTGGCGCCGGCGTCTAGGGCATTTTCCACCAATTCTTTGATCGCAGAGGCCGGCCTTTCGACCACCTCGCCGGCGGCGATGCGGTTTATTGCGGCGTCATCGAGCTGGCGGATTTTGTCCGTGTTTTGCGCCATATTGGGGCTGAGAGTGACCATACCACAAAACCTAGCATGATCTTTTCCGATTCTACCATGTGAAATTTGCCTAACACTACGCCTTTGCGGCTGCAGCAGAGGCCGCTTGGCCATGTCGCTGGCATCCAAAAAGCGGCCAAAAAACGATGTCGGTATCGCGTTGGTATGGCGGCTGTAACGCGGCGGCGGCAAAATGCGCCCCTCTGAGCTATGCGCGGGCGGTGATCAGCGCCGCTTGGGTGCGCAGGTGAAATACNCCNCCCGAGGCGTGCATTTTTTCTAAGNTCAGTNTTTCCAGCTGCNCAAGCNGNTCCTCNCTGNCATCACTTGCGGGCGGAAAAGAGCGCAGGTAGTGCAGCACATCGCGGTGATCTGTCACCGCATAGCGGTCGCGCAAAACCTGTGTTTTAATGTCTTTGAACCCATCCGCCAAAAGCGCTTCGGCATCTGCGGGTCCAAAGGTTGCAGCGGCCGGATCCACCCCTGCGCCGCCAAAGACCTGCGCCGAAAGCGCATGCAGAGCGCGCAGGTTGTCCCGCCCGCTTGTGGTGATGGCGATGCATCCGCCGGGGCGCAGCACGCGGCGCATTTCACCCAGGGCCTGCGCCGGGTCTGGCAGGTGATAGAGCATATGCATGGCGCACAGCGCATCAAAGCGGCCGCCCTCAAACGGCAGCTGCATAGCATTTGCCAGCACGCCGCGCACCGCGCGGTAATGCCCGGCCGAGGTGACGGTTTTGACCGCCTCATCCAGCATCGCCTCGGCGCTGTCGAGCAGGGTGAGCGAAAGGCTTTCGGGATAGGTATCAACCGCCGCACGCCAAAACCCGCCGGTGCCGCATCCGATATCAAGCACATCACTGTGGTCTGGAATATGGATGCGCTGGGCCAGCCATATTTGCCAGTTCTGGCTTGCATATTTGGCGTGCAGATTGCCGCGAGATTTAAAATTGCTGGGGGTTTTATACTGGGTTTTGGTATCTGTGATCGACATAGGACGGCCTGTAATGATTTTTTCGCAAAGCGCGGGGTTCAAAGCGGGTGATAGAATACCATTGCACGCTGCACGTTATGCGAGTATTTTGCAAAAGAAAAATATATTTTAAAGAGTGTGCGCCGTTTTGAGCATTTTCGTCAGGGCTACGGTTATTTTGGGCCGCTAAGCCTAGGTTAGGGGCAATTCATCGGTAGGTTTTGGCGCGGTCGTTCCAGACGCTGACGTGGTCAGAGGGCAGAGCCCTGAAAGGAAAGCGGGATGATTAGAATTTCCAAGATTTTTTCTGTGTTATTGCGGTGTTGATCTATCTGCCTGTGGCCCGTGTGGCCCCTGTGGCCGCAGATGAGGCTGCGCGTTGTAACACAAAAGAGGCCCTATTGAAGGACCGCGCCGATGATCTGCTTCCGGCGTGTGATGAAGCCGCTGAATTTTTGCAAAAATACTGCACAAGCGACGAGATTAATTCAAGTGAGCTAGCGGAGATATCGCGATACTCTTGGCTTACACCTTTCTATCCTCCACGAAGTTTCTTTGACCCCAGCTTACAGGGGGAAATTTCGCGGTATGTACGCGCTGAATCAACAAGAAGAAAGATTGAAAGAGCCATTTTTAAAGACCCAATTGCCAAATCTTATCTGTATTATCTATGGGCTGCTTATAGCTATATCTGGTTGTTCGAAAATATTGATGACGTAAAAATTCAAGAGCAATTGAAGTTGGCCGTCGGGGGTGTGCAGTATGCTATAAATCAGGTCTCTCGGCTTTCACCAAATCCTTCATCGTTTGATGAAGCTGATCGTTTGTTAAAGTGTTTAAAAAGGTGTGCACCAACCAGCGAAGATATTCGTCCCGTGGCGCGGTCAAAGATTTTTCAAAAATGTCTCGCGACCCAGACCGTATCGGATCAGTAAGATGGTTATAATGCTGAGACGAACAATTTGCTGTTTTACTTTTTTCAGCCTGGCAATCGCTGGCACTGTGGTGCCCGCACAAGATGAACCTCCTAATCCCAGCTCTGTTGAACTGGCCGCCTACCTGCGTTCCAAAACCCCGTCAACCGGCAGCGAGTGCTTAGCCTATCTGACGTTCGATCCACCCGAAATCAGTATCCGCGAAAGCTGTAAGGAGAGGATCATCGAAATTCAGTATGATGAACAACTCGAAAGTTCAATGTTGCTTAGAAAAGAGTCTGTATCCAGTGCGTTATTGAACGAGTGTCATATTGAGTTCGCGGCAACCGATCAATCCCCGTTCGGGTGGCACGCAATCCTAGATTGGTTGGGCTATCAGGAAGTGGTTACCTCAGGTATGAAGAACTTCGACTTGGATGCATTGCAAGATGTTTTTGAAAAATGCTCGGCTCATATCGTTTGTCGGGAAAGATTGAAAAAAACCCCACTTATGAGTGCCTTTGCTGCGGGGCTTAGACAAAATCAAACACGCATATTCGATCTTGTTGAGCCAGAACCGGACAACGGCACAATCAATGTACAATTATCTCAACTTTATACAAAACTGATGATGGTCGACACCGAGCTCGACACAATGGCGCTTTTAAGTCAATGGGATTTAAAGCTTCCCGGTTTTCATATGCTGACGTTCACATTGTTAAAGTCAAAGTTGTAAAAGGAACATGATATGGTTTCGGTATGGATTAGCTTCCAAGGGTTGTAGATTTTTATAAGAATTGCGCAAAGCGCGGGGTTCAAAGCGGGTGATAGAATGCCATTGCGCGCTGCACGTTATGCGAGTATTTTGCAAAGGAAAAATATATTTTGAAGAGTGCGCGCCGTTTTGGGCATTGCTGTTGGGGATGCGGTTACTTTGGGCCCCTAAGCCTCGGTTAGGGGCAATTCATCGGCAGGTTTTGAGCCCTGAAAGGAGAGTGGGATGGGTAGGGCAATCAGTTTTATTGCTATTTTCACATTAATCTATGGGCATTTGGCTAGTTTAGCCCAAGCCGAGCCGCTGGATTGCACCGACTACAGGGGGGGACCGAATGGGCAAACGGCGATCAGTGATATTTGGGTGTCAACCTTTCATCAAAAAGGCGATGTGAACGCGCCAAAGCGCAGACACTCATTGCGGTGGCCCAAGATGGGGATTTATTTCCCACCTGTCTTGCAAGACGGCGAATTTTCGGTTGAAAATCGTATGTTGTTTTCCATCGATATCCATTCCGGACGGCCCAGGTATGACCGCGGGCTGAATGACAACACGCTCATGATTTCAGTCGATGGCGTTGATCATTATCCGATCTATTCAAAAATGGGAACTGTAGGCGGGCTTCGCACTAGAAACCTGCTCTATCAGGAAGATGGGACAACCTATCATAGCTCTGAGGGGTATGAATTCACCGGTCGCGCGCTTCCGGGTGGTTGGCAAGGGCTGCAGTACGAAAACTCGCGCCGGCCAGACAACAATGTTTTTGCCCGCTGGAACACAGAGGGCGAGGTTGCAGCGGTTTTGGCATGTAGCAAACCGGACAAGGCCCCCAACCCACAATGTGACTTGCGTATCAAAGAAGAACCACTGTTTGCAAAGGTGAATTTTGACGCTGATTTTCTAGGTGATCTTGCCTTGATAGAGCGCCGCGCACGTGAATTCACGCGCTGCCTTTTGCAACTGGAAGATATTTTATGAAGCGGTGGCTCGTTTTGCGGCCTGTGCATTTTAAGCAATTTAATGCTGCCTGACCTTGACGTGCATCATAGATAAGCCCAACGATATATGGGTTAAGTGGCGATGCCTTAACAGGGGGGACATGGTAAAGGATCACGATCTGGGGACTGCGGCCAACCTGCCGTTTCTCGCGTTAAGCGCGCCGGGGTTTTCGACAAAATCCGGGGCGGTGTTTGCGGCGCGCGATCAGCATTGGTGCGCGCGAACGACCTTGGGGCTTGCGGTGCTGTCCTATGATCATGTGGGCCGGCTTTTGCGCGATCGCCGGTTGCGGCAGGGCAGCTATGCCTGGCCGCAAAGTCAAAACGCGCAGGGCAGTTTTGCCAATTTCTGGCAGCGCAGTGTCATTTCGCAAGAGGGCGCGGGGCATAAGCAGCTACGGCAGGTGGCACTCGCGGTGCTGGATGAGGGCTTTATCCTGTCGCTTGTGCCCGCTTTTGACGCCATTGCCCAAAGGCTTTGCGATGGGCTGAAAACCCGCAGGGAATGCGAATTTCAGCATGATTTTGCGATGCCGTTTTCCGGTCAGGCGATTTGCGTTCTGTTGAACCTGCCACTGCAGACATGGCAGTCGGTGGCGCGCGATGCCAGCACGCTTGGGCTGGCCATGGGGCTCAACTACAAAACCCATGAAGATGAGGTCAACGCCGCCTGTGATCGCTTGATGCGTTTGGCAGATCAGCTAATCAGTACAGCCGAGCGGGGCGAGGACCGTGAAGGGCTGGCCGCCCGGTTGCTGCGCGCGGCGCAGAAATTTCCGCAGATCGGGCGGCAAGAGCTGTTGGATTTAATCGTTATTCTGATATTCGGCGGGGTGGACACAACGCGCAGCCAGTTGGGGTTCCTGATGGCGCTCTTTGACCGTCATCCGATGCAGTGGCAGGCGCTGAAACGTGATCCATCCTTGGTGCCCAATGCCATCGAGGAAGCCATTCGCGCCTGGCCGACCACCACATGGGTGACCCGCGAGGCAACCGAGAGCTTTGTCTATGACGGGGTGGAAATTACCAAGGGCACGACGCTGCATCTTTTGGTGCATGTCAGCGCCAAGGATCCGGCGCTTGGTCCGCTGCCTGAGTTTGACATCACAGCAAAACAGCGGCGCCATCACGGGTTTGGCGGCGGCGCACATCACTGTCTTGGGCATTTTGTGGCGCGCACGGATATGGCGTCGGCTTTGCGTGCTCTGGTGGTGGCGCTTGAAGATTTTGAGCTGATCGGAACGCCGCGCTATCTTGCCGATAGCGGCAATACCAGTCCCGAAGTTTTGCCCCTTGCTTACCGTCTTGCGCCGTAGCTGCGTTTAAGTGTTGCGCGTAAAGCCGGCGATCAGTTCGATATGGGTGGACCAGCGAAACTGATCGACGGTCTGCACAAATTCGAGCCTGTAGCCGTTGGCGCTGAGATGCGCGGCATCGCGGGCAAAGCTTATCGGATTGCACGATACATAGGCGATGGTTTTCAGCGCGCTTTTGGCCAGCTCGGCCACCTGCGCCTCGGCGCCGGCGCGGGGCGGGTCGATCACGGCAGCGTCAAACTGGTTCAGCTCATCCACCAGCAGCGGACGGCGAAAGAGATCGCGTGCCTCATGGGTGAGATTTTTCAATCCCTCGGCCCGGCGCCAACCGGCATCAAGGGCGGCGGTCATTTCTGCTTCGCCCTCGACCGCGTGCACTTCGGCCCTGCGGGAAAGCGGCAATGAAAATGTGCCGCAACCGCTGAAAAGATCAACCACTTTGCGCGCGCTGCCGATCACATTTTGCACGCTGCGGACCAGCGCGGCTTCACCCGCGTCAGTGGCCTGCAAAAAACTGCCCGGCGGCGGGGTCACGGCAGCATTGCCAAGGCGTTGCAGCGGCGGGGTTTGCATGGCCACCACCTCACCGTTCCAGCTTAGGCGGGCAT
>PBSX01000004.1 GCA_002726375.1 Marinovum sp.
TCTGCCATGCCTCAAGGTTTGTTTCGAGACGTTCGTTGGTCTACAAGCCACGCCCTTTTAGACTCACGTAAAACCGTTCAAAGCAATCATGTGACTTATCTTGAGCCGTTAGCAGATGTGGACCGTGGCGAAGACTTGAAAAAGTGAGTATTTATTCAAAGAAAAATTCTATGCAGCATGAATTCTCGGTGACGGGATTTGTATCCCATGCTAGGGCTTCACAATGAGTATGCCCCCAAAAAAAGCCGATATTCTTGCTTGGATTTCTGCCAATCCAAAACAGCGTGATAAGCGCGATATAGCAAAGGCCTTTCGTTTAAAAGGATCAGAGAGAACCGCGTTAAACCGAATCCTAAAAGAGCTAGAATCTGAAGGTAAGTTTGTAGGCTCTCAAAAAGAAACAGACGATAGAGAGAAAATGATTGGCAAATTCACCCCAGTTAGTGTTTTGAGGGTTAGTGAAATAGATGAAAACGGTGATCTATTTTTACAGCCCGAAAATTGGGATAGAAAAGATAAACCACCGCGCATCTTGATGGTTGTGAGACCTGATNAGATCCCGCTTGGGCTTGGTGATCAAATTCTTGCTCGTGTAGCCTNTGTTTTGAATCAGGAACATCAATATGAGGCCCGACCCATCAGGCGTATCGAAAAGACCCAAACCAAGATCTTGGGGATTTACCGGTCAAAAGGCACCTCAGGCCGAATTGTACCTATTGATAAATCGGGAAAAGAATGGCGCGTTGCGAAAGCAGATGAAAATGGAGCCAATGATGGCGAATTGGTTGAGGCCATAAGAACCGGACCAAAATCACGGATGGGATTACCACAAGCTCGGATTATACAATGTTTGGGAAACCCATCAGCACAAAAGGCAATTTCTTCGATTGCGATCCACCAGCACAACATTGAAGATACATTTTCCCAGCAGGTCCTTAAAGAGGCAAAATTAAGTACTGATTACAAATTAATTGGACGCAAGGACCTTTGCCATCTGCCATTTATTACAATTGACCCAGATGGCGCTCGGGATCATGATGATGCAGTTTTTGCGCAAGCCGATAGCGATCCAAAGAACAAAGGCGGCTTTTTGATTTGGGTCGCAATCGCTGATGTNGCGCATTATGTCCGGCCAGGAACAGCTTTAGATCAAACGGCGAGACAACGCGGGAATTCAACATATTTTCCAGATCGTGTGGTTCCCATGTTGCCAGAAGTCTTATCCGCAGATTTATGTAGTTTGCGCGAAGGAGCTAGGCGCCCTTGCTTAGCTGTTTGCCTAAGAATAGATTCGAAAGGCAATAAAATAAGACATGAATTTTACCGAGCCATTATTTGTTCAGTCGCATCATTGACATACGAAGAAGTTCAGCACGGTGTTGAGGGCACTCCAAATGACAAAGTTTTGCCGTTATTAGAANCTGTTATCAGACCACTTTACAACGCATATTCAGCGCTTTGTATCGAACGGCAAAAGCGGCAGCCGTTAGAGCTGGAGCTTCCAGAGCGGTTGATTTGCTTAAATAAGAGCGGTGATGTCACTGGCGTCAAATTTAAAGACCGCCTGGATGCACACAAGTTAATCGAAGAGTTTATGATATTGGCAAATGTTGCCGCCGCTGAATGTTTGGTTGATAAAAGAGAACCCTGTCTTTTTAGAATACACGAGGAGCCAGAAAAAGCCAAAATAGAGGCTTTAAGGGATACAGCACAATCCGTAGGATTAAATCTTGCGAAAGGTCAGGTTCTTAAAACCAAGCATCTGAACCAATTGCTTCGGCAAGCAGAAAAGCAAAAAGAGGCTGAGCTTTTGAGCATGTCAACTTTAAGAGCTATGACGCAGGCGTATTACAGTAAGGAAAATTTTGGGCATTTCGGGTTGGCATTACGTGCATATGCCCATTTTACCTCGCCAATTCGGCGGTACGCCGACCTTGTGGTGCATCGTGCGCTAATTCGAGCTCATAAATGGGGAGAAGGTGGCTTAACCCAAGAAGAAGAAGCTATTTTAGAGCAAACATCAGATCAAATCTCCATATCTGAGCGGCGATCAATGGCAGCTGAACGCGATACATTGGATCGTTATCTGGCAATTTATCTTTCGCAGAAAATTGGTAATGAGTTTTCAGGTAGAATTAGTGGAGTTGTAAAATTTGGTGTGTTTGTTCGTTTAGATGAAAGTGGGGCCGAGGGGCTTGTGCCCATTAGATCTCTAGGACGGGAATATTTTACATTAGAGAAAAAACTCAATCGATTGGTGGGGGCTGAGAGCGGATTTAAACTTTCCTTAGGGCAAAACGTAACAGTCCGGTTGGCTGAAACGACTTCTGAAAGTGGTGGGATCATTTTTGAGCTGCTCACTGTAGAAGGTTCGACTGTTCCATCTCGTTTCGCGGGTAAATCAAGATTAAAAAAGCGAGGTGCACACCAAAATAAGCGTCAATCCAAGAAAAATCGAAAAAAACCCTTAAAAAAATAAAATAANTAATGTTTTTCANNANTTTATGATCTTAAATTAAAGTAATACATTAAATATAAATAGGTCTCATATTAATAAATATTGACGCGTCTCTCATCTTTGTATCAGGCAGGTATAAGTTTGAATTTATTTTAAGCTTATAGCGCGCCAAAAAGTAATCTTTTGATTATGCGTTTTTGACTATCACCTAAAATTTTAATGATAGTCCCAAAAGGTAGACAAAGAGAAGGGGCTCATTCATATATCATATAGCCTAAAAAACTTGTTACAGACATATGGTAAAAGTAAAANAANAGGCTCTAATAANNGTNTNTNNGTCCAAAANACCCATGATTTTTANTTATCCNTCTCCAAAAGGTATCCAAATTGTTTTGGTTTCTGTAGAGGCAGATAAGAAAGACTGAATATCACTTTCTGAACACCAATTTTTTTCGTGACCGTGATTGACCCAAGTTCGNTTTAAATTAAACGCAGCGTTTGATTCCACGGCCCCAGAAATATCCGTCGAGGAAAAACACCATACAGAGTCCACGTTCATATGAGCTGATAAGGGTTCAGCNAGATCTGCATGTGTTCCAGTTAAGATATTCACCACGCCTGCTGGAACGTCGGAGGTATCAAGTATTTGATAAAAATCTGTGGCTATAAGTGGCGCCGCCTCTGAACANAGGAGGATCATTCTATTTCCCATTGANAGCCCNGCAGCTATTGTTGTCACCAGCCCTAGAAGGGGAAAACCNTCCGAGCAAAAGACACNAATGTTGCCAATGGGCTCATTTACGGAAAGCGCAAGACCGCGGATGGGTACATTTCGAACATCACCATCATATTTGTCTGACCAAGCCGCAAAGTCGAACAAGCGCTTTATNCTACCCTCAACTTCATCAAGGCCATTATTTTGACCAGTATANGTATTAAGATTTTGTGNAAATTCGTCTCGACGTGCAGACAGGTTTTCTGCCAAATAATAGAGTATTTGTGCTCTTAAATGACCAGATGTNGTCGACCAACCCTCTGCTTTTTGCGCAGCTTCTACGGCATTTCGAACATCTTTACGATTGGCAACTGGAACCTGACCTAATAGGTTTCCTTTAGCATCATAGGTCGATTTATAGTATCCACTATCTGGTCTAGATTGTTTTCCGCCAATATATAACTTAGCGGTACGATCTATAGTAGCAGTTGATTTAACCACCTTAGTGGATGGCATGTTTATTGAGGCAGATTTGGCCTGTCGTGGAGTGACCCTGGATTTTGTATATGGCGCAAGGCCTTCCCAGCCGCCTTCACGTCCAAATCCGCTTTCTCGTACACCACCAAACCCCGCTGATGCGTCAAACATATTAGTTCCGTTAATCCAAATGACCCCTGCTTTTATTTTTGGAGCCAGCCCAAGGCAGAGATTTATATTTTCGCTCCAAATAGACGCCGCCAAGCCGTATCGAGTATTATTTGCCAACTGTATGGCTTCAGCTGGGGTTCTAAANGTGGTTGAAACAAGCACAGGACCAAAAATTTCATTTTGCATTAANGGATTGGCNGTTTCTACATCTGTAATTAACGTAGGTGGATAGTAACAACCCTTTGCTGGCAATTCGGTATTGGGTTGAAAAATAGTATCCNGTGCATATTCCCCTACCATCTTTTCAATATNATCTAGCTGAACCTGATCTACGATCGCCCCCATATCAATGGATTTGTCCAATGGGTCGCCAATGCGAAGCTTTTGAATGCGGGCTTTAATTTTAGAATATAAGCGGTCAGAGACACTTTCCTGCACCAATAACCGTGAGCCGGCACAACAGACCTGTCCTTGGTTAAACCAGATTGCATCCACAAGCCCCTCAACGGCACTATCCAAGTCTGCATCATCAAAAACGATAAAGGGGGATTTTCCTCCAAGTTCGAGCGTCAGGGACTTACCGGTTCCTGCCGTGGCTTTNCGGATTTTCTTTCCAACATCGGTTGATCCGGTAAAGGCAATTTTATCAATATCTTCGTGACCAACTATCAATTCNCCCACTTCCCCATCGCCAGTCACAATATTTACAACACCCTTGGGTATTCCCGCCTGTTGACACATTTCGCAAAACAATAGAGCCGTCAAAGACGTATATTCAGCGGGTTTAAGAACAACGGTATTTCCCATAGCCAAAGCGGGTGCTATTTTCCACGACAGCATAAGCAGGGGAAANTTCCATGGTATAATTTGGCCACATACACCAATGGCTCTTTTGTCTGGCATTTTTTCAGCCATCAGTTGAGCCATTCCTGCATGGTAATAAAAATGACGCTGAGCCAATGGAATATCAATGTCCCGCGCCTCTCGNATTGGCTTGCCATTGTCAATTGTTTCCAAAGTCGCAAAAAGCCGGCCGTTCTTTTGAAGCAACCTTGCCAGAGCATAAAGGTACCGGGCCCGCTCATGTCCATCAAGGCCTTCCCATGCAGGCTGAGCCTTCCTGGCGGCGGCAATGGCACTATTTACATCGTTTTCTGAGCCTTGAGTAATCTGGGCTAGAACTTCGTTTGTGGCTGGGTTGCGTGTTTCAAAGTAAACTGCGCCCTCGCAAAANATGCCATCTATAAAATGTCCAAATTTGCGATTGTTCCGCTCAAGCCAACCGGTTGCTTCTTCTACATTTTCGGGGGCTTTGCCGTAGTCCATAGTTTCAAGTATGTCTTTAACGGTCATTTTAATATCCACTGAGTTTATCAAGCTATCGGATGGCGATGGTTAGCCGAATAGGCACCGGTCGATTGATGTTCGAGTTGACGTTCGATGTCACCTAAAAGGGAAGAAGCTCCAAATCTGAACAAATCTGGCTCTAACCAGCGATTTCCAAGCTCTTCTTTCATCAAAGACAGAAAGGTTAGGGCCTCTTTTGCCTTTGAAATGCCACCTGCTGGCTTATATCCGACGGCAATACCTGTGCGCTCGTAATAATCACGAATTGCCCGGACCATGACCAAGGATACTGGAAGCGTCGCATTTACGCTTTCCTTACCTGTTGAGGTTTTGATGAAATCCGCACCGGCCATCATACACACCATAGACGCACGAGAGACATTTCGAAGACTTCCTAATTCACCGGTGGCNAAAATTGCTTTCATATGGGCNTCACCACATGCTGAGCGAAAGCTAGCTATTTCATTATAAAGGGCATTCCAGTCTTGAGAAAGGACATGGCGACGAGAAATGACAATGTCTATTTCATTTGCCCCAGCGGCAACGCTGGCCTTAATTTCAGCAATTCGCAAATTTAAGGGTGTTAACCCGGCTGGAAAGCCAGTTGAAACAGCAGCAACGGGAATTCCTGAACCCTCCAAAGCTTGAATGGCTGTTTTTACCATATCATGGTACACACAGACCGCTGCAGCAGAGATTTGTGGTGCGCCCAAGGTCTGCAAGAGATCACGGCTTACGGGATACTTTGCTTTTTCACACAGCCTTTTAACACGACAGGCGGTATCGTCGCCAGAAAGCGTTGTAAGATCTATGCAGCTTATCGCGCGTAGTAACCAGGCAATTTGATGATCTTTTTTAACTGACCTTCTGGCAGCGAGCGCGTTTGCTCTACGCTCGATAGCCGATGTATTGGCCTGAGAGGACATTACCCAATCTAGGTCGAGCTGGATACCTGGATTTCGTTGCAAAGAAGTTGGGTTAAGATTTGCATTTAGTGAAGTCATTGATCGAGACACAATAGTTTCTACCCATATTTATCGAACCCTGACATGCAAATCATACCTTGGCAAGTAAGCTAGAGGGAAAGCCTGTTTGAAAATGAGAATAATTCGCAATTGCGTTGACTTTTGCGAATGACTCTCATATTCAATATCAGGTAATAAAAGGAAAAGACATCTTGAACCGCAGATTCTTTATAGGCTCTTTAGGCGCAGTTGCAGGTATCAATCCACTACCGCTATTTAGTGAAGAAAANGCTATAAGCATCGTAGCGACTACCAGTATGATCGCAGACACCGTGAGAAGCATTGGTCAAGGGTACGTAAAGGTTAAAGGGCTAATGGGCCCTGGAATTGATCCACATTCATATCGACATACAAGAAATGACATTGTCTCAATGACCAAGGCTGATTTAACGTTGCGGCATGGTTTAGACTTAGAAGCCCAAATGGAGGACTTCTTTGCAGACTTGTCAAGAAAGCGGTCTGTTGTAGCTGTTACCAACACCATAAATCCNAAAAAACTTCTGGACTACCCTGGTCAAACAGGACGATATGATCCTCATGTTTGGATGGATCCAATCTTATGGTCTTTGGTAACAGACCANATTGCATNAGCGCTATCAAAAGCAAAACCNGCCAAAAAAGATGAATTTCAAACATCAGCCACAAACTATAAGTCTGTATTAAACGAACTAAATAACTATGCGAAAAACGTATTAAGTACAGTTCCAAGTAAATCACGAGTNTTNATTACGGCCCATGATGCNTTCGGGTATTTTGGAAAAACCTACGGTTTTGAGGTAATAGGGGTTCAAGGAATATCGACAAACTCGGAAGCAGGATTGTACCGGATCAAAGAAATAGTCGACCTTCTTGTTGAGCGAGAAATATCGGCTGTATTTGTTGAAAGTTCAGTATCAGACCGAAACATGAGGGCGTTAATTGAGGGTACGACTGCCAGGGGCCACGAAGTTACTTTGGGTGGAGAGCTATACTCTGACGCGATGGGCATCGAAGGCACTTATGAAGGCACTTATGTCGGAATGTTAGATCACAATATCACTACAATTGCTAAAGCGCTTGGCGGAAACCCACCGGACTTTGGTTGGCAAGGAAAGCTAAAGGCAACCTAAAATGACAGATTTCGCTTTAATTGCAGATAACGGCGTGTTCGTTGACAAACACATGGATCTGGGATCCGCCGCTCTCAGTATTAAAGGGATGACAGTTTCTTATGGTCCGGAACCAGCTTTATATTCTGTTGACTTCAATGTCGAAATTGGAACATTGACCGCTGTTATTGGACCAAACGGAGCAGGTAAATCTTCACTCCTCAAAGCCGCGATGGGTATTATACCAACAGTTTCCGGTCAAGTCAGGTTTTTTGGACAACGCTTAAAAAAGACGCGTCACAGAATTTCATATGTTCCGCAACGGGCAAGCGTGGACTGGGACTTCCCCGCAACTGTCAAGGATGTAGTTCTAATGGGCCTATATCCCATCATGGGTTATCTTCAGCGGGTAAGCCTAGCTCACTTAGACGAAGTTCAATCCTGTTTGAGAAAAGTTGGCATGCAAGATTTTTCTGACCGCCAAATAGGTCAATTGTCGGGTGGCCAACAGCAACGGGTATTTTTGGCGCGGGCTCTCATTCAAAAGGCTGATGTCTATTTACTTGATGAGCCTTTAGCCGGTGTCGACGCCGCTACCGAAAAAGCAATTATTTCTGTTCTTAAAGATTTAAAAAAGTCTGGAAAAACAATCATAGTGGTTCATCATGACTTAAGCACAGTTTTAGAATACTTTGATCATGTACTTTTCATCAACAAGTCCCCAATTGCACATGGGCCGGCGGCAGAAATTTTTAATGAAGAAAATTTGTCGATTACCTATTGTGGACAGTTAGGCGCGGCTAGATTAGGCGTAGCCGGCATTTAGATGTTGTGGTCTGCCCTCAGCCTCACACTCGGATATAATGCGACCCTTGTTACACTTGGCGCCACCCTTTTAGGTATCGCTACCGGAATATCAGGAACTTTCCTTTACCTACGGAAAAACGCATTGATAAGCGATGCAATTTCACACGCCACTTTACCGGGTCTTGGAGCAGCATTTTTGCTTATGACGACCGCAGGTCTAGACGGACGAAGTTTATTTGGTCTATTGGGAGGCTCCGCCATCAGTGCAGCCTTGGGCCTCATGTTCGTAACTTGGCTAACTACAAAAACACGCCTTTCCCAAGACGCAGCAATTGGTTCAGTTTTATCGGTATTTTTTGCCTTTGGTGTCGTTTTATTAACAGTGATTCAAGCCATACCCGCAGGTCGGCAAGCAGGGTTAGAAACTTTCCTTTTGGGATCCACCGCTGGAATGCTTTTTAATGACGCAGTATTAATTTTGGTCCTAGGGGCAATCACAACTGCAATCTTGCTTCTTTTCAGACGCTCAATCATAGTAGTTTCTTTTGACGCCCATTACGCTCAAACACTGGGGATTTCACCACAAAAAATAGATTATCTTGTTCTTGCTGTAGCGCTTGCTGTTACCGTGATAGGAATGAAGATTGTTGGGCTCATCCTCATCGTAGCATTATTAATCATTGCGCCGGTCGCTGCACGATTTTGGAGTGAAAAAAGTAACACAATATTGTTGATATCTGGTATTTTTGGTGGCTTATCAGGCTATATTGGAACCGCAATTTCCGCGACTGCTCCTGGTTTGCCAACTGGCCCAATTATTGTGTTGTGCAGCTTTGTTCTCTTTTTAATATCTTTTTTGCTGGCACCGCGCCGCGGGATTTTGGCCTCTGCACGTGCTTTCTTGGTATTTCAAACAACGGTCCACATGACCCAAGGGCTACTTTCAATCGCCCAAAACCAACCAATTTATGAGCCAAAAACGAAACGGCTTTTACAAAGAGGCGGATTTGTTCGAGCTGATGGCGTGGCCACTCAGGCTGGGCACGCACTTGCAGCAAAAACCCTTCTAAATGAACGCCGCTGGACTTATTGGCGCAGCAAAATGCGACAAACAGGGGCTCTTGATGAGCCGATTGTTTATAGCTTGGTCAACATCGAAACAAAACTAACACAAGATCAGATTAAAAGTATTGATCAGGGCTTATCTTTACAACAGCAGGACAAATTGTAATGGGATCAAATTTTGTCACGCTGAGCTTGACTCCACTGCTTATCGGTATCTGTGCGTCTATGGCCTGCGCGTTGCCGGGCAACTTTCTCCTTTTGCGAAAACAAGCACTAATAGGTGATGCAATTAGCCACGTCGTCTTGCCCGGAATTGTTGTTGCATTCCTATTCACCGGTCAGGTTTCAACCTGGCCAATGATGATTGGTGCGGCGGTTGCAGCAATCATAGCTGTTTTATTGATAGAATTCATTTGCCGAGTTGGGAAAATTGAGTCTGGGGCTGCAATGGGGGTAATATTCACATCGATGTTTGCGGGGGGTGTCTTGTTACTAGAACAATCAGATACCAGCCAAGTTCACCTAGATGTTGAACATGCACTCTTCGGAAATTTAGAGAGCTTGATTTGGCTTGATGCCGAGGGCTGGGCATCGCTTTTTGATCTAAATGCTCTGGCAGGTTTGCCCCTGGAACTAGTACGAATGATGACCGTACTTCTGGTGATCGTGATCTTTATATATATTTTCTGGCGGCCACTTGCATTAATCTGCTTTGATGAACCTTACGCACGCACGCGTGGAGTAGCAGCAACAGCCCTTGGTTTTGCTTTGGTAACTTTAACTGCAATAGCAGCAGTTGCGGCGTTCGATGCAGTAGGTTCGATTATAGTCATAGCTATGATTATTTGTCCGCCTGCCGCAGCGCGGTTGATGGTGAACAGCTTAAGATCACAGGTTATTTATAGTCAGGTTTTGGCGGTTATCGCTACTGTAGTTGGATATATACTTGCAGGCTATGCGCCTCTTTGGCTTGGTTTTTCAAACACCCTCAGCGCCGCTGGAATGATAGCCACAATGAGCGGTGTATTTCTCGCCTTCGCCGCGCTTTTTGGGCCACATAGGCGGCGCAATATATAAGATCAATCAGTGCAGTCAAAATTAGCGTGTGTACATTTGCTTTTTTTGGGCACGCGTCCGATCGGTCGCTTGTGCAGAGCCATCATGAAAAGAGCCAAACCACTTATCCCAGGGCATTTCTACGGTCCCGTAATTGCATTCGAAATATCTGTGATGCAACTGATGAAAAAAATCACCAATTTTCGCACGCTCTTTATCTGCAACGTATAATTGATCAAATCCAGAGTGCGAAAAAACGGGGTGGATCGACTGCATATAACCGTGAAATAAAATATGGATAGGATGGCTGGGAACAACCAAATGAACCAAAAAATTGGTATAGAATAAAATATGCTCCACAGGATGCATAGAAATACCAGACCAAGGGCCAACATTGATATTTCGGTGATGAAGGGCATGCGCCAATCTATATAGTGGAGGCCAGTGCAAAGCACGATGTACCCAATAAAAATGAAAGCTCGCCCAGACTATCAAGAATGGAAACATTAGGAAAAACCAAACGGGATTTTCAGGAAATAGAAATGCAGGGGCAAAGCCATTGGCCATCGACCAGTAAATGAGACACTGCGCAAAGGACCATAGGGTGACGCCACTCGCCAAAGACCAGAACATATTGTCAAACACCTGATTTCGAAAGGTAAAGCTGCCGTTGTCTGTTGCTGGATCGCGCGGGTCGTATTTAAAGTGCTTTTCCTGTCCCCGCCACTTGTAAAGCCAGAAATGCAAAAGCCCTGCGCATATTATATGGGGGATAAGATTTCCAAGCCAAACCCGCAGTATCCAGCCAATTGCAAATTCGCTCATTGCTTCCAGAGGTGGCAAAAATAGATAAAAAATGACGACAGCCAACACCACGGCCAGAGTGGTGGTTGAGGCAGCAAGCCAATAAGAAGCGTACCATCGAAGGATCGCCCCAAGGTCTAGGGGCCATTTGAAAAATGGGTTCAAGGCAACGGGATGTGAAGGCCGGTAATGCCAGCGCGATGCTTCGGGGTCTTTTTCAAATCCTTCAGGCATGCTTGATCCTCATTGACTATAATCAGAACTTTCATCGTCTAAAATGGCCTTAAGCTCGGCCAGATGTCGTGTGGCTTGCTCAGGATATTCTTCGATTTCCTGAGCGGTTTTTTCGGCGATATTATCAGAAAGGATGCGTAGCGGCCGACCTGTTTGCAAAGCCCGGATATAAGTTTCCGCAGCGCGTTCAAAGTAATACAGACGATTAAAGGTTTCTGCTATGGATTTTCCAATGATCATAACGCCATGATTTCCCATAATCATAACTGTCTTCTTGGGGTCTTTTAGCAGCCCCGCGCATCTTTCGCCCTCTTCTTCAAAGGCGAGCCCTCCGTAATGCTCGTCTATCACAAACCTGTTGAAGAAAATCGCTGTGTTTTGGTCAATTGGTTGCAAACGGCTGTCTGCAAGGCTTGCTAAAACGGTTGCATGCATGGAATGCACATGCATCACACATCTTGCATGAGGACAGTGGCGGTGGATGGCACCGTGCAGGGACCAAGCGGTGGGGTCGGGGGCGTTTGGTCCCTCGAGCGTATCAGGATCATTGGCGTCAAGCTCGATGACGTCGCTGGCCTTGATGCGTGCAAAATGCATCTGATTGGGGTTCATTAAAAACCTTGTGCCGATCTCGTTCGTGGCGAACGAGAAATGATTGGCCACCCCTTCATGCAAGTTTAGCCGCGCAGTCCAGCGAAAGGCTGCCGCCAAATCAACGCGTTCCTGCCAATAGCCTATGTTTTCTCGTAAATTCGAAACAGCCATGTCTTTTCCTTTTTCTAAACTAGATCACCTTTTTGCCGGGTTCCCTATCTTATTTGCGACGCATACGGGGGCTTAAAAACGGCAATACTAGGTTTTTGAAAAAATCAATAAGATAGTTTTTCCTCCAATTTTTGATGTCGGCAATGCGTCGGTATCGCGGCAGTATCGCGCAGGTGGCATTTTAGCCCCAAAAATAGGCCACACAATCGTTAAAGTGGCCGTGAAGGGACCCAAAGATAGCCATCAGGTCCTAAAATGGCGCATTCGCGAAGCCCGTGGGGTTTATCGCTTGGCGCGTGTAAGATCATCGCCCCCATCGCCTCGGCCCGCACGGCAGCGGTATCTGGATCACTGTCATACAGCCTAAGCTCAACCCCCAAACCGCGCGGCGGATTTTCAGGCAGTAGGGCCTGCAGCGGATGTGCTGCATACGTGGCATCACTATGAAGTTGGAAGACCTGACTTTGGTACACCATGATGGCAAAATCAGCCGAGCCCTGATGCGCGCGCATTGCAAAAACATCTGTTAGAAAATCAACACAGCGCGGCACATCACTTACCAAAATATTGATCCCCAGACCGCGAAGTGATGCGCCAAATGCATCAGGCGAAACAGTATCTAAATCCATTTAAAAAACCCCCTGACCTGTTTGCTGCTCTTGATTATCTTAGGCACCCGTGGCATTTTGGGTTATGATAATCATACCACAAATTCGAGCATCTTCGGTCTATTTTTTCCGGCAGCAGGGTCAAGATAGGCGACACTGGTTGTTTTATATGAGCTATAAAAATGACTGATACCGAAAAACCTTCGAATATAGTTTCTCCACAAACGGCGGACCATGAAGGCTTTACCGATGCTGGCAAAGCGGTTGCCCGGCTAAAAGAGATTTATCAACAAGCCACCGAGTTTTTGGCCACAGCCTTTTCAGAAACACGCCAAAGTGGCGCAACGGGCCAGCGGTTTCGCGCCTATTATCCCGAAATCCGGCTGACCTGCAGCAGCTACTCGACAGTGGATAGCCGGCTTAGTTTTGGCCATGTGGCCGGCCCCGGCACCTATGCCACTACGGTCACGCGGCCGGATTTATTCGCCAATTATCTGCGGCAGCAAATTTCGCTACTGTTGGAAAACCACCAAGCGGAAATTTTCATTGGCGCATCAAAGACTCCCATACCGATCCATTTCGCGCTTTTAAACGATCCATCGCTGAGCGCATCCGCGGCTACAGCGGCGGAATTTTCGCTGCGCGATGTATTTGATGTACCCGATCTGACCACCACCAATGATAATATTGTAAACGGTGTTGTCAAACGTGCCAATGACGGAACTGAACCGCTGGGGCCCTTTACTGCCCAGCGGGTCGATTATTCATTGGCGCGGCTGGCACATTATACAGCCACCGATGTTGAGCATTTTCAAAACTATGTTCTGTTTACCAACTATCAGTTTTATGTGTCCGAGTTCGAAGCCTATGCGCGCCAAGCGCTGGCAGATCCTAAAAGTGGCTACACCAGCTTTGTCAGCCCTGGCAATCAGCAAATCACCGACCCTAAGGCAGAGATTCCCAATACCGGCAGCACACCACAGATGCCGACCTATCATTTAACGCGCGCCAACGGCAATGGGATCACTTTGGTCAATATTGGCGTCGGCCCCTCAAACGCAAAAACCGCCACTGATCATATCGCTGTTTTGCGGCCCCATGCTTGGGTCATGCTGGGTCATTGCGCGGGGCTGCGCAACTCGCAAAGCCTGGGTGATTTTGTGCTCGCGCATGCCTATCTGCGCGAAGACAAAGTGCTGGATGATGACCTGCCGTCATGGGTGCCAATTCCAGCGCTGGCTGAGGTTCAAATTGCTTTGGAGACAGCAGTGGCTAATGTCACCGAACTTCAGGGCTATGAGCTTAAAAAAATCATGCGTACGGGAACGGTTGCGACGGTGGATAATCGCAACTGGGAATTACGGGATCACTCTGGTCCGGTGCAGCGCTTAAGCCAATCACGCGCGATTGCTTTGGATATGGAAAGCGCGACCATCGCGGGCAACGGTTTTCGGTTCCGGGTGCCCTATGGAACGCTGCTGTGCGTGTCGGATAAACCGCTGCACGGCGAGTTAAAATTGCCCGGCATGGCGTCAGAATTTTACAAAACACAGGTGTCGCGGCATCTTAAAGTGGGAATTCAGGCGATGGAAAGTTTGCAAAATATGCCCTTAGAAAGGTTGCACAGCCGTAAATTACGCAGCTTTGACGAAACAGCATTCCTATAATTTCGCCAAATTTGGGAAAAAACGCATGTTTTTGACCCCTATGCATCCACTACTTGTTGTGTTCATCTACAACATTCCGTTAGAAACTTAGCGTGAGGCCCTAAAAGTTGGGCAGTATAAGGAGAAAACTAAAATGTCGAAACCAATGACGAAAACACAACTTGTTGCTGCTCTGGCCGAAGATATGGGTACAGATAAGAAATCAGCCACTGCCGCGCTGGACGCAATGTGCAACCTGATCACACGCGAAGTATCTGGCGGTGGCGCCGTGACATTGCCGGGCGTTGGCAAAATCATGTGCCGTGAAAGACCCGAGCGCATGGTGCGCAACCCGGCCACTGGTGAGCAGTTTAAGAAAGAAGCAGATAAGGTGGTCAAAATGACCATAGCGAAAGCTCTTAAAGATAGCGTGAACGGCTAATATTTAAGCCAGTAATTTTGAGATTTTAGGGCCGCGTGAGCGGCCCTTTTCATTGGCGGTGAACTGTGTCAGCAATACAGTAGTTTTGGCAAAGGGGCGCGATGGATTTTCGGGCAATTCTGATGGGGCTTGGATTTGCTCTGATGTGGTCGTCGGCCTTTAGCTCCGCGCGCGTCATTGTTGCCTATGCATCGCCGCTTGCGGCCCTGTCACTGCGATTTTTAATCTCGGGGTTAATAGGCTTGGCAATCGCCTGGATGCTGGGCCAAACCCTGCGGCTTACCCGCGCTCAGTGGCGCGCAACCATCATCTTCGGCATCTTTCAAAATGCACTGTATTTGGGTTTGAACTTTGTGGCGATGCAATGGATCGAAGCCTCGCTTGCCTCCATCATTGCCTCGTCTATGCCGCTGATGGTGGCCTTGGCGGGGTGGGTTATATTTCGCGACCGCCTGCCTTTATTGGGCAGCATCGGCTTGGGGCTTGGGTTTTTAGGCGTTGCTTTAATCATGGGGCTCCGGATTGAGGGCGGCGCGGATGCGCTGGGCCTTGGGCTTTGCGTGATTGCGGCGCTTGCCCTCACGGTGGCCACCCTTAGTGTTCGGGGTGCCACTTCGGGTGGCAATGTGATGATGATCGTTGGGCTGCAAATGCTTGTGGGATCGGTCAGCTTGGGCCTTGTGTCGCTGATGATCGAAGACATCTCTGTGATCTGGAGCTGGCAGCTGGGCGCGGCCTTTGTCTACACCACCTTGGTGCCGGGACTAGCGGCAACGTTTTTGTGGTTTATGCTGGTCAACCGGATCGGCGCAGTCAAAGCGGCGACCTTTCATTTTCTCAACCCGTTTTTTGGGGTACTCATTGCGGCGCTGGTGCTTGGTGAAGCTCTAAGCGCGCTTGATTTCGTCGGCGTGATTATCATCACTGCAGGCATTCTTGCGGTGCAGCTGTCGAAACAGGACAGTGCCCAGCCAAGCAATCCCGATTAGCCGATTGTCCCTTTGGTGTCACCCATTTGTCCTCGGTGCAGCAAGGCATGATCCAGCAGAACACAGGCCATCATCGCTTCGCCCACCGGAACAGCGCGGATGCCAACGCAGGGATCGTGCCGGCCTTTCGTGATCACTTCTTTGGCCTCACCGGATTTGGTAATGGATTGCCGCGGGGTTAGAATGGACGATGTGGGTTTGACCGCAAATCTGACCACGATGTCCTGACCGGTTGAAATACCGCCCAAGATGCCGCCGGCATGGTTGGACGAATAGACCGGCTGGCCATCATTGCCCATAAAAATCTCATCGGCGTTGGCCTCGCCCGTCAGTGCAGCTGAAGCCATGCCTTCGCCTATTTCCACACCCTTGACCGCATTGATCGACATCATCGCAGCCGCCAGATCAGTATCCAGCTTGCCATAGATCGGCGCGCCAAGTCCGGCTGGTGCGCCGCTGGCCACCACTTCGATTACCGCGCCCACAGAATTATGCGATTTGCGGATACCGTCAAGATAGCCTGCCCAATCCTTGGCCGCTACCGCATCGGGCACCCAGAAATCGTTTTGGTCGATCTGATCCCAGTCGAAATTCTCGCGGTTGATATGCTGCGATCCCATCTGCACCATATAGCCTTTGATCTTCAGGTTCGGCATGATCTGGCCAAGCGCGGCCCGCGCCACGCCGCTGGCCGCCACCCGGGCGGCCGTTTCGCGCGCAGAAGAGCGCCCGCCTCCGCGATAATCGCGAATGCCGTATTTTTGCCAATAGGTGATGTCCGCGTGTCCCGGTCTAAATGTCTCGGCGATATCGCCATAATCTTTTGACCGCTGGTCGGTGTTGCGGATCATAAGCTGGATTGGCATGCCGGTGGTTTTGCCTTCAAACACACCCGATAGGATTTCAACCGCGTCAGGCTCGCGGCGCTGGGTGGTATATTTACTTTGCCCCGGTTTGCGCCTGTCGAGCCAGTGCTGCAGCATCGCTGCATCAACCGCCACCCCCGGAGGACAGCCGTCCACCGTGGCGCCAAGCGCGGGCCCGTGGCTTTCGCCCCAAGTGGTCACGCGAAACAGATGGCCGAATGTGTTGATGCTCATCAGGGCACTCCTTTGCGATAAGCAAATAATCGCCCTGCGCCGCGGTGACAAGTTTATTCGTCTTTGCCTGCCCTTTGGCGGTGCTGTGAAGCCCTGTTGATATAAGTGATCAGCCGATCAACGATTAAAACCAGACTGGCTATTGCCCAGATTGGCAATTCAAACGCCGAAATCCATGTGAGAAAAAGATAGAGGGTCCAAACCGACCCCAGTTCAAACCATATTAAAATAAGCCGTGTTCCCCCAAAGGGTGCCTCCTTTCTGATAAAGTGTTGGAATATCTTACCTTAGCACAAATTTGGCTATTGCGATAGAGCGCTTGTGTTCCCAAACCAGACATATTACACCTTTTTTTACCTCGGGGTGCCCTTGCGGCTGAGATGCTTTTGCGAACCCGTTGAACCTGAACCGGTTAGGACCGGCGGAGGAAAGGTACGGCAGATTGCCAAGCTCACTCCGCCCGTCGCATTTATGGAGAGTGAGAAATGAAAAACTTTACATTTGCAGCGGGTCTTTTGACAGCCAGCATGGCGCTGGCAGATACCCCTGTGTTAACTGTTTACGCCCCGGATTATTTTGCCTCGGAATGGGGTCCCGGGCCTTCAATCGAAGCCGCTTTTGAAGCCAGTTGCGACTGTGATTTGCAGTTCAAAACTGGCGATGTGCTCGGCCGCATTATATTGGAAGGTACGCGCACAGACGCCGATGCGGTGATTGGGCTTAACACCGACATCACCAAAAAGGCGCGTGAAACGGGTCTGTTTGCCCCGCATGGGCAGGATGTGGCAAAACTGACCCTGCCACTGAGCTGGACGGATGAGGTGTTCTTGCCGTTCAATTATAGCCACACGGCTTTCATCTATAATACCGAAAGCCTGCCAAACGCGCCGCAATCGTTTGATGAATTGCTGGCTGCAGATGATAGCATATCACTGGTGATCCAAGATCCGCGCAGTTCCATTTCCGGTCTTGCCTTGGTGCTGTGGATCAAAGCGGTATACGGCGACCGCGCGGAAAGCGTGTGGGAACAATTGGCACCTAAAATCCTAACCGTGACCAAAGGCTGGTCGGAATCCTACGGGCTGTTTACCGAGGGCGAAGCGGATATGGTACTGTCTTATACCACATCGCCCGCCTATCACATCGTTGCAGAGGGTGATTTAACCAAGAAAGCCGCAATCTTTCCCGAAGGGCATTATTTCATGGTGGAGCTGGCGGCAAAAATTGCCGGCACTGACAACCCCGAACTGGCGGATGCGTTTTTGGCCTTTATCCTGACCGATACATTTCAAAACCTGATCCCTACCGGTAATTGGTCGCTGCCTGCGGCGCTGCCTGTATCGGAGTGGCCTGAGGCGTTTCAAGAGCTGCCGTTGCCGGAAAAGGTATTGTTTTACTCGGAAGACGAGGCAGCAGATTTACGCGCAGAAACGATTGAGGAATGGCGCCGCGCGTTGTCCAAATAATCACAGGTGCGGCGCTGGCCGCATTTGTGATCGCGCCGCTGGTGGTGGTCTGGCTAAACGCTGGCTCTGCGGCGCGGTTTGGTCCAGCCGAATGGGCGGCGCTGCGCTTTACGCTGATGCAGGCAGCGCTGTCGGCAGCGCTGTCTGTGCTATTGGCCATTCCACTGGCGCGCGCCTTGGCCAGAAGCCGCTTCTGGGGGCGTGATGTAACCATCATGCTTTTGGGCGCGCCGTTTATATTGCCCGTTTTGGTGGCGGTGCTTGGATTAATAGCCGTCTTTGGCCAAAACGGTTTGCTGAATGATGGGCTGCGTGCGCTGGGGTTTGAACCTCTGTCCATATACGGGCTTCAAGGCGTGTTGTTAGCCCACGTATTTTTTAATCTGCCCTTGGCCACGCGGATGATCCTTTTGGGATGGATGTCGCTGCCGGCTGAACGCATCAGGCTGGGCCAAAGTCTGGGGCTTGGGGCAATGGCGCGATTTTATCTAATCGAATGGCCGATGATCCGCCGCATATTGCCCTCGGCCTTTGCAGTGATTTTCGTCATTTGTCTGTCCAGCTTTGCAGTGGCGTTGACGTTGGGTGGCGGTCCCAAAGCCACCACCATCGAACTGGCGATTTATCAGGCCTTTCGGTTTGAGTTTGATTTTGCCACCGCAGCGCTTCTGGGATTGGTGCAGCTGGTTTTATCGGTTACCGCAGCGGCGCTTGCGCTATGGCTGGCAGGCCATGACCGTTTGGGTATAGGGCTGGACCGGCCTGCGCCTCTTGCACTACGGCCGCTTTTGCAGCGCTTTTTGGATATGGTAGTGATCGGCTGTGCTGTGGTCTTTTTGGTGCTGCCGTTAGCGCTTTTGTGCATCAAGGGGGCAGGGGGTCTGGCGGATCTTGGGACGCCGGTCTGGTTTGCCGCCCTGCGCTCGATCGCCCTTGCGCTTGGATCAACCGCGCTGTGTTTGTGTTTTGCGCTGCCTTTGGCGACGCGTTGGGGTGAGGTGATAGCAACCTTGGGCATTGCGGTATCGCCCTTGGTGCTGGGTACGGGGCTGTTTTTGATCGTACGGCCCTATGTCAATCCTTTCGATGTGGCGCTGGGGGTGACGCTTTGCGTCAATGCGTTGATGAGCCTGCCCTTTGCGCTGCGCATCCTGCGGCCCGAGGTGCAGGCGGTTGAGCAGAACTTTTCCCGCCTGTCTTCGGCGCTTGGGCTGGGGCTCTGGGGTCGGTTTCGATGGGTAATGCTGCCGCGTTTGCGCAGACCGCT